>NC_008027.1:2400000-2740000 GCF_000026105.1 Pseudomonas entomophila L48
GGACGCCGCCGAGCCGATCTGCGAGCCGCGCGCGGCGGTGAAACCGAGGAAGCCGCTCAGGCTGACCCGCGGGAACAGGTCGGCGGTGGCCACGCCCACGTTCGCCGTGGCCGCCGCCAGCTGGCGCTCGGCGCTGCGGATGTCCGGGCGGCGGCGCAGCAGTTCGCCCGGGTCGCCCACCGGCAGGGCCTTGGCGATGGCCGGCAGGGCCTTGGGCGACAGGTCCACGGTCATCGCGTCCGGGCGCTGGCCCAGCAGGGTGGCGATGCGGTTTTTCGCCCGCACCTGTGCGGCCTGTAATTGCGGCACGGTGGCTTCGACACCCGCCAGGCGGGCGTCGGCGCGCACCACGTCGAGTTCGTTGCCGACCCCGGTATCGCGCAGGGTCACGGTGATGTCCCGCGACTGCTGCTGGGTCTTGAGGTTGGCCACGGCGATCTGCTCGCGCAACTGGGCGCCGCGCAGTTGGCCGTAGGCGTCGACCAGCTCGGCGATCAGGCTGACCTGCAGCTGTTGCAGGTCGGCTTCGGCGGCGGCTTCCTGGGCTTCGCTGGCCTCGATCTGGCGCTGGATGCGGCCGAACAGGTCGAGCTCCCAGGCCATGTCCAGGCCCAGGTCGTAGCGCTCGCTGTTGACCCGACGTTCAGTCTGGCCCGGGATCTGGCCCTTGCCCAGGTCGCTGCTGGCGCGGCTGGTGACTACCGGGATCTGGTCGTTGGACACATCCTCGCGGATCGCCCGCGCCGCCTTCAGGCGGGCGAACGCCACACGCAGGTCACGGTTGCCCTCCAGCGAGGCTTGCACCAGCTGGTTGAGCACCGGGTCGTCGAACTGCTTCCACCACACGCTCTCGAAGCGGCTGCGGTCGAAGGCCTTGGCCTCCAGGCCGCTGTCCAGCCTGGCCGGCGCGGTGTCCGGCGTCTTGTAGTCCGGGCCCACGGCGCAGGCCGCCAGGGCCAGGGCCAGCAGGCTCGGGGTCAGGGGTTTGAGCAACTTCATGCGTGGTTCTCCAGCGCGACGCTGCGCTCGGCCTTGCGGGCCTGGCGACGCTCGACGAAACGGCGGATCAGGAAGAAGAACACCGGGGTCAGGAACAGGCCGAACACGGTCACCCCGATCATCCCCGAGAACACCGCCACACCCATGGCGTGACGCATTTCCGAGCCGGCGCCGGAGGAGAACACCAGCGGCACCACGCCCATGATGAAGGCGATCGAGGTCATCAGGATCGGCCGCAGACGCAGGCGGCAGGCTTCCAGTACCGCGGCCAGCGGGTCGAGGCCCTTGGCCTGTTCATCCTTGGCGAACTCGACGATCAGGATCGCGTTCTTGCACGCCAGGCCCACCAGCACGATCAAACCGATCTGGGTGAAGATGTTGTTGTCGCCACCCGAGACAATCACCCCGGTGATGGCCGACAGCAGGGTCATCGGCACGATCAGGATCACCGCCAGCGGCAGGCTCCAGCTCTCGTACTGGGCGGCCAGCACCAGGAAGGCCAGCAGCACGCAGAGCGGGAACACGAACAGCGCGGTGTTGCCCGAGAGGATCTGCTGGTAGGTCAGGTCGGTCCATTCGAAGGTCATGCCGTTGGGCAGCTCCTCTTTCAGCAACTTCTCGATCGCAGCTTCGGCCTGGCCGGAGCTGTAGCCGGGTGCTGCGGCACCGTTGATTTCGGCAGTGATGAAGCCGTTGTAGTGCATGACCCGGTCAGGCCCCGAGGTGTCGCTGACCTTGAGGAAGGTTGCCAGCGGGATCATCTCGCCCAGGTTGTTGCGCACCTTCAGCTGGCCGATCTGCTCGGCGTCGAGGCGGAACTGCTGTTCGGCCTGGACATTGACCTGATAGGTGCGGCCAAAGCGGTTGAAGTCGTTGGTGTACAGCGAGCCCAGGTACACCTGCAGGGTGTCGAAGATGTCGGTGATCGCCACGCCGTGGGTCTTGGCCTTTTCCCGGTCGATGGCGGCATCGACCTGCGGCACGTTGACCTGGTAGCTGGTGAACAGGCCCGCCAGCTCCGGCACGCTGCGGCTCTTGGCGATGATGTTCTGGGTCTCTTTGTACAGCGCCTCATAACCCAGGTTGCCACGGTCCTCGATCTGCAGGCGGAAGCCGCCGATGGTGCCAAGGCCTTGTACCGGCGGTGGCGGGAAGATCGCGATGTAGGCGTCCTGGATATCGGCGAACTGGGCGTTCAGCGCCGCGGCGATGGCCTGCGCCGACTGGCTCGGGTCCTTGCGCTCGTCGAACGGCTTGAGCGGGGTGAACACGATGCCGCTGTTCGGGCTGTTGGTGAAGCCGTTGATCGACAGGCCTGGGAAGGCCACCGAATCGGCCACGCCCGGTTGCTTGAGGGCGATCTCGCTCATCTTCTTGATCACCGCCTCCGTACGGTCGAGGCTGGCGGCGTCAGGCAGCTGGGCGAAGGCCACCAGGTACTGCTTGTCCTGGGCCGGGACAAAGCCGGTCGGGGTGGACGAAAAGCCCAGGTAGGTCAGCCCCATGAGGCCTGCATAGACGAACAGGGCGATGCCGCTGGAGCGGATGACCCGGCGCACGCCGCCGACATAGCCATGGCTGGCGCGGTCGAAGAAGCGGTTGAACGGCGCGAACAGCCAGCTGCCCAGCAGCTTCTCGAGGAACCGCGAGAAACGGTCCTTGGGCGCGTGGTGGTCCTTCAGCAGCACGGCGGCCAGGGCCGGCGACAGGGTCAGCGAGTTGAACGCCGAGATCACGGTGGAGATGGCGATGGTCAGGGCGAACTGTTTGTAGAACTGCCCGGTAAGCCCCGAGATGAACGCGGCAGGTACGAACACGGCGCACAGCACCAGGGCGGTGGCGATGATCGGGCCGGTCACTTCGCTCATGGCCTTCTGCGTGGCTTCCAGCGGTTTCAGGCCAAGCCCGATATTACGCTCGACGTTCTCCACCACGACGATGGCGTCGTCCACCACGATACCGATGGCCAGCACCAACCCAAACAACGACAGCGCGTTGAGCGAGAAGCCGAACAGGTGCATCACCGCGAAGGTACCGATCAGCGAGACCGGCACGGCCATCAGCGGGATGATCGAGGCGCGCCAGGTCTGCAGGAACAGGATCACCACCAGCACGACCAGGATCAGCGCTTCGAACAGGGTGTGCACCACCGCTTCGATGGAACCACGGACGAACACGGTCGGGTCATAGACAATGCTGTAGTCCATGCCTTCCGGGAACTCTTTCTTCAGCTCGGCCATCTTCGCCCGCACTTCGTCGGAGATCTCGATGGCGTTGGAGCCCGGGCGCTGGAAGATCGGGATGGCCACGGCCGGCTGGTTGTTCAGCAGCGAACGCAGGGCGTACTGGCTGGAGCCGAGCTCGACCCGGGCGATGTCCTTCAGGCGCGTGATCTCGCCGTTGGCGCCGGCACGGATGATGATGTTCTCGAACTCTTCCTCGTTGACCAGGCGGCCCTGGGTGTTGATCGACAGCTGGAAGCTGGTCGAACCCGGGGCGGGCGGGGCGCCCAGCTGGCCGGCGGCCACCTGGCGGTTCTGCTCGCGAATGGCGGCCACCACATCGCTGGCGGTCAGGTTGCGCGAGGCGGTCTTGTTCGGGTCGAGCCACACCCGCAGCGAGTAGTCGCCCATGCCGAACAGCTGCACGTCGCCCACGCCGCCCAGGCGCGCCAGCTCATCCTTGATATTCAAGATGGCGTAGTTGGACAGGTAGAGCATGTCGTAGCGGTTGTCCGGCGAAGTCAGGTGCACAACCATGGTCAGGTCGGGCGAGGCCTTGTCGACGGTGATACCGATACGGGTGACTTCCTCCGGCAGCTTGGGCTGGGTGCGGGTCACGCGGTTCTGTACCTGCACCTGGGCATTGTCCAGGTCGGTGCCCAGGGCGAAGGTAATGGTCAGGGTCAGCTTGCCGTCGGCGGTGGACTGCGAGGACATGTACAGCATGTTCTCGACACCGGTGATGGCCTGCTCCAGCGGCGCGGCGACGGTTTCGCCGATCACCTTGGGGTTGGCGCCGGGGAAGTTGGCGCGCACCACCACGGTGGGCGGCACCACTTCGGGGTATTCGCTGATCGGCAGCTGGAACAGCGAGATCGATCCCGCGATCAGCAGCACCAGCGACAGCACCGCGGCGAAGATCGGCCGGGTAATGAAGAATTTCGAAAAGTTCATCGGTGTCGTCCCTTAACCGCGCGGCGCCTGGGCGCTGGCGACTTTTTCATTGGTGCCGGCCACTTTCGGCGCCGGGTTGCTGGCCTCCAGGGCCTGGCGCTGCTGGGCGAGGGCGGCGAGGGTCTGCTCGCTGGCCATCGGCGTTTCCTCCGGGGTGACCGGCGAGCCAGGGCGCACGCGCTGCAGGCCCTTGACCACGATGCGGTCATCCTTGCCCAGGCCGCTGCGCACGATGCGCAGGCCTTCGAGCTTGGGCCCCAGTTCCACGGCGCGGTAGGCGGCCTTGTTGTCCTTGTCCATCACCAGCACGAACTTCTTGCCAAGGTCCGTGCCGACCGCTTCGTCGTTGATCAGCACGGCGTCGTACTGGGCGCTGCCGACCAGCTTCAGGCGTGCGTACAGGCCTGGGGTGAACTGGCCGTCGCGGTTGTCGAACACGGCGCGGCCACGGATGGTGCCGGTGCGCGGGTTGACCTGGTTGTCGACGAAGTTCATCTGGCCCAGGTGCGGGTTGCCGGTTTCGTTGGTCAGGCCCAGGTACACCGGGGTGCTCTGGCCGCGCTGGCCGTCGCGGGCGAGCTGGCTGTACTTGAGGTACACGCGCTCGTCGGCGTCGAAGTAGGCGTACACCTTGTCGGTGGAAACCACGCTGGTCAGCGGGGTGACATCGGCCGTGACGATGTTGCCGGCGGTGAACTGGGCGCGGCTGACGCGGCCGCTGATGGGCGCGGTGACGCGGGTGAAGCTCAGGTTCAGGCGGGCCAGGTCGAGCTGTGCCTGGATCGCGTCGACCCCGGCGCGGGCCTCGGCGGCGGCGCTGGTGCGCGACTCGGCCAGCTCCGCGGAGATGGCGTTGCTGTCGCGCAGACGCTCGCCACGGCTGGCTTCGTTGGCGCTGCGCACGGCGGTGGCCTTGGCTTGTTGCAGTTGGGCTTCGAGGCGGCGAACTTCAGCCTGGAACGGGCGCGGGTCGATCTGGAACAGCAGGTCGCCTTTCTTGACCTGGGCGCCTTCGGTGAAGGCCACCTGGTCGATCTGGCCGGAGACGCGCGGGCGCACCTCGACGGTTTCCGGCGCCTCGAGGCGGCCGGTGAACTCGTCCCATTCGTTGATCGGTTGCTCGATCACCTTGGCTACGCTGACCTTGGGCGCGGCGGGAGCCTGCACGGCGTCGGGGGTGCGACCGCAAGCGCTGAGCACCACCACTGCCAGGGCAGCGAGCGGGAAGCGCAAGGGTTTGAGTGAGTGATCCATGGAGAGCTCCGCCAATGTATTAGTAGTGGGCGGAGTGTGAGTGTGTTGCGTTTAAGGAACGAATCGAACGGAGCGAAGGTTATTATCACGCGCAATGATATGAGCGCTGGTGGCATCGATGATGGGCATGCAGCGCACAATCCGTAGGCACCGGCAGAACCGATGCCACACATTCGCTTGCCCCCCAAGCTCGGTCATCGTCTGACAGGGAGGTCCACAGGGGAGCGGCTGCCGGTATCTACGGGCCTTCTGGAACGGCTGCGGGATGCCGATAAGGCAGAAGGCTTGTGTGGGTTTGATAAGTGACTGTGCTGGGTCCTCTTGGGGAGTAGAAATGACCATTCAAGGTTTGGTGAACGTGTTGACGCCACCGGGTTCACCCTTCGAATCAGGGCACGGAAAGCGATGGCCGAAGTTCGAGGGGGAAATAGCGTTCCCGGCGGATTATATTGAATTCATAAATGTCTATGGTTCCGGGCGAATTGCGGATTTTGTAGTGATATTTAATCCGTTCAGTAACGACGAAGGGACTAATTTCTTTGAGCAGTTCAAGCAGGTCCTGGAGGATTTCCGTTTCTTGGAGGCGTCAGGGGGTTGCTATAACTATGTCGTGTATCCCGAGGCGGAGGGGCTGATCCCCGTAGGGGTGACGGATAATGGCGATTATCTTTTCTGGGTGTTTGATGCCGACATCAATAGTGATGAATGGCTGACTGCAATGGTTTCAGCCAGGTCGCCTGAAGCTGAGTATTTTAATTGTGGTTTAGGCCGTCTGCTGGAGAGCGTTCTCAGTGGCGAGGTGAAGGCTAAATCGTTGCCTGATTGTTTTCCTGGGTTGATTGATTTTGAGCCGTTATGAGCAACGGTTCGCGTGTGTGATCAGGAGCGCCTTGTGAATGTGTTCCTTGATTTTTTCGTGCCTCACTTTATTCTAGGCTTGCCAGGAATCATCAAGCACGGCCGTGGTGCTGGTCGATATATTCGCCAAGCCCGGTTCTAACGGAGTAGGGCATGGTTTCATCGGGTGTTCAGTGACGAAAGGATGGTGGGCGACATATGGATTTAAATGAGGCGGAAAAGATTTTTGAACAGTATTGCGGCTTTGATGATGGTCTGTTGAAGGCGTTTGAGTATGTGTTCTCGGAAGAGGGTGCCTGCTCTGTCAAGCTTGAGTTGTACGCAGAGAATTATTCGTTGGACGCCAATGTTTGGCGAAGGGTGGATGTGTGCGTTCGGGGTGTGAGCGAAGTGCGCTCGACAGTCATCCCGATTGTCATTAACTCGAAGGTCAAGCTCGTGAGGCTTGGGGGGGAGGTGTGTTTGGAGGTGAGTGGGGATTTTGGCCACGAGCCGATGTCGATTGAAAATATCCGCAAGTACAGTTTCTGCTACGTGGTTGGGCGGTCGGTTGAGGTGATGGAGCATGTCTAGGCTGTCTGGTGGGTGGGGAACGGTGTGTACGATAGGTTGTTAAAAGATGTTCTGGATTTTTTGAGGGGGCGCGGATTTCATCCTGGTTAGACGTCCGTGAAGGTAGTTTGAATGGCTCGGCACCACTTCACGTGCTGGGGTGGCCCACGATGAGTCGATGTCGGCAGTTTCGAAATCCACCTTGAAGGGACGAGTGTCTCACTGAGCAGGGAGCTTATGTTAGATCAATATTATTACTCGAAGGCTGACGAGCTAGAAGCGCTTGCAATTGATAAGCAAGTGTCTGTAAGTCGCTTGGCTGCTTGGTGTTCTGATTTTTTGATTGATATGCATGGCCAGCAAAGGGTGTCTACACCTAATGCCATTGCTTTGGCCGAGGTGAAGGACCATCTTGTAGCGATCGGCAGGGTTGGGGTGAATAATGTTGGTAAAGCGCAGAGGGATGATGCGCTGGTTACGCTTTGGCAAATACACGACATGGAGAGGGCTGCGGATCGCGTGCTGGCAGCGTATGCTCGCGCTGCGATAGGTTGCTTTGCTGGGGATAAGGAGTGGGCGGGCAGCCAAGCGGACAGTGAGACGCCCATCTACTATCATTTTTTGAATCTGGTTGATTTGGGCATGGATGTGCTGGATGCATTCTACCTATTTCTGAAAGCCAAGCTGGTTGGCTCGTGATTATGGCTGATTGGCTGCTCTGAGCTGGGTAGTCGAGAAGTAAAAATGGGCATGGCGGCATGGTTACTTTGCCATTTCCTCGCCTTGGGACCTGTAGGGAAACGAAAGGCTTTCGGTGATTGATATGTTGGAAGAACGTATTCTGGTTGAGAATAAAAGTGACCTTGTCAGTCTGATATTTTCTTTGGTGAAAGACCTGAGGGAGAATCCTGAAGCGTGGCAGAATGGGGACTTGGTGAGTTACCTCGAGGCGATGGCGGCTTGGGTAGAAGATATGGACGGGTACTATGAGAACACCCATCAAGCGCAGCCTGAATGTGCGGCATTGAACGTGGTTGCAGATATGCTGATGGCTGCGAGAGTTTACGAATGAAACGTGTGCTCTTGAATTTAATGTGGCTGGCGTTTTCCGGTGTGAGAAGTTTTTTGTCGTGTTATTCGAAATGAGAAAGGTCGAGCGCTGTGAGCGTGTATTATGTGGCGATGGCTATTGATGTGGACGGCTATGGGCAAAGTGATTATTTGTGCCTGATAAAAATCGAGGGAGGCGCGGTGATTGGCTACGCTGCCGAGTTTGACGCTTGTACGGAGGATGTCGATATGGCTTGTGATGTTGCACGAACCCATCAAGCAAAGTGGTTTGCCTGGAGGGACGAGTGGGAAACACGGCCTGCGGCACTAGGTGAAATCAAGCTGGCAAATCTGGATGGTTATGTAATCGGCATAAAGCGCAATATGCGGCTTTCTACGCCGGTTGAGCCATTGCTTCTGTGATGGCTCATATTTTATTGTAGGGTGAAAGGCAATGGGTGTTATTCGGCTTCGGGACGTGTAGAGAACATAAATGATGGCCGCATGATGAAAGCAAGTAGGGCGAGGGGGTTGAATTTGGCATGTCATGAATTTTGTCATGCTTATGAGTTATTGAATGCAGCAAATCGGATAGGCGTGAAGGCGCACCTTGCCGACGATGAGATGGCTGCCAAGTACATTTCAGTTGTCTTGGATAGGTACAAACCCTGGAAGACGGTTGGTCACTTGAGTATTGGTGAGGGCGCCAGTAAACTGCCGACCGATGAGCATGAGTTTTCGTTTTTTCTATCGGTCAAGCCTGGTGCTGGCTGGATGTTTTTTGAGCAGGATGCGTTTAATAAGCATGTGGTTGTTGTAATTGATGATGTTCGGGATATATCGAGGTTGATGGAGGCTTGTTATGGTATGGAATACTTTGTTGCTGACGAAAATGGTACGTTTCTTGTCGCGGTGAACTGGTATGTGATTGAGTTTACGGACGGCGCAGTAGTCACCGAAACAGGTTGTGGTTGAGCGAGGGGTTTATCCGTGACGGGGCCAGACGTATGCACCGGATTGTTCGACCTTGGGACATCACTCTATGGTTGATGATTTGATCGATAGTTTTATTGAAAAGTGGTTGGACTTGGACCTGCAACTGCGTGAAAAACGCGGGCTTGATGGTACTTTGTACCAGGAATTGATGGCCCTGTTGAAACAGATCAAAGCGCATCTGGATGGCCAGGACGCCATCCCCAAGAACCTGGCTGAGATCTTCCTGGACATGTGGGGAGCGATGACCAGCAGCGCTGACCTGTATGACAGCGATATACAGCGTGAAATCTACCAAGCGGCCGATCACTTGAGCGACCGCGCCAGGGCGGTCTGCACGGGTTGACTGACTGTGGCGAGCACCTGCGAGCACACCTTGGTCCAGCACTGGGGCAAGCTTGAAGGCGCAGGAGGCGGAAGAGGGCGGCATTCATGAGGTTTCTCAAGGTTAAGTGGAATCATGCGCATGCCGATGAGCCGCACCTGATATTCCAAGAGGTGGACGGTGGCTCCTGGGAGACCAGGAAGGTCGAGTTATTCAAAGGTGGGGCAGTGTGTGGTTATGCATCCAAGGCGGCAGATGTGGGCGATTCGATTTTGAGTGACCAACCCATCCCGAGCATTGAGGCAATCAATGCGTCTGGCGAGTTCGACGCAGAACCCATCACGCAAGAGGCATTTGAGAGGGTCTGGGTATGGGCAATCAATGCTCAAGGGCTGCAAGCGTGATGGCGGGTAGCGCGTGCGTCTTTGTGCGGGCTGAAATCTGCGTTCAACCGTTCGCCGAATGGGCGTCGACTATGGGGTGGGCACCATGAAGCGACTGAGGTTCAAGGCAACCCTGGCCGATCTTGCCGAGCCCCATGCGGGAGGCGGCTGTTTGCTGCCTGATGATCGGTACTGGCCCGTCGACAGCAAAGGCGACCCACAGCTCCACCTGATGACGATTCCCACCGCCTGGGTTGAAGAGGGCAGTGAGGGTTGGTTGTCGTTCTTTACGCCCTACGATCGGGAAGACACTTACCTGCACTGGGAAACACTCACAAGCGAAGCGGGTAATGCCTCGGTCGTGCTCCTTCACGATAACAGCGGCACCGCTAGCAGTGGTGGCCATGACGCACTCTCGCCCGCGCGCACGATCCAGTTGGAACTCACGGACGAACCTGAACGCTGCCGGCAATTCACGTCTCGCGTGAGCCAGCACATTGCCTGGCTGAAGGGCCGCGAGCAGGTTGAAGGGCACGCATGCCGAATGATGGTCAATGGCGATGATTTCGATGTGGGGCTTGCCGGGGCACCGGGGGTCTTTTCCGATGGCGTGGTCTATGTGTTCTTGAGTACTGACTTCCACACGCAATGCAGGCCAGGCACGTGCGGCCTGCTGACGTTCCAGTTTTCGTGATCGGGTTTGATGGATGACAAGGGGTTGCCATGAGTGGTTTTGAGCTCAACAAAATCTACCGGATCGAGGAAGTTGTTCAGTGGGTAAGGAACAGGGAAGACAGGCAGCATACCTACGCGCTCTACAGTGAGCGGGACGCGGATGAGCTGATGCAGGGGATGAGGGTGCTTGTGGGGGAAACCCCCTCTTTTGGCGAGGACGACAATGAAGTCATGCCGCTAGTTGTGCAGACGCTTGGGTTTGAGTTCTGCTACGCGTGCGATCAATTCCAGGATGTCATCGACCTGGCCGTGTCGCAGGATGCAAGTGTGAGCACGCCCACGTTGATCGAATGCTTGAACCACTACGCCAACTATGACGATTTTCTGGACGTTTTTCCTTGAAGGGGAGTGTGCATGGCGGTCGCTGAAAGCAGCCCCTTCAAGGGAATCTTCGAAGCCATGCAGGCGGCACAAGGGCCGAAGGTCAGAAAGACGCTGTACGTGTTGTCCCAGGCGTTTGATGATGCGTCCTGCGAGCTGGATACACCGCAGGTTGCCGTCGACTTTGTCGTTGCCGTGTTCGCTTCGTGCACATTGTGTGACAAGCCAGGCATGAGCCACCTGGTGGAGCAGGTGGGGTGGGAGTTCCATCGCTATGACGATGCGCAGAAGCAGCAGATCTATCGTGTGCTATGCGACACCTACTCCCAGTACCAGGACGGAGTGTTCTGCTGGCGGGTGTGCGACTTGGTCGCGCGCCAGTACACGTCGCGGCAGGCCATGGATTTCTTCAAACGCCAATCCAAGGCAGCGACGGGTGAGGGGAGAAAGGGGATCGATGCAGGCCTTCAGGTTATTGCCAGGAGTGAACAGCACAATCGAAGCATGTTGGCCCAGATTCAACAGCTCAAGCGTCGTCGCTAGAGAAATGCCGCGGTAGGTGGGGGCGGCCAGCTTCCGTAGTGCCCATGCGGTTGTCTGGGGTCAGCCAAATGATCTTCTGTGCCTATCAGATCGAGCGCCGCGCGGCGGCGCTCGATTTGCGCACCACCACAAAAACCGCTCAGCCCCCCACCACCATCACCGTCTGCAACCGCGCCAACGCCCCGCCCTCCCGATCCCGGTCGAATACCTGCACTGACACCTCCACCCCTTCACCCGCCAAGCGCACCACCCGCTGTTCACAACGCAACCGTAACCGCCCCTGGTCACACTCGACCTGCCGCACCCCGGGCTTGGGGGCGCCCTCCAGCCGCACCTCGGCCAGCCGCCCCTGGGCCGCCAGCAACGCCAGCGACTTGTCCCGCAGCAGCCCATTCCCCTGGGTCATCAGCCCGGTCGCGCGCACGGCAGCGGCCATGGCCACCGCGACGATGGTCAAGGCCACCAGCACCTCAATCAGGGTAAAACCCGCCTGGCGGTTACGCACGAGCTGAACTCCGGGCAAGGGAAAGCCGCACTGTAGAGCGCCTGGGTGACGGTTTGACGACGCCGACTCCCGAGCTTTTTCAATATCCGTGACATACCCGCTTGCCACAATCGGCCCCCGACTCAAACTCACGCAAGGAATGCCGAGATGCAGATCGCCCGTCGCAGCGCCAGAGGCCGCCGTTTTCGCCAGCAGGGCTTCACCCTGATCGAGATCATGGTGGTGGTGGTGATCCTCGGGATTCTCGCGGCAATGGTGGTGCCCAAGGTGCTCGACCGCCCCGACCAGGCCCGCGCCACGGCGGCGCGCCAGGACATCGCCGGGCTGATGCAGGCGCTCAAGCTCTACCGCCTGGACAACGGCGGCTACCCGAACCAGAACCAGGGCCTGAAGGTCCTGGTGGAAAAGCCGGCCCAGGTCAAGGACGGCCAATGGCGCGCCTACCTCGACCGCCTGCCCAATGACCCGTGGGGGCGCCCGTACCAGTACCTGAACCCCGGCGCCAACGGCGAGATCGATGTGTTCTCCCTCGGCGCCGACGGCCAGGCCGGTGGCGACGGGGTGAACACCGACCTCGGCTCCTGGCAGTTGTGACCGGCCATGGCGCGCCAGGACGGCATGGCGGTGATCAGCGCCTTGCTGATCGCCGCAGTGGTGGCGGTGATCGCCGCCGGGATGATCGAGCGCCAGGGCCTTTTGACCCGGCAGGTGGAGAACCGCCAACTGGCGGTGCAGGGGCAGTGGGCGTTGCAGGGGGGCTTGCAACTGAGCCGGCAGTTGCTGGCTGAGCAACGCCTGCGCGATCCGCTGGTGCGCGCTGGCCAGCCCTGGACGCGGCCGTTGCCGGACATGGCGGCGGGCAATGTGGTATTCGCCGGCCAGTTGGAAGACGAGCAGGGCAAGTTCAACCTGCGCAACCTGGTGGTCGATGGCCGGGTCGACGCTGAGGCGCTGGCGACCTTCCAGCGGCTGTGCGCGCTGATCGGTGTCGAGGCGCGGCTGGCCTCGGCCATCAGCGAGCGGGTGATCGACAGCTATCCCCGGCAACCGGCCAGCCCGGTGGCGCCGCAACAGGCCGGTTTCGACAGCGGCCGCCTGACGTCGCCCGCCAGTGCCAGTGCAGCACTGCCGGCCAGGCAGCCGATGATAGGCAGCCTCGATGCCCTGGCCTCGCTCAAGGGCATGAACACACAATCCCTGCAGCGCTTGCGCCGGTTCGTCACGCTGTTGCCGGCGCTCACCTGGGTCAATGGCAATACCGCCAGCGCCGAGGTGCTCGCCGCCCAGGTGCCGGGGCTGTCACTGCAACAGGCGGCCGCGCTGGTGGCCGAGCGCGATGGCGGGCGCTGGTTCGTCAACCGTGGCGACTTCGTCAACCGCCTGCGCATGCCGCAGCTGGCGCAGGCCAATGTGCGGGTGGGGATCAACAGCGACTGGTTCCGCCTGCATGGCCAGGCGCGCCAGGGGCAACGAGTGCTGCGCATGCAGGCGCTGCTGCGCCAGCGCGAGGGGCGCTTGCCGGATGTGGTCTGGACACGGGTGGGCGCATGAACACGCTACTGGACGTTCAACTGCCACCGCTGGCCGAGCTTGCGCCGGCGTCGAGCCTCGACTATCGCCTGAGCGATCGCCAGGGTCACACCTTGGCCACCGGCAACGCCGAGCGTGCGCAACTGCTGCGCGAAGCCAAGGGCGCCGGCTGGCGCCTGCACCTGCACGAGGACGACAGCCTGGCCTTGGCCGTCGCCTTGCCGCCGCTCACGGGCAAGCGCTTGAGCGCGGCGGTGCGCTGTGCGGTGCAGGGGCTGGTGCTGGGTGATATCGGGCAGGTTCATGTGGCCCACGGGCCGCGCCAGGGCAATGGCCAGGTGGCGGTGGCCTGGCTTGGGCTGGCGCAGTTGGTTCACTTGCAGGATTGGTTGCAGGCCGGACGGATCCGGCCGCAAGGGGTGTTCACGCAGCCTGCGGAGGATCGGCCGGTGGTGGACCTGGGCGGTGGCTTGCAGGGGCCAGCCCACTCCTTGGATGTGGGACGGGTCGTGGCGGTGTGGAGTGTGGCGGTGCTCGTCTGGTGCCTCGGTTTGAACCTGCATGCCATGCAACTGGCCAGCGAAGGCGAACAATTGCGGGCGCGCATGGTGACCCAGGTGCGCACGGCGTTCCCGCACTTGCCGGTGGTACTCAACCCGTTGCAACAAACGCGTCAGCAGTTGCAGAGCGGGCAGGGCGCCATGGGCACCGGGTTGGTGGCGCTGCTCGATGGCGCAGGCAAGGCCATGCCGTTTCTCGCCGGCAATGTCGCGGCGCTGGACTACGCCGACGGCGAGCTGCGCATCACTCCTTTAGCCGAGGGACGCAAGGCGCCCGCAGACATGGCCTGGCAAACGCAACTCGCCGCCCAGGGCATCGAGGCCAGCGCTGGCGAACAAGGCTGGACATTGCGCGCTGGCGGCGCCGCGAGCGAGGCCCTGGCCCATGTCGATTAAGGCGCGCATCAACGGCCTGCGCGGGCAGGCGCGGCAGCGTTGGCAAGCCTTGGCCCCGCGTGAGCGGCGTGCCGTGGCGCTGGCCGGCGCGGTGCTGGGCAGCTTCTTCTGCTGGCAAGTACTGGTGGCGCCGGCGCTCACCCGTATTGAGCACTGGAACACTGAAACCCCAAAGCTGCGCAGCCAGGCCCAGGCCCTGGATGCTTTGCTTGGGCAACGCTCGGCCGACCTTGCCGGCGCCCTGGCGCAGAGCCTGGACGAAGCCGGCCTGCGCGCGCATTCACAACTCGACGCCGAGGGCGACGGCTGGCACCTGGCCTGGCGGCAGGCCCCGGCCGAACCGGCCATGGCCTGGTTGCAGCGCATTCCCCCGCGCCTGGGGCTCACCATCGGCCAACTGAGCTTGCGCCGCGACCCGGGTGCCGGCACCGGCCCGGTGACGTTTTCCGGAACCCTTCGCATGGATCAGGCGCACGGCGCTAAGGACCCTTCATGACGTGCACTGGATCGCCACGCATTCTTTCTCGGGCACTGCCGTTTGCACCCCTGGCCATGGCCCTGGCGCTCGGCGCCTGCGCCAACGCGCCGGTAGCGCACAAGCCCCTGGCCAGCAGCGAACTCGGCCAGCCCCTGGCCCAGGTCGACAGCACTTCGACCGCGCTGGACCTGCACACCCAGCCCGGCGCCGGGGCACGCCCGGCCGTGCGCCAGGTGCCGCCCCGTGTCGGCCAGCGCCATAGCCGTGGTACGCCCGCGCCTGCGACCGGCAACCCGTTGGGCGATCAGCCCGTGCAACTGAACTTCGTCGACGCCGATATCCAGGCGGTGGTGCGCGGCCTGTCCCGGGCCACGGGCCGGCAGTTCCTGGTCGATCCACGGGTCAAGGGCCAACTGACCCTGGTCTCCGAAGGCGAGGTGCCGGCCAGTAAGGCCTACGGCATGTTGCTGGCGGCGCTGCGCATGCAGGGTTTCAGCGTCGTCGACGTCAACGGCGTGGCCCAGGTGGTGCCTCAGGCCGACGCCAAGCTGCTCGGTGGCGCGCTGGTGAGCGGCGACCGCGACGCGGGCAACGGCATGGTCACCCGCACCTTCCGCCTGCAGTACGAGAACGCGGTCAACCTGATCCCGGTGCTGCGCCCGATCGTCTCGCCGGACAACCCGATCAACGCCTACCCCGGCAACAACACGATCGTGGTCACCGACTACGCCGAGAACCTCGAGCGGGTGGCACAGATCCTTGACCGCGTCGATATCCCCAGCGCCCTCGACACCGACGTGGTGGCGATCCACAACGGCATCGCCAGCGACATCGCCAGCATGGTCGGCGAGCTGCTCGACAGCCAGGGCGCCGACCCGACACAGAAGATCAGCGTGCTCGGCGACCCGCGCTCGAACAGCGTGGTGATCCGCTCCTCCAGCCCTGAGCGCACCCAACTGGCGCGGGACCTGATCTACAAGCTCGACAACGCCCAGAACAGCACCGGCAATCTGCACGTGGTGTACCTGCGCAACGCCCAGGCCGACAAGCTGGCCCAGAGCCTGCGCGGGTTGCTCACCGGCGAGAGCGACAACGCCACCAGCGACGGCGCCCGGGCGCTGCTCAGCGGTGGCGGCATGCTGACGGGGGGCAACAACAAGAGTGGCAGCGCCAGCAGCAGTGGCACTTCGCAAACCACCAACGGCAACACCGGCAGCCTGAGCCGGGGCAATGGACAAGCGGGCGCGACCGCTCCCAATGGCTACGGCAATGGCACCCAGCAGAGCGAACAGGGCATCGCGTTCTCCGCCGGCGGCGCTACCATCCAGGCCGACAAGACCACCAACACGCTGCTGATTTCCGCACCCGAGCCGCTGTACCGCAGCCTGCGCGAGGTCATCGACCAGCTCGACCAGCGCCGCGCCCAGGTGGTGGTGGAGAGCCTGATCGTCGAGGTCGGCGAGGACGACGCCAACGAATTCGGCATCCAGTGGCAGGCCGGCAACCTGGGCAAGAACGGCCTGTTCGGCGGCGCCAACCTGGGTGGCAGCGGCCTGGGCAAGGGGCCCACCAGCATCGATGTGCTGCCGCCGGGGCTGTCGGTGGGGGTGGTCGACGGCACGGTGAAGATCCCCGGCGTCGGCGCGGTGCTCGACCTCAAGGTGCTGGCCCGGGCGCTCAAGAGCAAGGGCGGCAGCAACGTGTTGTCGACGCCCAACCTGCTGACCCTGGACAACGAGGCGGCGAGCATCTTTGTCGGCCAGACGATTCCCTTCGTCAGCGGCCAGTACGTCACCGACGGCGGCGGCAACAGCAACAACCCGTTCCAGACCATCCAGCGCGAGGAGGTGGGCTTGCGCCTGAACGTGCGTCCGCAGATCTCCGAGGGCGGCACGGTCAAGCTCGATGTCTACCAGGAGGTCAGCAGCGTCGACCAGCGCGCTTCCAGTGCCGCGGGCACGGTGACCAACAAGCGCGCCATCGACACCAGCATCCTGCTCGACGATGGCCAGATCATGGTGCTTGGCGGCCTTTTGCAGGACGGCTACACCCAGAGCAACGAGGGCATCCCGTGGCTGTCGAGCCTGCCGGGGGTGGGCGCGCTGTTTCGCAGTGAACGGCGGGCCAGCAACAAGACCAACCTGATGGTGTTCCTGCGGCCCTACATCGTGCGCGACGCCAATGCCGGGCGCAGCATCACCCGCAACCGCTACGACTTCATCCGCCGCGCCCAGGGCAACCTCAAGCCCGAGCACTCGTGGGCGCTGCCGGACATGGACATGCCGTTGCTGCCGCCGGTGGAGCAGGGGGTGCCCGATCAAGGGCGTGCGCCCCGTGCGTCGATCCGCGCGGTGCCGGTGGACGAGGTCGCTCGGTGAGCCGCCTGCCGTACGCCTGGGCCAAGGCCCAGCGCCTGGTGCTGCAGGCCAGCGGCGAGGAGGGCGCGCGCCTGGCGCGCTGCCCGTCGAGCCCGGCGTGGGCAGTAGCGGAGGTGCTCCGGCGATTTGGCCAGGTGCCGGTCGAGGCGTTCAGCGACGCACAGATGGACGAACTGCTGATCAGCGCCTACGCCGATACCGGCAGCGCCGCGGCGGTGGTGGGGGCGGCGGAGAACGAGGTCGACCTCGACCGCCTGCTGCAGGACATGCCCGAGGTCACCGACCTGCTCGAAGCCCAGGACGACGCGCCGGTGATCCGCATGATCAACGCCTTGCTCACCCAGGCCGCGCGCGACCAGGCCAGCGATATCCATATCGAGCCGTTCGAGAGCCACTGCCTGGTGCGCTACCGGGTCGACGGCACCCTGCGCGACGTGGTCTCGCCGCGCAAGGCACTGCACGGGGCGCTGGTGTCACGGATCAAGATCATGGCGCAGCTGGACATCGCCGAGAAACGCCTGCCCCAGGACGGCCGCATCGCCCTGCGGGTGGCCGGGCGGCCGATCGATATCCGTGTGTCCACCGTGCCTACCGGGCATGGCGAACGGGTGGTGATGCGCCTGCTCGACAAGCAGGCCGGACGGCTGCGCCTGGAGGCGCTGGGCATGGACGCGGCGCTGCTGGCGCGGCTCGACCAGCTAATTCGCCAGCCCCATGGCATCGTCCTGGTCACCGGCCCCACCGGCTCGGGCAAGACCACCAGCCTGTACGCCGCCCTGGCGCGGCTGGATGCCAGCGTCAGCAACATCCTCACCGTCGAGGACCCGGTGGAGTACGACCTGCCGGGGATCAGCCAGATCCAGGTCAACGCGCGCATCGACATGAGCTTCGCCGTGGCCCTGCGGGCGATCCTGCGCCAGGACCCTGATGTGATCATGATCGGCGAGATCCGCGACCTGGAGACTGCGCAAATCGCCGTGCAGGCGTCGTTGACCGGGCACCTGGTGCTGGCCACCTTGCATACCAACGACGCGGTGTCGGCAGTCAACCGCCTGGTCGACATGGGGGTGGAGCCGTTCCTGCTGGCCTCGGCGCTGCTCGGGGTGCTGGCCCAGCGCCTGGTGCGCCGGTTGTGCCCGCATTGCCGTGAGCCCGACCCGGCGACGCCGGGGCAATACCGCGCGGTCGGCTGTGCCCAGTGCAACCACTGCGGCTACAGCGGGCGTACCGGCATCCACGAACTGTTCTGCGTCGACGACGCGGTGCGCAGCCTGGTGCACCAGGGCGCCGATGAACAGGCCCTGCGCGCCGCCGCCCGGCGCAATGGCATGCTCAGCCTGCGCGAGGATGGCCAGCGCTGGGTCGACGATGGCAGCACCTGCCTTGAAGAAATCCTGCGTGTCACACGGGACGCCTGATGAACCGCTATCGCTATGAAGCCGCCGACGCCCAGGGGCGCCTGGTCAATGGCCTGCTGGAGGCCGACAGCCCGGCTGCGGTGATGGCCCAATTGCGTGCCCTGGGGCTGACCGCCCTGGCGGTGGAGCCCCAGGCCGTGGCCGGGCAGGGCGGTGGCCTGTTCAGCCCGAAGCTGTCCGATGGCGACCTGGCCTGGGCAACCCGCCAACTGGCCAGCCTGCTGGCCGCCGGGCTGCCGCTGGAAGCGGCGCTGGGGGCGACCTTGGAGCAGGCCGAGCGCAAGCACATCGCCCAGGTGCTGGGCGCCGTGCGCGCGGATGTGCGCAGTGGCATGCGCCTGGCCGACGCGTTGGCCGAACGGCCACGGGATTTCCCGGATATCTACCGCGCCCTGGTGGCGGCGGGCGAGGAGTCCGGCGACCTGGCGCGGGTGATGGAGCGCTTGGCCGATTACATCGAGGAGCGCAACACCCTGCGCGGCAAGATCATGACCGCGTTCATCTATCCCGGGGTGGTCGGGCTGGTGTCGGTGGGGATCGTCATCTTCCTGCTCAGCTACGTGGTGCCCCAGGTGGTCAGCGCCTTCACCCAGGCACGCCAGGACTTGCCCGGGCTGACCCTGGCCATGCTCGCGGCCAGCGACTTCGTGCGGGCCTGGGGCGCGCTGTGCTTCGCCTTGCTGGCTGGAGCGTTCTGGGGCTGGCGCGTCTATTTGAAGGCGCCAGGGCCGCGGTTGGCCTGGCACAGGCGAGTGTTGAGGCTGCCACTGATCGGGCGCTTCGTGCTCGGCCTGAACACGGCGCGCTTCGCCTCGACCCTGGCGATCCTGGGCAGCGCCGGGGTGCCCTTGCTGCGTGCCTTGGAGGCGGCGCGCCAGACCTTGGGCAACGACTGCCTCGACCAGTGTGTCAGCGAGGCCACGGCGCGGGTGCGCGAGGGCGTGGGCCTGGCAACGGCGCTGGCGGTCGGCAAGGTGTTCCCGCCGTTGCTGATCCATTTGATTGCCAGCGGCGAGAAGACCGGCGACCTGCCGCCGATGCTCGACCGGGCGGCCGACAGCCTGGCCAAGGATATCGAACGGCGGGCGATGGGCATGACGGCCTTACTCGAGCCATTGATGATCGTGGTGATGGGCGCCGTGGTGCTGTTGATCGTGATGGCGGTGCTGATGCCGATCATCGAGATCAACCAGTTGGTGCAATGACGCCCTGGGTTACTCGCCGAGGCGTTGCTCGCGCGAGGGCGGGTAACCGAAGTAGGCGGCGTAGCACTTGCTGAAGTGCGACACCGAGACGAACCCGCAGGCCACCGCGACCTCCATCACCGACAGGTCCGAATACTGCAGCAGGCGCCGGCTCTTGGTGATGCGCAGCTCCATGTAGTAGCGCCGCGGCGAGGTGCCGAGCTGGGCCTGGAACAGGCGGTCGATCTGCCGCCGCGAGCGGCCGGAGTAGGCGGCCAGCTGGTCCAGGCTCAGGGTTTCCTCGAGGTTGTTTTCCATCAGCTCGACGATGGTGCGCAGGTGCAGGCTCATGGATTTCTTTGCCCCGGGGCCGACCTGGCGATAGCGCGCGCCGGAGAACGACAGGATCTCCTCGACACCTTCGGCCAGGGCATCGCCGTGCAGGCGGCGGACCAGGCCGAGCATCAGCTCCATGGCGCCGTTGGGGCTGGCGGCGGTGAGGCGGTCGCGGTCGAGGGTGAAGCTGGCCGGGGTGATGCGGGTTTGCGGGCTGCATTCGGCCAGGCTGGCGCGCTGCTCGGGGTGCACGCTGCAGCCATAGTCGTCGAGCACCCCGGCGCGGCCAAGGAACCAGGCGCCGTTCCACAGCCCGCCCAGGGTCAAGCCGTGACCGGCGCAGTCGGCCAGCAGGCGGTCGAGTTCGGGGTATTTGAGCGGCGTGCGCAGGCCGCCGCAGATCACCAGCAGGTCGAAGTCGTGCAGGGTATTTGGTAGGAGGGGAGTGGCGACCAGTTCCAGGCCCAGGTCGCTGAGTACCCGGTCGCCGCCCAGCGACAGCGGGGTGAAGGCGAAGCGCTCGGCGCGCAGCAGGTTGGCGGTGACCAGCACGTCCATGGCCACGGTGAAGCTGGCCATGGAGAAGTGTTCGAGCAGCACGAAGGCGACCTGGTAGGGGCGTTCGGCGCTGCCGTCGGTGGGCTTGAGGCGCAGCATGTTGCTGGTGCTGGTCTTCTTGCTGAACTGGCGTGGCGTGGGCACTGCGGACTCCGCTTCCTGGCTGGCGGGGATGAGTGTGCGTCGCGGCGGGGGGAAAGACAACCGGGTGAGTGCGCGTTGGGCTATGCTGGGCGCCCACCTACCCTGGACCTCGATCACGATGAAATATGCCGCCGCCCTGTTGCTCAGCCTGCTTCCGCTGCTGGCCCAGGCCTTGGAGCCTGGCGACAGGCTCGCGCCCTGGACCTTGCTCGACCAGTACGATCAGCCCTACAGCCTGTCGGCCGACACCCGCATCCTGCTGGTGGCCCAGGACATGGAGGGCGCCAAGCTGGTCAAGGCGGCGCTGGAGGGGCAGCCCAAGGGTTACCTGGAGTCGCGCGGCGCGGTGTTCGTCGCCGACATCCAGCGCATGCCGGCGCTGGTCAGCAAGCTGTTCGCCATACCGGCGATGCGTGACTACAGCTACCGGGTGATGCTGGATCGCGAAGGACGGGTCGCCAGCCGTTATGCGGCGGCTGATGGCAAGGTGCAGTGGCTGACGTTGGATAACGGTGTGCTGGTGAAGCGCCAAGCGTTTTCCGATGCCCCGGCACTCAAGGCGGCCCTGGAGCACCTGTAGGAGCCGGCCTTGCCGGCGAACACCGGCAAAGCCGGTGCCATCCACCGTGTCGCCTGGTTCGCCGGCAAGGCCGGCTCCTACAGGGTATGTAAACGACCACGTGCCGCGCTCCTACAGGCCGTTTTCAACTGAAGGCTTGCTTCAGCAGTCTGGGCAATATTTCTCCTGCCTTGCCGGGCAGGGTGACCTCACGCGGATGGCTGGCCACCACCGGCTGCGGATTGACATGCACCACGGTCGCGCCGGCCTGCAACGCTATCCGTGGTATTAACGCCGCAGGTTGCACCACGCCCGAGGTGCCTACCGACAGCAGCAGGTCGCAGTCTTCGGCAGCGGCAAAGGCCTGGTCCAAGGTGTGTTCGGGCAACTGCTCGCCAAACCAGACCACGCCGGGCCGCAGGTAGCCGCCACAGGTTTTGCAGCGCGGCGGTTCGATACGCCGGCCACGGGCGGCGCCTTCGGCCAGGGGAAGCGCGCTGTCGACCGGTTGGGCGCAGCTGAAACAGCGAAAGGCATCCAATCGTCCGTGTAAGTGCAGCACTTCGCGGCTACCCGCGCGCTCATGCAGGTCATCGACGTTCTGCGTTACCAAAGTGATCCTCGGCAGTTTGGCCTGCAAGGCAGCGATGGCCTGGTGCGCAGGGTTGGGACGTGCCTGATTGATGCCCGCACGGCGCATCTCGTACCAGCCCCAGACCAGTGCCGGGTCTGCGGCAAAACCGTCGGCGCTGGCCAGTTGCACAGGGTCGAAGCGTTCCCACAGTCCATGGAGCTTGTCGCGAAAGGTGGCGATACCGCTTTCGGCCGACACACCGGCACCGGTGAACACCACCAGGTGGCGGGCCTGGGCAAGCAGTCCGGGGTCGAAGGGCATGGCGGATCTCCAGGGGCAGGGCGGTCACTGTGCCTGCGGGTCGGCAGGCGAACAAGGTGAATCGACGCTTGACCTCGACTTAACCCGAGGTTCGATACTCGGCCGCTCTTTCCATCGACGGAGCGATACCATGACTCAGCCACATGCCTTTCACCTGTCCAACCCGGAAGGCCTCTACGACCCGAGCGCCAACGCCTATTCCCACGTCGCCGAGGTGCGCGCCGGCAGCCGCTTGCTGTATATCGCCGGGCAGGGCGGGGAAGATGATCGGGGCGAGCTGTCGGCGCATTTCGACGAGCAGGCCCGGCAGGCCCTGGCCAACCTGAAGACTGCCCTGGCATCCAAGGGTGCGAGCCTGGCCGATGTGTTCAAGCTGACGTTGCTGGTGGTCGACCATTCTGAGGAACGCCTGCGCCAGTGGGTGGCCGAGGCCGAGCGGGCCTGGGGCGGGCGGATGGCACCGACCTGCACCTTGATCCCGGTACCGCGCCTGGCGCTGGACGGCATGCTGGTGGAAGTCGATGCGGTGGCGGCGCTACCCGCGCAGTAGCACCGACACGGACCCTGTGGGAGCGGCCTTGCGTCGCGAAAGGGCCGCGCAGCGGCCCCCAGCGTTTCAGCAAAAAGCAAAGATCGCCGGGGCCGCTTTGCGGCCCTTTCGCGACGCAAGGCCGCTCCCACAGGGACGGTTGGAAACCCCGATCATTCTGGCTATTCGATACGTCAGAATGGAACTCGATCGAATATCTGATTCTGATGAATGCCATCATTTGAATGGCATTTTTGCCTGCCATCCCCTCGGCGAACACATACAATCTCTCCTCACCAACGATCACCCACAGGCCCTCCGATCCATGGCGTTCGACGCTTCCACCTTGCTGACCCTGTCCATCGCCCTCGCGGCGGCGGCGGCGCTGTACCTGATGATCGAGTGGCGTAGCGTGCGTGAACCTTCACTGCTGTGCTGGAGCATCGGTTTCGCCACCATCAGCATCGGTTCCTCGCTGGCCTTGCTGCGTGGCAGCGGCTACCTGTTCATCGGCATCTGGTTCGCCAACGGCCTGCTGGTCGGCGCCCACTGGCTGTTCCTGCTCGGGGTTTCGCGTTTTACCGAGACGCGCCTGTCACGGGCCTGGTACCTGGCGCTGGTCGCCTGGTCGGCGTTGCTCCTGCTGCCGCAATGGCCGACCTGGTCCAAGACCTTCCTGGTGCTCAACTCGCTGCTGGTCGCCCTGTTCACCCTGCGTGCCAGCGTGCTGCTGCGCCCCCATGGCCAGTCGTGGAGCGTGGGGGCGGCGCAGTTGCGCTACGTGTTGTTGCTGCATGGCCTGTTCTACCTGGCCAAGACCTTGCCTGCCCTGGTGCCGGGCACACTGATCGACCTGACGGCCTTCCGCGGGCTGATCATCCAGGTGTCGCTGGTGGAAGGCACCATGGCGATCATGCTGATTGCCCTGTCGATGACCGGCACCGTGCGCTATCGCCGCGAGGAGCGTATCGAGCGCCTGGCCGCGCGCGACCCGCTCACTGCGTTGTACAACCGCCGCGCACTGGAAGTGCGTGCGGCAAATCTTTTCAAGGGCGTCTCGCCAACCAGCCCAGGTGCGTTGCTGCTGATCGACATCGACCACTTCAAACAGGTCAACGACCTGCATGGCCATGCCGCTGGCGACCGCTTGCTGGTGGCCTTGAGCGACTTGATCAGGGCCGTGCTGCCGGAGCGTTCGATCGCAGCCCGGCTGGGGGGCGACGAGTTCGTCATCTTGCTGGGCGGTGCATCGGCCGAGCATATCGAGGCGCTGGGCAGTCGCCTGCGCGAGCAGTTCCAGCAGCTCGCCGCCCAGGCGTTCGCCACGCCCGAGGCGGTGACCCTGAGCATCGGCGCCCACCTGTTCGATCAACCACCTGCCAGCCTGGCCGCGCTGATCGAGCAGGGCGACGTACTGCTGTACGCCTCCAAGCGCGCCGGGCGCAACAGCCTGCAGATGCTCGACCGGGCATCCTCCAGGGCTGACCTACTTGTTGTTGATGCACTGCGACTGCACTGCGTAGCGCACGGTGCGCAGGGTGCCCTGGCTGTCCTCGAAGGTCATCAGCTTCGGCACCACCTCGCAAGTGCGCGGGTCGCCCGATTGGCGCACGAAGCGGGCGACATCCAGCTTCATGCCATAGCGGTAGTCGACGATCTCGGGCATCGGCTTGTCGCGTTTCGCCGCGTAGGCCGCCACGGCCTGCTGGTGGTCGGCGAACAGCTGCTCGTTGCGCTGCTCGGAAAAGCCCGTGGCCTGGGCCGAGAGGGAAAGCGCCAGCAGCGCGGCGCAGAGGATCAGACGTTGCATGGGGTGCCTCCGAAGGGTTCGTGGTTTCGGAGTTCACCCTAATGAGCGTCGGCCAACAGCGGCATGACGCTCGGGTTACAGATCTGCAAGGGTCGCCGTGCCCGCCGTGTTCACCCCTTGAATGACGCGATTGTAATCCGCCCATCACCTTCCCGTTATCCGCCGGCGGCGAGCATCAGCCTCGGCCGAAGGGGCTGGGTGCGCCTGCATCTGGCCAAGCCAGGGACGCTCCAGCGCCAAGGGCCGACAACAAGAACAGCCGCAATCGAAGGAGCATCGGATGACAAACAGTCCCACACTTTCCCTGGCCGCGCTGCTGGCGTTGGCGGGTGTCGGCCCGGCCGCCTGGGCCGCCGAGGAACAGCAGGAAGGGTTCATCGAGGGCAGCCGCCTGAGCGTGCTCAACCGCAACTATTACTTCAACCGTGACCACCGCGACGGGCCGGCCCCCACCTACAACCGTGGCAAGGAGAGTGACAACGGCTACTCCGAAGCCTGGGCCCACGCCATCATCACCCGCTTCGAGTCCGGCTTCACCCAGGGCACCGTGGGTGTCGGCGTGGATGCCTTCGCCATGCTCGGGCTCAAGCTCGACACCGGCGGTGGGCGCAACGGCGGGCGCAGCTCGTTCGATGTGCTGCCGGTGGACAGCGACGGCCAGGCCCGCGACGAATACAGCAAGGTGGGTGGCGCGGCCAAGGTGCGCCTGTTCGACACTGTGCTGCGGGTGGGCGATGTGTTCCCGGTCAACCCGGTGGTGGCCGCCGGTGACTCGCGCCTGCTGCCGGAAAGCTTTCGCGGCGTCACCCTGGAGAACACCAGCCTGCAGGGCCTGACGCTGCAAGCCGGGCGCCTGCATGCCATGAGCCAGCCGGTGTCCAGCGACCTGCGCGACAACTTCGTGACCTTCTACGGCGGCCCGGTGGATTCGCCGTGGATCGCCTACGGCGGCGGCGACTACGCGATCAACGAAAACGTCAGCGTGAGCCTGTTCGGCAGCCGCCTGAAGGACGTGTGGAACCAGTACTACGCCGGCACCAGCGTGACCTGGCCGTTATCGGACGACCTGGCGCTGATCGGCGGCTTCAACTTCTACAACGCCAGGGACGAAGGGCGTCAGCGCCTGGGGCAGTTCGACAACGACATCTGGAGCGCCAAGCTCGGTGTGCGCTACGGCGCCCACACCCTGGCGCTCACGCACCAGCGCAACAATGGCGACAACGACTTCGACTACCTGCGCCAGTCCGACTCGATCTTCCTCGACAACTCCATCCAGTACAGCGACTTCAACTCGCCGAAGGAGCGGTCGTGGATGCTGCGCTACGACCTGAACATGGCTGCTTACGGCGTGCCGGGGCTGTCGTTCATGACCCGTTACGGCCGCGGCAGCGACGCCGACTACAGCCATGCCAACGCCTACTACATGCGCCGCGACGACAACGGCGACCCGCTCACCGACCAGAAGCGCTGGGAGCGCGACATCGAGGTCAAGTACGTGGTGCAGACCGGCGCAGCCAAGGACCTGTCGTTGCGCGTGCGCCAGGCCACGACCCGGGCCACGGCCTTCGAGTCGGACCTGGACGAGGTGCGGGTGATCGTCGAGTACCCGCTGTCGATTCTCTGATCACACCCAGGATTCACCTTGAGAAGCCCACGTGCTCCTTTGGTTGAAGGTGAATGTTTTGGCGCCTCTTGCGAGGCGCTTTTTTTATGGACTTGAAGGGAGAATTGCAGCGACCATGAAACCGAGCGCCGCCCGCGCGGCGCATCGCGGCTAAAGCCGCTCCTACAAACATGTTGCGCTGCGCCTGTAGGAGCGGATTCATCCGCGATGCGCCGCGCGCGGCGCTCGACCTCAGCTGTCTTCCTTCGGCTGCACCACGATCGCCAGGGCATCCGGCTCGGGGCCGGCCTTCCAGCGCGTCTTCTCGGTCCAGTTGGCGGTGCTGATCACCGCGACTTCGTCGCCCCCGCTGATCGCCACATAGACCCGCTTGCCATCGGGCGAAACCACTGCGCCAATCGGCAGCGCCTCCTCGCCAAGCATCGTACGGCGGTACTCGGCACCCTCGCGGGCCAGGCCGATGCGCTTGATCTCTTTCTTGGCCGCCACGTCGATGACGGCAAGCTCCGCCGATTTGGCGCAGGTGGCCAACGCATACTTGCCGTCCGGGGTCATGGCGACGCGGATCGGGAACAGGCCGGTGCGGATACGGTCGGTGACCTCCAGGCGCTGGGCATCGACGATGACCACTTCGTTGCCGCCACGGTTGCTGACCCACACCTGGCTGCCGCTGGGGGTGACCGCCACGCCTTCGCTGCCCGCGCCGGTCGGGATCTCGGCGATCTTCTTCTTGTGCAGCAGGTCGACCACCGACAGGGTTCCGCTGTCGACATGGGTGACATAGGCACGGTCGGCGCCGGGCGACAGTGCGACCATGTGCGGTTTGCCGCCGCCGACGTCGATGCGGTCGAGCACCTTGCCCTGGGCCAGGTCGACGATCAGCAGCCGTTCACTGGCTTCGGTGGTGACCACCACGCGCTGGCTGTCGGGCAGGAAGCGAATGCCGTGGGGGCGTGCATCCTGGCCCAGATCAATGGTGCGGATGACCGTGCGTGTCGGCCAGTCGATCACGCTCAGGCTGTTGTTGGCCGTGCCTTGGACGCCGTAGTTGCCGACCACCGCCAGCAGGCCGTTGCCGCTGACCACCACTTCGTGGGGGCCGGTGCCGACCGGCAGGCGTGTCATTTCCTGGCCGTTGCGGGTGTCCAGGGCCGATACGCTGGCGCCGGCCTTGTTGCCGACCAGCAGGACGTCGTCGGCACTGGCCAGGGGCGCGCAGGCGAGCAGGGCGCTGGCCAGGGCCAGCAGGCGGAAGGGGGTCGTGAGTGTCAGAGGGTAGGGCATGTCCAGTCTCCTTGAGGGTGCATTCCTTATTGCATGCACTGGTTGTGACCGGCCGGGCCAGGTGGGAGTTTCAGTGGATGTGCGTGGGGCGGAAAAATTGACGTTGCTGTTACATGAGTACGCGAGGCGTTAGGCTGCGCTGAGATGGCAAAATAATGCCAGTTGTTCATGTGAGTAACAGGTGAATTATTTATGTATGTGTTATGCCTTGGGTCAGTGTTTTTATGAGATTTAGTTGTGGTTGTAGTTGTTTTTTGTCAGCGCGTGGGCATGAAATAATTAGGCTTTTAATTCTAAATTGTGCGAATGGGTGCCAGTGAATTCTGGGGCGGCTTCAATTGAATTGATTTGGAGCTGTTGCTCTAGGTTTGCCGCTCTATCTCGGCTGTTTTGCTGGGTTTCTGGTAAATTGACAGCAGTGTCGGCATCCTCTAGAGTCCGTCACCACTTGTTACAAACTAATTCGTTAGTAGAGTGGCAAGATGTCGCTATGGATTGGCGTCATACAAGAACAACACCCGTCTGCGTATATCTCGTGTTTATTGAAAGTTAAATGAGATTGTCGCTGTCCTAGTGGCGTCGAGCCATGAAGTGGACAGGCACGCGGCTGCCTGTCGATAACCGGAAGCCACTAAAGAAAAGGAAATTCTTTATGTTCCAGATATACAGCTGCCCGCTCAGCACCGCCCAGCAGGAAGTGTGCCTCGCTATCAGCCAGAGCGGTCGTAACGTCAACTATCACTTGTGTGACGTCATCGACTTGCGCGGTGACCTGAACCTGACCTGGTTGGAGGCGGCCATCCATGACCAGTTGCTGCAGGCCGAGGCCCTGCGCGCCAACTTCGAGATCGATCCATGCAGCGGTGAATACGTGCAGCGCATCCACGCCACCGATACGCTGCCAGCCAAGACCTTCCAGTTTCATGACGTCAGCGACCACGCCGATCCGGAACAGGCTTGCAGCGAGCTGCTGCAGCACCTGCTGGGGCATGACATGGACCTGCAGCACGAACCGCTGACCCGCTACGTGGTGGTGCGCCTGGGCGCGCGCCACCATCGTATGGTCGAGTTGGCCTCGCACCTGGTGGTGGACGGTTTCGGCCATGGCATCCTGTTCGGCAATATCACCGCGCACTACAACGCCTTGAGCCGGGGCGAAACACTGGCGCCCCACGGCTATGCGCCCCTGGCCAGCGTGGCCGCCGCCGAGCAGGCCTACCGCGATAGCCCGCAGCGCGACAAGGACCGCAGCTACTGGCGCCAGTACTGCCTGAAGATGCCCGAGCCCACCCAGCTGGTGCCAGGCGACGCGCCCCTGGTCTCGCTCAACCGCCTGCGCCAGGTGTTCCAGGGTGAGACCGTGCAGCGGTTGCGCCATGTGGCAGGCGAGCAATCGTTGCGGCTGTCGAGCATCCTGCTGGCGCTGTGCGCCACCTACCTGCACCGCATGACCGGCCAGGCCGAATTGGCCGTCGGCATGCCTGTGGCCGCGCGCCAGCTCAAGGCGCTGCGCGAGCTGCCCTCGATGGTCGCCAACATCCTGCCGTTGCACGTGTCGTTCACGGCCCAGAGCACGGTGCTGACGGTGGCGGCCAACATCCAGCGCCAGTTGCGTCACCACCTGCTGCACCAGACCTACCGCAGCGAAAGCATGATCCGCGACCTGCACGCCGAGCGGGGCAACAAGCCGCTGTTCAACACCCTGCTCAATATCGTCGCCTACGACCAGGGCCCCGGCTTTGCGGGCTGCGACACCACGATCCAGAACTACGCCAACGGGCCGGCCGAGCACCTGGGCATCGATATCTTCGACCGGCATCAGGACGGGCGCCTGGAGATCGGCTTCAATGCCAACGCCGACCTGTATCCGGATGCCGCGCTGGCGCTCCACTATCAACGCCTGGTGGCCCTGTTCGAGCGCTTCGCCGAGGCGCCGGATACCCTCGCGGCGGACTATGACCTGTTCCTGGCGGATGAGCACGCGCGCTACTACTCGTTGCCTGTGACCGAGGCTGCGCTGCCGGTGTTCGCCGACGCGTTCGCCGGCGCCGTGCGCGAGTATGCCGGGCGGGTGGCGCTGAGCGAAGGTGGGCGTTCGCTGCGTTACGCCGATCTCGACGCCGACGCCACGCGCCTGGCCGCGCACCTGAGCGGGCGCGGCGTGGTGGCCGGCGACTGCGTGGTGGTGATGTTCTCGCGCAGCGTCGAGTGGGTAGTGGCGGCAGTGGCATTGTTCAAGCTAGGCGCCTGCTATGTGCCGGTAGACCCGGACTTGCCGCCGGCACGCATTGAGCACATCTTCGCCGATGCCGACCCCGCGCTGGTGATCGTGGCGCCCGGCAGTCAGCTCGCCGTCGAGGTTGCCGCCGACAAATTGCTCCGGCTTACCCCTGAAGCATTGGCGCAGCTGCCGCAGGCCGAACAGGCACTGGCGCCGTTCGATGCCAGCCTGCCGGCCTATTTGATCTACACCTCCGGCTCCACCGGCAAGCCGAAGGGCGTCGAGGTCACCCACCGCAACCTGGTGCCGATTGCCCGCACGGCCATCGAAGCCGCCCATCTGCAGCCGGGCGCGCGCGTGCTGCAGTTCATCGCCGCCGGTTTCGACATGTCGGTGCTGGAGATCATGATGACCCTGCTGGCGGGTGCCGAGCTGGTGATCACCGACAAGGTCTCCAGCGCACCGGGCAAGGCGCTGGCCAAGGTAGTCCGGCAGGCGTCCATCGACCTGCTGGTGATGACGCCGAGCCTGCTGGCGTGCCACCAGACCGAGGACTTCCCCCAGGACACCACGCTGATGCTCGGCGGCGAGCCGTGCACGCCGGCGTTGCTGGCGCGCTTCGCCCATTGCCGCCTGCTCAATGTGTACGGGCCGACCGAGACCTCGTTCGCCACTTCGATCAACGCCCACTACGGCAATGGCGACCTGTCGATCGGGCCGGCCACCGACAACACCCGCCTGTACGTGGTGGACAGCCTGCAGCGCCTGCTGCCGCCGGGCAGCTGGGGTGACCTGTTCATCGGTGGCGCGGGCGTGGCGCGGGGCTACCGCAACCGCCCGGACCTCACCGCCAAGGGCTTCGTCAGCGACCTGCTCGACCCGCGGGGCACCATGTACCGCGCCGGGGACCGGGTGTTCTTCGACCACCTGGGGCGCATCCATTACCTCGGCCGCCAGGATAACCAGGTCAAGTTGCGCGGCCTGCGCATCGAGCTGGACGAGATCAAGAACGTGCTGCTGGGGTGCAATGGCGTGACCGACGCCACGGTGTTGCTGCGTGAGTTGCGCCAGGGGCCGGCCATCGTCGCCTATGTCGCCAGCACCGATACCCGCCTGGACAGCCCGCAGCTGAAGCAGGCGCTTGGCCGGCATCTGCCCCAGCACATGATTCCGAGCGTGATCATGCGCGTCGACCACTTCCCGCTGACGCCCAACGGCAAGCTTGCGATCGATCGCCTGCCGGAGCCTGTACTGACCGAAGCCAACGAGCTGAGCGCCGCCGAGACGCCGGAGGAGCAGGCCATGTGCGCGTTGTTCGCCGAAGCGCTCGACTGCCCGGAGGTGTTCGCCAACCAGAGCTTCTTCGACCTGGGTGGGCATTCGCTGTTGGGCCTGCAACTGGTCAGCCGCATTCGTGAACAATTTGGTGTCGCCTTGGGGATTGCCGACTTCCTCGCCGCGCCGACCCCACGTCAGCTCGCCCAGCGGCTGCGGCGCAACAACGGTTACAGCGATCCGTTCAGTGCCGTGCTGGCGCTGCGTACCGAAGGCCAGCGGCCACCGCTGTTCTGCATACATCCCGGTGGCGGCATCGCCTGGCCGTACGCGGGGCTGCTGGCGTACCTGCCGCAGGACCAGCCGCTGTATGCCTTGCAGTCACCGATCCTGCTCGACCCGGAGCGTGTGGTCGGGTCGCTGGAGGAACTGGCGCGGGAGTACCTGCAACGCATTCTCGCGCTGCAGCCCCAGGGCCCTTACCAGTTGGCGGGTTGGTCGGTGGGCGGCAACCTGGCGCTGCTGATGGCAGCGATGCTGCAGGCCCAAGGGCATGAAGTGAGCTTCCTGTGCATGTTCGACAGCTATCCGCTGCAGGGCGGGCCGGCCTCGCTGAAGCTGGACGACGCGATGATCATCAGCCGCATGACCCGCGCCATCGTCGGTACGCCACGGGCTGGGCTGAAGGGGCTCAAGAGCGCCATGGAGGAAGTGCTCGGCAGCCAGCAACTGGGGGATGCTTTCCTGACCCGTCTGGTGGACGACTCCAAGCTGATGCTCGAACTGCTGGGGCGATGCCAGTACGCGCGCTACAAGGGCGACTTGCTGTTCATCCGTGCCACCACCGATATCCTGCGCCAGGACGAGCAGCAACCGGGCTTGTGGCTGCCCTACATCGACGGTGACCTGGTGCAGGTCGATGTCGAGGCGCCCCATGAGTGCCTGCTGCAGCGCCAGTACCTGGACCAGTTCGGCGAGCGCTTCGTCGAGGCGCTGCTCGAACGGCAGGCTGCGGTGGTCGTGGACGAAGCCTGAAACGCAGCGCCACCCGGTTTCACCCGCTGACGGTGAAACCGGGTGGCATGCTTCCTATTCTGCGAACAGATCGCTGGTCGAGGGCACCGCCTCTAACTTCGCCTCAAGCAGCGCGATGCACTGCTCGTGGTGAGCGATCTGTGCGCGGTGGGCCTCGATCTGCGCCTGCAGGTCGTGGCTGTCCGGTGAGACGAGGCGGGCCATCTTCCTCGATAGTGAGATCTTGCGGTCGGCCTCTTGCCTGGCGAGGTCGTCCATCTGCGCCACCAGCCACTCCAGGTCCGCAGGCGACTGCACGGTCTGGAACTGCTCCAGTGGCTTGAGGTAGACCAAGGACTTTTTCTGGCGCCCCAGCAGTTCGAGCACGTTGCCGAGCGTGCCGGGGCTCTTGCCATCCCAGATCATCAGGCCGTAGTCGCAGTCCGCCGCCATCGCCAGGTCCTTGGCGGTATGGAAGGCGCGGCCTTTGGCGTTGACCGGCGGCGCGATCATCGCCAGTGGCCAGCCACCGTCGTTGTGGCGAGGCGTGTCGCCGCTGCAGTAGACAGTGACGGCCGGGTAGAGGGCCTGATGAAAGTAGCGCTGCACGGCATGGTCCACACCACCGGCGTCCCCCACCAGCACGTCCAGCCCGGAGGCGCGGATGTTGTCGAGCCTCGCCTCGACGTGTGGGGGGAGGCGCTTGATGGTGATGGAGCCGGCGATGAAGACCCTGGGCATTAGTGCCTCCGCGTCAGGGCGACGACAGAAATGCTGCGGATGCTAGCGTATTCGCGCAGGGCGGTACAGGCAGCCTCCAGCGAGGCGCCGGTGTCGTACAGGTCGTCCAGCAACAGGATGTCGGCGCCGGGCTGCAGGTTGGCGTTGACCGTGAAGCAGCCGGCCAGTGCCTTGACCCGCTCCTCGTAGCTGGCCAGGTCCTTCATCAGGCCGGTGCTCCAGCGTTTTTCCAGGGTGTGTTCGTTGTAGCCGGCGTCGAGCAGCGCGGCGGCCCGCTGGGCCACTTCGTACACCGGCTGGCGCGGGCGCTGCTTGCTGGCAGGCATGGGCAGGACCACGTCGAAGCGGCGGCCGGCAAGCGCGCCAGCGACGGATTGGGCGAGGAATTCCACCTGTTTGTAGTTGTCCCGGTACTTGAGCTGGAACACCGCTTCGCCGATGGCGGTCCTGACTGTGTCGAACTGCATGTAGCCGTACTCGTTGGGGCCGATGGGGACGCTGGAAACGATGTGCTTGTCCAGGCTGATGCCGTAGTCCCAGGCGGGGTTGGCGGGAAGGGGATGGATGACCATGGAGTGCTTCCTTGTACGTCAGACTATGGGAGGGACCCTCGTGGGCCGAGTTGCCATCTTGCGTCTGACTCGGGGCGGGATCGACTTCATGGTTTCCGTGTTTGCTGTAGTCCTTTTCCTTGTTTTTCGGGATTTGGCGGGAGAGTGGCAGCGGCCATGAGATCGAGCGCCGCGCCGGCGGCGCTCGATCGCGCAGACACTGCAACTCTCCCGTCGAATAGCCGAAAAACGCACGCTCCTCAAAGCGACCGCAGAAATGCAACCAAGGCCCGCCGCTCACCCGCCCTCAACCCGGCAAACCGCTGCCGCGCCGCCTGTGCCTCGCCGCCATGCCACAACACCGCCTCGCCCAACGTCCGCGCCCGCCCATCGTGCAGGTAGCCGCTGCCCGGCGCGATCACCTGGCTCAACCCCAGCCCCCACAGCGGCGGCGTCTTCCACTCCCTGCCGCTGGCCTGGTAGTCCTCGCGGCCATCGGCCAGCCCTTCGCCCATGTCGTGAAGCAACAGGTCGCTATAGGGCGCGATACGTCGATGCGACAACCCCGGATAGTCAGGATGCATACCGGTTTCAAGGCTTGGCCTGTGGCACGCGGCACAGCCGATCTCGGTGAACAGCTGCTCGCCACTGATCACCTCGGGGTTGTCGCGATCACGGCGTGGCGGCACGGCGAGGTGGGCGAAGTAGTAGTGCAGGTCGGCCAGTTGCAGGCCATCGAGCTCCGGCTCGCCACCGCTGATGGCTTGCTGGCAGGCCCGTTGGGCCGGGGAACAGTTCTGCAACGGATACAGCGGCGAGGTGATGCCCAGGTCCCCGTGCAGGGCACTGGCGATCTGTTGGCGCAGGTCGGGCTGGTTGGCCTTGAGGCCGAAGCGCCCTGGTTCCAGGCGTTGACGCTCGATACTCCAGACCTGATTCACCCGGCCTTTAATGCCATCGGCCTTGGGTTCAGTGGCCAGGGCCTGCAGGGTGGTGGCCTCGATCGCTTCCAGTAGACCGAGGCCGAACACGGGCGAGGCCACGCGCATTGAGGTCTTCACCTCGTTCAAAGGACCATACGCCAGCTCGCTGAAGTGCACGCGCGGCTTGCGCAGTTCGACCAGTTCGCCGTCGGCCAGGGTGACGGTATGCGTTTCCCAGCTCAGCGTGGCTCGACCACCACCGGGCACACCGGGAATGCCCTGTTCATTGAACTGGTCGCCATAAGCCGGGTGAGGACGTGGCCCGCCATGCCCATCACGGCCATCGACCGACAACCGCACCAGCATGCTGCGCATCGGCTCGTCGACCTGGGAAGGCGCTTGCCCACGGCCATTGCGCGGATGGCAGGCGACGCAGGTGATGCGGTTGTACAGCGGGCCGAGGCCATCCACGGCTTCATCGCGGGAGGGCGCGATCACCCAGGCCTGGTGGAACAGGCCGCGCCCGCGAAAGAAGCGCTCCAATTGCGCATCCTCCGTCAATGACGGCAGCGGCCTGGCATACGCCTCGCGATCGCTGCGCGCTGCAACCGGGAGGCTCAGGCTCAGCGCCAACAGCACAAGGGCGGGGCGCCTCACAGGCCCATGCCTGAAAGCAGGCGCTCGGCTTCGGCGAAGCGCAGCGCGGCCTGGAACTGCCAACCGATTTCCTGGCGACCGAGCGCGTCGGTTTCGTTGCTGGGCGCCGGCTGCATGCCGTGGTCCTGGCGCTGGGCAAACAGGGCCAGCAGTTCAGGCGAACGCGCCTGCTCGGCGTCGAGCGGCGGCTGGGTCAGGCAAGCGCGCACGGCTTGCAAGTCGTGCCCGCTGGCCTCGCCGGCATGCACGCGGCCCCACAGGGCCACCAGCCGAGGGTGCGACTGGCCCAGCCACTGGCTGAACAGCGAAGTCACCAGCCCCAGGTGCTCGCGGGAGGCATCGTTGCCGTAGCGGTAGGCGCCTTGGCGCGCGGCGGCGAACGGGTCGTGATAGCCCTGAGGCAACTGGGCATAGACGCTGGGGCGGGCCGGCAGCTTGCGGATTTCCGGGTCGGCCAGCAGCTTCTGGCCTTCCTCCGACAGCACGAAGCCGACGAACGCACGTGCGCCTTCTGGGTGGCTGGCCTGGGCGGTGATGGCGATGTGCGCGGGGTTGAGCCCGCCATGCGCAGGGTAGACGAAGCCCACGTCATCGCCATTGGCGATGGCCGAGGCGACGAAGAAGTCGATGGACAGCCCCACGGCGGCGCGCCCGCTGGCGACTTCGTCGCTGACTAGCGTGCCACCGAGGCTGACCAGCCGCGACTGCCCGGCCAGTTCGCTCCATAGTGCCCAGCCGCGCTCCCAGCCATAGGCGTCGAGCACGATGTCCAGCATCACCGGGGCGAAGCCCACCCGCGCCGGGTCGGGCAGGGCGATGTGGCCACGCAGGCGGGGATCGAGCAGGTCCGGCCAATCCCTGGGCGCCGGGACATCCAGCCGACGCAGTAACTGAGGGTTGGTCGCGAAACCGAACCCGGCCAGCTCGGTAGCCTGGTAGTGTCGCCCTTGATCGCGCAACGCCGTGCCACCGATGCGTTCCGGCAAGCCGGTGAGGTCGGCCCCCAGCGGTTGCCAGCCATCTTGGCGCGCCAGCCGGGCGAAGTTGCCCGGTGACGGTGCCCAGTACACATCCACGCCACCCTGGCCGGGTTGCAGGAGGAAGGGCAGGGCATCGAAGCCCTGGCGCCAGACCAGTTGCAGCCGGTGCTCGGGGTGAGCGCGGGCGAAGGCATCCTCGAAGCGGGTCATCATCGCCTCGGGGTAGCTGGTCAGCACCACCACCGGCTCGGCCCGGGCGACCCCACAGAGCAGGGCCGCCGCCAGCAGCCAGCCGTTACAGCGGCACATTGAACTGCACGAAGTAGTTGCGGCCCATTTCCGGATAGCCCTCGCTGTATTCATAAAGACGGTCGAACAGGTTGCGCACGCCGGCCTCGACACGCAGGTCGTTGGCGAAGGTGTAGCCGGTCTTGAGGTTGTACACGGCAAAGCCGTCGGCGACCTGCGTGCCATCCGACGCGCTGTAGCGCCGCGATGCCGATTCGACACTGCCAGTGTGGCGCCAGGCGCCCTGGTTCCAGGTGGCGGAGGCGAACAGGTTGTGCCGTGGCGTATCCACCGGATGGATGTCGGGGTTGCTGCGGTTCTTGCGATCGAGGTAGGTGTAGCTGGCATTCAGCTGCCAGTCGCCGATGTCGCCTTTCAGGCCCAGCTCCACCCCTTGGTTACGCGCCTTGGCGATGTTCTGGTACTGGCCGCAGGGGGCCGCGCAACCGGGCTGTGGGGCGACGGTGACCTGCTGGATGGAGTCCTCGATCTCGCTGACGAACAACGCCGCATCCACTGACCACAGGCTGCCGAGCGAGCCGGCATAGCCCAGCTCGTAGTGGGTGGCGCGTTCGGACTTGAGGTCGGGGCTGGGGATCACCGTGCCGAAACGCGTCGAGTAGCGGTCCTTGATGGTGGCGAAACGGCTCTTGCGCGCCACGGTCAGGCGCACCTGGCCGTCATGGTCGACGTGCAGCAGGGGGCCGGTGTTCATGAACAGGCCCAGTTGCGCATTGACCGCGTCGTCGCTGCCGGTGGGTTCGTCGTACAGGGTCTTGACCCGTGGCGAGGCGCTGCTGGTGCCGAAGTTCTCGGCGTCCAGGCTTTTGCGGTAGTTGTAGGAGACGCCGCCGACCACGCTGAAGACGTCGTCGAGTTTCCAGGTGTCTTCCAAGGCGAGGGACTGGGTCTGGTCGCGGAAATGCGTCCACGGATCGCCGCCGTCGCGGGAGCGGTGCACGTCTTCCTTGAAGTGGTAGGCGATGCCCAGGCGGTTGCTGGCGGTCACGGCCAGGTCGCCTTCGATGGAGAAGCCGCTGGACTCATCGTCGTACTTGCTCGGGAAGCCCGCCTGCAGTGGCCCGACGATGCCGTTGTTGTAGACGAAGCTTTCCAGCGAGTTCTTGAAGGTGTCGTGGTAGACCCGAGTCTTCAGGCCGTGCTCGCCGAAGCGTGTGCTGGTGGCCAGGAACAGGCTGGTCTTGTCCCAGGTCGGCCATTCCCACCAGCGCTTGCGCTGGCCGGTGGCGGGCAGGTCGCCGGCGTAGGGTGGCTGGCCTTTGCGGCCTTGTTGCTGGACATAGCCGAGCACGTATTCGTCGGTGTCGTTGGGGGTGAGGCCGAGCTTGAAGCTGAACTTGCCGTCGCGTTTTTCGCTGTTCTCGCGGCGGCCTTCGCCTTGCTGGTTGTTGGTCGGCCTGAAGTCGTCCGGCAGCAGGGTGTAGTCGTAGTCGACGTAGGACACGCCGCCCTGCATCCACCAGTTGCCTTGGTTGGAGCCGGCGTTGACGTAGCTGCGGTAGGCGTTGACGTTGCCGTGGTCGGTCAGCTCAAGGCCGCCGCCCACTTCGCCTTCGAAGGCCTGGGTGGGGCGCCGGGTCACCAGGTTGATCGCCCCGCCCAGGGTGTTGGGGCCGTACAGCAGCGAGGAGAAACCCTTGGCCACTTCGATGCGGGACAGGTCGTAGGTGGTGAAGCGTCCCAGGTCGATGTTGCCGTCATAGGGCACATAGGTGGGCACGCCGTCGATGAACACCGGCACCTGCAAGCGATCGAAGCCGCGCACGAACACCACCTGCTCGGCGCGCCCGCCCATGTAGGCGACGTTCACCCCCGGTGCCAGGGCCAGGGCCTTGTCCACGGTCTCGCGGTCGCGCAGGCGCATGTCGGCGGCCTCGACCACCGAGCTGCCGGTGGCCAGCTTGTCGTCCTGGGGGGCAGCTATGCGGATTTCGCCGAGGGTGAAGGGGGCGTCCTGGTCGACGGCGGATGCGGCCGAAGTGGCCATGGCGGCGAGCGCGGCCAGGGACAGGCGGGGGGCTAGCGACTTCATGACAGCTCCTTGCTGGGCCTTGCCTCAAGGGCGTGCGGCCTCGTTATAGATTTTTATATACAGCGATGGGCGTTAAAAAACCCGCCGATCAGCCCTCCCCAGGGGATCGACGGGTTAGTTTCACTTGACAATCAAAGGGAGAATTGCCGAGCGGCGCTCATCCTAGCCTTGGGTGTGCTGGGAATCAACGGTGTATACAAAAATATATATCGATTGGTGCGAGAAAGTTCGGCGCGCCCCTCAAGATCAACGCTGCACCTGTAGGAGCCGGCTTTGCCGGCGAATGGGCCAGTGCGGACAGCACAACGGCTTGCGCAGGATTCAACTCACCCGCAACCAGATCGCCGAGGCGTCATCGCTCATCTTGAAGCGTGGATGGCTCAGGCAAGCGGCGTCCTCCTGCTCGATCTCCCGCAGCGTGCGTGCCAGATCAATCAGGCCGTGGCTCAGCAGGCGCTCGACGAATGTAGCTGCTGCATACGCTTGGTAGGTGTCGAACAGTGCGGCGAAGCCATCGCTCATCAACACGATGTCGTCGCCTCGCGCCACCGGAGCACGGCTGTAGCAGGTGCCTTCCCGGGACAACTCGGCATCGACGCCAAGCACGGCCCGGGGCCGTTCGCGGGCCTGGCGGCGGTCGGCCAGCACCGCGGGCGTGCGCACGTTATGGGCTCCGGTGCCAGGGCCCAGGGCGGCCGCTTCGCCGCGCTCCGCCTCGCGATCGGGTTCCGGCGTGAGGAAGGCAACACCCCGCGCGCTGCGGTGCAGGACCACGCAATCGGCCAGGTGCGCGCAGACCAGTTCGTCGCCTTCCAGCGCCACGGCGGCGAACGCGGCGCGTGGCAGTTCCCAATGGGCCACGGGGTCGCGTCGGCGGTCTTGCCGGTAATCGCCGGCCAAGGTGTCGAACACCGTTTCGCACAGCGTCTGCAAAGGGCCCGAGGCCGCACTGAATGCGCGTTGCGCCGCATTCGCCAGCCAGGCCGCGCCGCCGCGTTCGCCTAGCAGGCCAGGCGCGCCGAGGTCGGTGGCGCCGTCGATGACCCAGGCATGGCGGTCGGCGCAGCCGATGCGGTCGTCATTGGGTACGTCCGGCTTACCGGCCAGGCTGAGGGTCTGGATCAGGTCGAAATGCATGAGGTTCTCCGTGTCGTTGGCAGGGACGCGCCGGCCCCCGACCTTGAACCTTGCGCTGGCGCGCGTCAAATTCGGGGCATATCCGACAGTCATCTACATTGATGGACGACAGGTTGGTACTCAGCCGAGTGTCTTGGCCATCTCAGCCGTGGCTGCCCAGCCGAGCCCCGCGTAGACCGGCCTGCCGGCCTCGGTCGCATGCAGCACGGCAAAGCCCAGGCCGCGCCGGGCGAACTCGGCCTCGGCCAGGCGCATCAGCCCGCCGGCCAGGCCGCGGCGACGGTGGCTGGGCTCGACATAGACATTGAGCACATAGCCGCGCAGGTCCTGGGTCGGGTGGTTGGGGTGCGGCGGCCATTCGATGTCCATGAGCCCTATGGCCGCCACCGGATGATCCTGCTCCAGCAGCACAAAGCCGTAGTAGCGGCCGTCTTCCAGGCGTGGTCGCAGCCACGGGCTGAAGTGTTCGGTCATCAGGCGAAGACGTTCCGGCACGCCACCGGCCTCGAGGAACATGGCCTCGCGGTGGGCGCAGACCATGGCGTGGTCCGCGGGGCGCACGCGGCGCACGGTCAGGCCTGGAAAGTCGATGTGGGTGGGGAGGTCGTTCATGTCGGCTACCGGGGCGGAGTGTTCGATGCTAGGGGTTGCAGCCCAGGGGCGGCAGATACAGATGCGCGCTGAATCCGGCATACAGCGGGCTTGCCGCGATAATCGAACGAGGCGATGATCGGCGCCAACTCCACGCCCATCGACGAGGCCTGCATGCCCATCGCCCTGCTTCTGCGTTGCCCCGACCTGGAAACCGTACGCAGCCATTACCGTGACGAGTTGGGCTTTACCGTCACGGATACCGCCCAGGGCACCCTGACCGCGCACCTGCAAGGTTGCAGCCTGGTTTTCACCGAGCAGGACCTGTGGCTGCAACCGGTGGGCTGCTCGGGGACGTTCTATCTGGTGATCGACGATGTCGAGGGCTACTACGCACAGATCAGGGACAAGGCCGACATCGCCTGGCCGCTGCAGGACATGCCTTACGGTTCGCGCGAATTCGGTGTGCGTGATTGCAACGGTTATCACCTGGCGTTCAGCCAACACCAGGCCGGGCAGGGTGCTGCCTGAAGGGGGCGTGACCGCGTCAGGGCCGCCAGATACCCGCCGCAACCCTTGCAGTGCTTGCGAGATCGAGCGCCGCCCGCGCGGCGCATCGCGGATGAATCCGCTCCTACAGGGCCACGACACGGTATGGCGGCGGGCGCCAAGGCGGGCAACCATGGCCTCACAGGTGCGGCACGTTGCAATAGATGTAGGAGCGGATTCATCCGCGATGCGCCGCGCGGGCGGCGCTCGATCTCAAGGGCACTGAAACGCTAACGTCGAACCTGCCAGGGCTGACCCGCGCAAGAACGATCAAACCGGCTCCGCGCACACTTGCTAAGGTAGCCGCGCTGACTGAGGAGCAACGGAATGCGCGGCATCGAACACATCCTGTGGTACATCGAATCGGCCCTGGATACTGACCTGGACCTGGCGGGTGTCGCCGGGCACTTCGGCCTGTCGCCGTTCGCCCTGGCGCGCCAGTTCGTCGCTGCCACCGGCTGGCCGGTGATGCGTTATGTCCGGGCCCGGCGGCTGAGCCGGGCGGCCCAGGCCCTGCGCGAAGGCCACCCGGACATCCTGGACGTCGCCCTGGCGGCGGGCTACGGCTCCCACGAAGCATTCACGCGGGCCTTCTGTGACCTGTTCGGCGTTGCGCCGAGCCAGGCGCGTGGGCAGGCCCATGACCCGATCGCCCTGGTGGAGCCTCTGCGCATGAAAGCACTGAACTTCGTTGCCCTGTCTGAACCCCGCTTCGAACACCGTCCCGAATTCATCGTCGCCGGCTTGGGCGAACGCTTCACCTTCGAGCGCAACGAGGGCATCCCGGGGTTGTGGCAGGCCTTCGACCCTTACGTGGGCCGGGTGCCCGGCCAGGTGGGCGATTTCACCTACGGGCTGTGCTGCAATCCAGGGGAGGATGGCAGTTTCGAGTACATTGCCGGGGTCGAGGTGGCCCGCACTGGCGAGCTTGCGGCGAACTTCCGTTACTTCAGGTTGGCGGCGCGAGACTATGTGGTGTTTCGCCATCAGGGGCATGTTTCGATGATTCACCAGACGGTGTTCACCGTGTTCAACCAGTGGCTGCCAGCCTCCGGTTACCAGGCCGCCGACGCGCCGGAGTTCGAGCTGTACAGCCCGGACTTCGATCCGATGCGCGGCGTCGGCTATGTCGACCTGTGGATCCCCCTGGCCGGCCGCTGATCGCGCAAGGCAATTCGCTCGGGGCAGGGGGCTAGACTCGACGGGACATGGCAAGGGCACAGGAGCCAACGACATGACCCCGAAGAACAGCATCTGCCTCTGGTTCGACGGCGACGCCGAATCGGCGGCCAACTTCTATGCGCGGACTTTCCCTGACAGCAGGGTGACCGCAGTGCACCAGGCACCTGGTGACTACCCGTCCGGCAAGCAGGGCGATGTGATCACGGTCGAGTTCACGGTGATGGGCATCCCCTGCATCGGCCTTAATGGCGGGCCGATGTTCAAGCACAGCGAGGCGTTCTCGTTCCAGGTAGCGACCGACGACCAGGCGGAAACTGACCGTTACTGGAACGCGATCATCGACAACGGCGGTGAAGCCAGCGTCTGTGGCTGGTGCAAGGACAAGTGGGGGCTGTCGTGGCAGATTTCGCCGCGCGTGCTCACGCAAGCGGTGGGTGGCGCTGACCGAGCTGCCGCAAAGCGGGCGTTCGAGGCGATGATGACGATGGGCAAGATCGATATCGCGGCGATCGAGAAGGCGCTCAAAGGCTGAGAGCCAGGCGAGAGGGGCGCATCCCTGCGCCGGACGGCATCAGAAGCTGTATTTGGCCGTCAGCATGAAATTACGTGGGTCACCAAAGGTGTCGCTACCGTAGTCCACCGATTTGGAGATCGACGAGTAGTACGTGCGATCAAAGACATTGTTGGCGTTCAACTGCAGGTCCAGCTGCGGGGTGAGCTGGTAGCCAGCCATCAGGTCGGTGACGGCGTAGGCGCCTTGCGTCAGCCGGTAGTTGCCGCCGTCACCCAGGGCGATGTCGTTGTACATGCGGCTTTGCCAGGTAACGCCACCACCGACGCGCAGTTTTTCCAGCGGCCCCTGGAAGCGGTAGACGGTGTACAGCTTGAACTGGTGCTCGGGGGTGTCGGAGTTGAGCGGCTTGTTTACCTTGGCCGGGTTGTTCGCGTCCTTGACGGTGTGGACGCGGGCGTAGGTGTAGCCGGCACCGAGCTGCCAGTGGTCGGTCAGCGCGCCTTGCAGTTCGAAGTCGATCCCTTGGCTGCGCACTTCGCCGGAGGCCTGGTAGCAGCTCAGTTGCGGGCAGTCCGGCAGCTTCACTTCGACCTGACGGTTTTGCTGGTCGATACGGAACACCGCCAGGCTTGCATTCAAGGCCCCGTCGAAATACTCGCCCTTGATGCCGACCTCGTAGTTCTTGCCGACGATCGGGGTCACCGGCTTGCCCGAGCCGTCGCGGCCTTCCTGCGGGGTGAAGATGTCGGTGTAGCTCACGTAGACCGAGTGGTGCTCGTCGAGGTCGTAGATCAGGCCACCGTAGCGGGTGACGTTGCGGGTGACCTTGTAATCGCCGGCGTCATTGTCGCGTTGATCGTAGTCGTACCAGTCCAGGCGCCCACCGAGGATCAGCTTGAGCGGGTCGGCCAGGCTCAGGCGGGTGGTGGCGTACACACCTTCCTGGTTGATCACGTAGCGACTGTTGCCGGTGTGCACGAAGTCGGGCTTGCCGCCGTTGAGCGGGTAGTCGGTGTCGTAGGGGCTGTAGTTGCGCTCGTTCATGTCGTACAGGCGCTTGCTGGCACCGAGCACCAGCTCGTGACTGCGGCCTAGCAGCTCGAACGGGCCGCTGGCGAAGGCGTCGAGGCCCAGCTGGTTCTCGTCGTTCTGCGACTGGTAGACCGTGCGGCTCAAGGTCTTGGCGGCGCTCCAACGCGATTGATAGGAGCCGCGGAACAGGGCGTTCTGCTCGCTGTAGTTGGCGTTGACCTGCAGGTTCCAGTCGTTGGCCAGGCGCTGGCGCACCTCGGCGAACAGGGTGTTGATCTCCTGGTCCTTGTCTTCCCAGTCGGTGCCTGGGTTGTACGAGCGCGACACATCCAGGTGGTGGCCGTTGAGGTCGGTGGGGATGGCGCCCCAGAAGAAATTGGTCTTGTCCTTCTGGTGGGAGAAACCGAGGGTGAGGGTGGTGTCCTCGCTCAGGTCGGCTTCGGTCACGGCGTAGAACAGGCCGTGGTTTTCTTCCTGGCCATCGCGAAAGCCGTTGGCGTCGCGGTATGAGGTGACCACTCGGCCGCGCAGGGTGCCGCTGTCGTTGAGCGGGCTGGAGGCGTCGATTTCGCCGCGGTAGTTGTCCCAGCTGCCGGCGGCGCCGGTCAGGGTGACCTTCTGTTCGGCCAGTGGGCGCTTGCGCACCAGGTTGATCGCCGCCGAGGGCGTGCCGGCGCCGGTGACCAGGCCAGTGGAGCCGCGCACCACCTCGACCCGGTCGAACATGGCCAGGTTCGGCTGGGCGCCGACGACCCAGCCGGTGTAGGCGCTGGGAATGCCGTCGTACATGATGCTGTCGACGTCAAAGCCACGAGCGGTGTAGCTCTGGCGGCCCGGCCCGCTGGCCTGGTTGAGGAACAACCCCGGCGTGTACCTGGCCACATCATTGATGCTGGTCATGTTCTGATCGTCCATGCGCTGGCGGGTGATCACGGTGACCGCCTGGGGTGTTTCGCGCATGGTCAATGGCAGCTTGGTGGCGGTGGCCATGGCGCCAGTGGTGTAGGACTGCGACCCCTCCGTGGTACTGCCCAGGCTGCTGTCGTTGATGGCCGTCGCACCCAGTTCCATTACGGCCGGGGCCTGACTAACTGGCTGCTCGTTGGCGAAGGTGGGGGGGAGGGTTGTCATGCAGATGGCCGCGGCCAGGAGACTGCGCGTGGGCGCGAATGAGCGAGGGGGCATGCAGTAATTGTCCTTATTGCTAGTGCTTATGAGAATGATTAGCAATAAGTGTGTCAGGATTTGACGCGCCTAAACAGCGGGGTGCGCCACATTTCTCACAAATTTTTCACATTTTTCTGGTGACGGTGCAGGACCCTTCGCTACAAGTGCGGCGTTGAACCTGTAGGAGCCGGCTTGCCGGCGAACATCGGCCAGGCTAGCACTTCGCTGGTGATCACTGCGCTTCTGACACCTTGGCCCCATGCAAGGCAATGCGCTTGCCAGCCTGCAAGCCGATTTCCAAGGCTTGGCCATCGCGTTGCTTGCCTTGGCGCGCCTGGCCGACCAGTTCGGGAATCAGCGGCCCTTCGGGCAGGTGCCGCCAGAACCGGCCGGGCAGGTGCTGGCGCAGGGCGTCCGGGTTGAGCCGGGCGGGGTTGAAGGTGTGCCGGTAATAGGTGAGCCACAGCTCGGCGTCCGGATCCTCCGCGCTCCGCGCCCACTGGTGCCATTCATCCGGGCAGTGGCGGCGGTAATCCAGGATTTCTCCATCGCAGCGGATACCGTCGCGCGGTGTTGCAATCAGCCAGCGTTGCCGCCCCAGGCGCTCGGCGAAATGGCCGCTGGCACTGTCGAGGATGTCGTGGGCGGGTTCGTGATAGGCAACCAGGTCCAGTTGCAGGCGTTCGGCCAATGCGCCAGGCAGTGGCACGAAGCGCACGAAGGCGTGCAGGTGATGGGCCTCGCGCCCGACCTGCTTGATGCGCCGCTGCAGTTCGCTGCCCAGGCGGTCGCCGGCGAGCATGGCGGTGCGATCACCATGGGCGACACGCCAGAGCACTTCGTAGAGCAGGTTCCAGCGTTGTTCGCCGCGATAGCGCCCCGCCTGCTCCAGCTGGGCCAGCAAGGCCGCCGGCACGCGGGCGCGAAATGGGCCCGGGCCTTCGGGCAGTGGCGCCGCCACCGCGAGCAGATCATCCATCGGGCCTTGGCCCCAGGTCACCTCGGCCGGGTCGATACCATGGCCGAGCAGCCGCCGTGCCTGGTCGCGCCAGGTGGCGAAGTCATCGTCGCAGTCGAGCGCGATCATCCCCACAAGCCCATCTGCACCGGCGCCTGGGGTTCGCGTAGGCGGGCGCGCAGCAGGCCGCTGCGCAGTTCGGCCTGGGCCGGGCGGTAATCGCTGGTGACGATGAACGGGCGGGCTTTTTCCAGCACGCAGCGCAGCTGGATCAGGTCGTCGTAGCGCACCCGCCGCTCACGGCGCAGGGCCACCAGCCGCTGTACGCTGCGCAGGCCGATGCCAGGGATGCGCGCCAGCAGCGCCGGTTCGGCGCGGTTCACGTCGAGCGGGAACACGTCGCGATTGGCCAGCGCCCAGGCCAGCTTGGGGTCGATGTCCAGCGCCAGGTTACCGGCCTCGCCGAGCAGCTCACCGGCCTTGTAGCCATAGCCGCGCAACAGGAAGTCGGCCTGATACAGCCTGTGCTCGCGCAGCAGCGGCGGGGCGGCCAGAGGGACACTGCCAGGGCTGTCGGGGATGGGGCTGAAGGCGGAGTAGTAGACGCGCTTGAGCCCGTACCCCTGGTACAGCGACTCGGCATTGCGCAGCAGCGTGCTGTCGTCGGTGGTGTCGGCACCGACGATCACCTGGGTACTTTGCCCGGCGGGCGTGAAGCGGGGTGCCCGGGGCTCGCCGGCCACGGCCTGTTGCCCCTGGTGGATCACCCCCATGGCCTGGCGGATGGTGCTGGCCTGTTTCTCCGGGGCCAGGCGCTTGAGGCTGGCGTCGGTGGGCAGTTCGATGTTGACGCTCAGGCGGTCGGCCAGGCGCCCGGCCTCCTCGATCAGCAGCGGGTCGGCGTCAGGAATGGTCTTGAGGTGGATGTAGCCGCGAAAGCCGTGTTCCTCGCGCAGCAGGCGCGCCACCCTGATCAGTTGCTCCATGGTGTAGTCGGCCGAACGGATGATGCCGGAACTGAGGAACAGGCCGCTGATGCAGTTGCGTCGGTAGAAATCGAGGGTCAGGCGTACCACTTCCTCGGGGGTGAAGCGCGCCCGTGGCACGTTGCTGGAACGGCGGTTGACGCAGTACTGGCAATCGTAGAGGCAGAAGTTGGTGAGCAGCACCTTGAGCAGGGATACGCAGCGGCCATCCGGGGTGAAACTGTGGCAGATCCCCATGCCATCGGTGGCACCAAGCCCGTCACGGCCTCGCGAGCTGCGCTTGGGCGCACCACTGCTGGCGCAGGAGGCATCGTACTTGGCGGCGTCGGCGAGGATGCCGAGCTTAGCGATCAGTTGCATGGGGATTCTCGAAGTACTGATTATTCATACAGTATTTCGGGCGGTGGCTGATTGCAAGTGCCAGCTCGATCATGCCTGAGCAAATCAGTCGACTAAGCTTGATCCAGGCTCAACGCCGCAGGCCCCGTGCCTGTGGGTTGCCAGTGCAGGCAATGGCGAAAACGGGAGCGCACATGAACATCGCGAACAAGACGAAATGGGCCTTGGCCGGGTTGGTCCTGGCCTTGGGCCTGGGCAGTGCACAGGCCGCCGACGCCAAGCGGGTGGATGTCCTGCTGGTAGGCGGCGGCATCATGAGTTCGACCCTGGCGGTCTGGCTCAACGAGCTGGAACCCGGCTGGACGATGGAAATGGTCGAGCGCCTGGACAAGGTCGCCGAGGAGAGCTCCAACGGCTGGAACAACGCCGGCACCGGCCACTCCGCCCTGGCCGAGCTCAACTACACACCGGAGAAGGACGGCAAGATCGACATCAGCAAGGCGGTGGAGATCAATGAGTCGTTCCAGGTCACCCGGCAGTTCCTGGCCTGGCAGGTCAAGCAGGGCGTGCTGAAGAACCCGCGTTCATTCATCAACACCACGCCGCATATGAGCTTCGTCTGGGGTGACGACAATATCCGTTTCCTCAGGAAGCGTTACGAAGCCTTGCAGGCCAGCCCGCTGTTCAAACCCATGCAGTACTCCGAGGACCACGCGCAGATCGCCAAGTGGGTGCCGCTGATGATGGAGGGGCGCGACCCCAACCAGAAACTTGCGGTGACCTGGACGCCCATCGGCACCGACGTCAACTTCGGCGAGATCACCCGCCAGTACGTGGGGTACCTGCAGACCCGGCCGAACTTCGACCTCAAGCTGTCTACCGAGGTCGAGGGCATTACCCGCAATGACGATGGCAGCTGGCACGTCGAGTACAAGAACCTCAAGGACGGCAGCACCGCGGCCACGGACGCCAAGTTCCTGTTCATCGGTGCCGGCGGCGCCGCGCTGCCGCTGCTGCAGAAGTCCGGCATCGACGAGGCCAAGGACTATGCAGGTTTCCCGGTGGGTGGCTCGTTCCTGGTCACCGACAACCCGGCCATCGCCCAGCGGCACATGGCCAAGGCCTATGGCATCGCCGCCACCGGCGCGCCGCCGATGTCGGTGCCGCACCTGGACACGCGGGTGCTCGACGGCAAGCGCATGATCCTGTTCGGGCCGTTCGCCACGTTCTCCACCAAGTTCCTCAAGCAGGGCTCGTTGCTGGACCTGGTAGCCAGCATGTCGTTGCACAACACCTGGCCGATGGTGCGGGTCGGGGTGCGCGAGTTCGACCTGGTGCAGTACCTGATCGGGCAGTTGATGCAGTCGGATGATGATCGTTTCGCGGCGCTGCAGACCTACTTCCCCGAGGCGAAGAAGGAAGACTGGCGGTTGTGGCAGGCGGGGCAGCGGGTGCAGATCATCAAGCAGGATGAAAACCTGGGCGGGGTGCTGAAGCTGGGCACCGAGATCGTGACGTCGAAGGATGGCAGCATCGCCGGGTTGCTGGGGGCCTCGCCGGGTGCCTCCACCGCGCCGCCGATCATGCTCGACCTGCTGAACAAGGTGTTCAAGGACAAGGTCGCCACCCCAGAGTGGCAGGCCAAGATCAAGCAGATCATCCCGTCCTACGGGATCCGCCTGAACGAGCATCCGGACAAGGTGCAGGAAGAGTGGAACTACACCAGCGAGGTGCTGCAACTGGCGCCCGCCGAAGCACCCTGAGCCGCATGCGATCGAGGTAGGAGCCAGCTTGCTGGCGAACCGCTTTCGCCAGCAAGCTGGCTCCTATAGGACAATGGACTGCGCAACTGCCTGGATCTGCTGGCGAAACCACCGTCGCAACGGATCGGCATGGGTGCGCGCATGCCAGATCTGCATCACTTGCACCCGTGGCAGGTCGAGCGGCAACGGGTGGATGCGCAGGTCAGGATCACGCGCGACCGCCTCCTCGGCCAATGACCGCAGGCACGTCAGCAGCAGGTCGGTGCCGCGTACCAGCCGCGTGGGTGCAATGAAACTGGACAGGCCGGCAATGATCCTGCGCTCGTGACCCAGGTTGCGCAGCGCGCGATCGACACGGCCATCCAGATCGCCGGTCAAGGTCGTGATCAGATGCTCGCACTTCAGGAAAACCTCAAGGCCCATGCCGCCCGCCAGGTGTGGATTGCTGGCCGATGCCAGCACGACGAAATCCTCGCTGAGCAGATGCTGCTGGTGGAAGGTATCCGGCAAGTCGGTGTAGAAACCGGCGATGGCCAGGTCGCAGGTGCCTTTTTCCAGTGCGTCACGCGGCAGCTCGCCACGGGTGTTGTGGGTGACCAAGGTGAGATTCGGCGCCTGGCGGCGCAGGACCGGCAGTAGCCCAGGCAGCAGTGCCTGCTCAAGATAGTCGGTGCTGTACAGGTGCAGGCGGGCAGGGCGTGCCAGGAAGTCCTCGCCGTCGCAACGCTCGAAGAAATCCCTCAATTGCTCGGTCAGTACCTGAACCTGGGGCGCCAGTTCATGGGCGCGTGGTGTCGGGGTGAGGCCGCGGGGCGCACGCACGAACAACGGATCGCCGAACTGGTGCCGCAGCTTGTTGAGCTTGTGGCTCAGGGCCGGCTGGCTGAGGGCCAGGCGCTCGGCGGCACGGGAGGCGTTGCGCTCCTCGTAGAGCACCTGGAACAGGTGCAGCAGGTTGAGGTCTTTGTTGCCGATATTCATAAATTGGATTGCAGGAATAAAAGCTTTCGAATTATAGAATCTTAGCGCGATGGCTAGGATGTGCCCATTCACATCCAACCGGAGGCGCCAATGCCCATCGCCATCTTCGCCACGATCCACCCCCGCCCTGAATGCCGCGACGCCACCGAAGCGGCCTTGCGCCTGATGGTTGAGCGCAGCCGCGCGGAACCCGGCAACCTGCGCTATGACCTGTTCGCTCACGAGGGCGACGCACCGGCATTCGAGCTGTTCGAACTGTATGCCGACGAGGCCGCTGTCGAAGCCCATCGCGCCAGTCCCCATTACCAGGCTTATCGCGCCACCACCGCCGACTGGCTGGCCGCACCGACACGGGTGCAGTTGGCCCGTGCGCTCGATATCAGCCCCTTCAACTGACCCGGAGATCATCATGTCCAAACTCACAACCGTCGCCCTCGCCGGCGCGCTCGTGGCAGGCGGTGCCGTTGCCGCGCCCAAGGGTGAAGTGCTGGTGCTGCTGTCCAGCGAAAACCAGTTGGCGCTCAAGGGTGGCAAGCACTACCCGACCGGTTACTACCTCAACGAATTCGGTGTGCCTGCCGATCAGTTGCTCAAGGCCGGTTACACGTTGGTGCTGGTCACGCCCAAGGGCAATGCACCGAGCGTCGACGAGCGTTCGGTCGACCCGATGTACTTCGGGGGCGACCAGGCGGAAATGCTGCGTATCCGCCAGGTCGTCGAAAACCTGCCGGGCATCCACGACACGTTGTCGTTGAAAGAGGTGCTGGCGGGTGACCTGGGCCGCTACGCCGGTATCTTCATCCCTGGCGGGCATGCACCGTTGATCGACCTGGCCAACAATCCCGAGGTCGGGGCACTGCTACGCCACTTCCACCAGGCTGGCAAGCCTACGGCCGCCATCTGTCATGGCCCCATCACGCTGTTGTCCGCGCAGCAGGATCCCTTTGCCTACCGCGCGGCCCTGGCCCGTGGCGAGGCCCCGGCGGCCAGTGACTGGAGTTACCAGGGATATCGCATGACCATATTTTCCGACCCGGAGGAGCAGGTGTTCGAAGGCTCGCTGGAGGGAGAGCGCTTGCAGTTCTATCCGGCGAAGGCGATGGCGGGCGCTGGTGGTGACATGAGCTACGCCGATGCCTGGAAGCCCCATGTGGTGGTCGATCGTGAACTGATCACCGGGCAGAACCCGTTCTCCGACAAAGCGCTGGCCAAGGCGTTGCTGGAAAAGCTGGGCCAGGAGGACAACAACGGCGGTTGAACCGTTGGCAACGAGCAACGAGGGCCTTGGCCCGCTGCCCGGGCCTTGGCAAACTCAGCTGTCAGCGCGCTTGCGTGGCTTGTGTGGGCGCCCTGCATAGGCGGATGTTTCGATGCGGGAAAACGCTGTAATTGCATCGTCGGTGAGGAAGCTGTCGTAATGTGCCGATGCCCGCAGGCGAGCCAGCTTTTCATCGGCAATAGTCTTGAAGTGGTTGACCGATGCAGTGAAATCGCTGGGCTTGGTCATGTTTTGAGGTCCTCTTGATCGAAAGCAGCGTAACCATGGGTAAGGTTGTAGGCAAGGCCAACCCCCCTCACCTGACGGAAACCATCCTGAGTGTAGGCGGCGCGTGCCTGGGGTAGCGGATTCCTGATGACCACCCACTTCAAACCGAGCATCCAGGCGTAATATCGCACGGCACTCAGGCACAGTGGCGCTACGTATCCTTTGGTTGCGAGTGTGTTGTCCGGATTGCGCTGCAAATACAGCACCATGATCTTTTCTTGGCTGTCCAGTGGGGTTGCCCAACACATGCCGGCCAGGTGGTCTTCATGCCACAGGGCGATGTCGAGGGCGCGGGCATGGACGTGCCTGGTTTTCCAGCGCGGTACCCGTTCCCAGCCGAAATCGTGTGGGTCGGGAAGCCACTGTTCGTGCGCCGAGATGGCGCGTGTGTCGATTTCGCCGATCTCCAGCAGGCTGGCCATTTGCCTGTTCATTCGCTCGATCTCCAGCAGCGCTTGCCCCCGTGCGGCCTGTTTGAGCCCCATGAGTTGGGCCCGAAGCTGATCATCCATGTCGTCCCTGTTCGATGCAGAAGTGAGGTGCAACGAGGGTAACGATGATTGTGCCAGGAGTGGCCTGAGAGTCCCGGTAGCAGTTTCTCTTCGGGTTGTAGTACTGGTCCGAGCGCGGTGAGTCGGGGAGCCCTTCAGCGTTTGGCCGGCCTGGTCAATCCATCGACCATCAGCACCGCCGCACCGGCCATGATGGCGATATCGGCCAGGTTGAAGACGCCAGTGTGCAGCGAGCCGACATTGAGCACCAGGTAGTCGACCACATGGCCGTCGCGAAACACCCGGTCGATCAGGTTCGACAGACCGCCCATGGCAATGAACCAGGCCGCGGAGGCTTTGATGGGGGCCGTTTGCCAGTGCTTGTAGGCCCAGGCAATGGCCCAGCAGCACACGATGCCCACGGCGACCACGAAGATCAACTGCTTGAGGCCGGGCGCGAGCCCCGCGCCGAGGCTGAGGAAGGCGCCGGGATTGAGGCTCAGGGCCAAGTCCAGCCAGACGTTCTGGTTGCCGAAGACATAGCTGTGGTTGTTCAGGGCGACCAGGGCGATCAGTTTCACCCACTGGTCGAGAATGATGAAGGCGACGCCCAGGATCAGGACGAGGGTACGGCTGGAGAGCATGGTGACAGTTCCTGTGCTGCACGGGCGCGGCCGTCCGGTATTGGCGGGTGTGCCGACAGCGCGGCGAAGATAGCGCAGGCGGGTCTAGACTTAAAGCCTGGCCCCGCATGACACGCGGGCTGTTCAACCCTTCGACCACCGCCTCCGGGCCGGACATCGCCGACGGTGGCCTTCCGCTTGAGGAGGGCAGGTCATGGACGAGGCAAGGCTTCAGGAATTCATGGGCAGGCTGGTGGGGGACATGGGCGCGGCGGCGACCTTGGCCAATGTGGTGCTCGGTGACGAGCTTGGGTTGTATCGGGCCATGGCCGACAGCTTGCCGGTCACGCCCGAAGTGCTGGCCGAGCGCACCGGTTGCCAGCCGCGGTTGGTGCGTGAATGGCTCAATGGCCAGGCCGCGGCAGGTTATGTGGAACATCGTAATGGCAGCTTCACCCTTCCCGAGGAGCAGGCCCTGACCCTGGCGCTCGAGGACTCGCCGGCCTACATGGCCGGTGGCGCGGCGGTGCTGGCGGCGCTGTTCCACGACAAGGACAAGCTGGTGGCGGCCATGCGCGGCGATGGCGGGCTGGCCTGGGGCGATCATCACCCGTGCATGTTCAGCGGTACCGAACGTTTCTTCCGCCCGGGCTACCGGACGTTCTTGGTGGCGGACTGGCTGCCGGCGCTGGACGGCGTGGTGGCCAAGTTGCAGGCCGGGGCGCAGGTGGCCGATGTCGGGTGTGGCCATGGCGCCTCGACCATCGTCCTGGCCCAGGCATTTCCGGCCTCGCATTTCATTGGCTACGACTACCATGCCCCTTCGGTGAGCACCGCCATCGAACGTGCCCGTGAAGCTGGCCTGGGCGATCGGGTGAGCTTCGTCCAGGCTTCGGCCAAGGATTATCCCGGCCATGATCTGGACCTGGTGTGCTTCTTCGATTGCCTGCATGACATGGGCGACCCGGTCGGCGCGGCGCGGCACGCCTACAAGGCGTTGAAAGAGGATGGCACGGTGATGCTGGTCGAACCGTTCGCCGAAGACACCTTGGATGCCAACATCAACCCGGTCGGGCGGCTGTTCTACGCTGCTTCGACCTTCATCTGCACGCCGAATTCGCTGTCGCAGGAAGTGGGGCTCGGGCTGGGTGCGCAGGCTGGCGAGGCGCGGCTGCGGGCGGTGTTCGAGGAGGCAGGGTTCACACGGTTCCGGCGGGCGACGCAGACGCCGTTCAACCTGATCCTGGAGGCCAGGAAGTAGCAACCGGGCTGCGCAGAAAAGAGAAGGGGCGCCATTCAGCGCCCCTTCATCTTGCAGCTTAGGCTTCAGCGTCCCATGGACGATCGCCTTTCTCATCCTTGACGCGGGTCGGCAGGCCCATCACGTCCAGCGCCTTGAGGAACGGCTCGGCCGGCAGCTCCTCGACGTTGACCATGCGCCCGGCGTCCCACTGGCCGCGGGCGACCAGCAGGGCGGCAGCCACCGGCGGCACGCCGGCGGTGTAGGAGATGCCCTGGCTGTCGGTCTCGGCGTAGGCCTCTTCGTGGTCCGCGACGTTGTAGATGAATACTTCGCGCGGTTGACCGTCTTTGGTGCCCTTGACCAGGTCACCGATGCAGGTCTTGCCGGTGTAGCCCGGGGCCAGCGAGGCCGGATCGGGCAGCACGGCCTTGACCACTTTCAGCGGCACCACTTCCAGGCCTTCGGCGGTCTTGACCGGCTGCTCGGAGAGCAGGCCAAGGTTCTTCAGCACGGTGAACACATTGATGTAGTGCTCGCCGAAGCTCATCCAGAAGCGCACGTTCGGCACGTTCAGGTTCTTCGAGATCGAATGAACCTCGTCGTGGCCGGTCAGGTACAGGTTCTGCGAACCGACCACCGGCAGATCGTCGGTGCGCTTGACCTCGAACATGGTGTTGCTGGTCCACTGGCTGTTCTGCCAGCTCCATACTTGCCCGGTGAACTCGCGGAAGTTGATTTCCGGGTCGAAGTTGGTGGCGAAGTACTTGCCGTGGGAACCGGCATTGACGTCGAGGATGTCGATCGAGTCGATCTGGTCGAAATACTGCTGCTGCGCGAGTTTCGCGTAGCTGTTCACCACACCCGGGTCGAAGCCGACACCGAGAATGGCGGTAATGTTCTTCTGCTGGCACTCTTCGAGGTGTTTCCACTCGTAGTTGCCATACCAGGGCGGGGTTTCGCAGATCTTGCCCGGTTCTTCGTGAATCGCGGTGTCCAGGTAGGCGACACCGGTATCGATGCAGGCGCGCAGCACCGACATGTTGAGGAAGGCGGAACCAACGTTGATCACGATCTGCGATTCGGTCTCGCGGATCAGTGCCTTGGTTGCCTCGACATCGAGGGCGTTGAGCGAGAAGGCCTGGATGTCGGCGGGTACCTTGAGGCTACCCTTGGCCTTGACGCTGTCGATGATGGCCTGGCATTTGGAGATGTTCCGTGACGCAATCGCAATACGACCCAGTTCGTCGTTATGCTGTGCGCACTTGTGGGCCACCACCTTGGCGACACCTCCTGCACCAATGATAAGAACGTTCTTCTTCAATTCAGCTTTTCTCCTTCATGAAAGCCTGTCTTACGACAGGCTCGAAACGTAGTCGTCGAACCCGAACTCGCGCACCACCTCGACGCTGCCGTCGAGCTGCTTGACCGCGATGGACGGCATTTTCAGACCGTTGAACCAGTTTTTCTTGACCATGGTGTAGCCGGCGGTGTCGACGAACGACAGGCGGTCACCGATCTGCAGCGGCTTGTCGAACTGATATTCGCCGAAGATATCGCCGGCCAGGCACGACTTGCCGCAGACCATGTAGGTGTGCGCGCCGTCATTGGGGGCCATCTTGGCGTTGAGGCGGTAGATCAGCAGGTCGAGCAGGTGCGCTTCGATCGAGCTGTCGACCACGGCCAGGTGCTTGCCGTTGTACAGGGTGTCGAGCACGGTCACTTCCAGCGAGGCGCTGTTGGTGATGGCCGCTTCGCCCGGCTCCAGGTAAACCTGTACGGCGTATTTTTCCGCGAAGGCTTTCAGGCGCGCGCAGAAGGCATCGACCGCATAGTCTTCACCGGTGAAGTGGATACCACCACCGAGGCTGACCCACTCGACCTTGTGCAGCAGGTGGCCGAAGCGCTCTTCGATGTGCGACAGCATCTTGTCGAACAGGCTGAAGTCGCCGTTCTCGCAGTTGTTGTGGAACATGAAGCCGGAGATCTTCTCGATCACCTTCTCGATTTTCTCAGGGTCCCACTCACCGAGGCGGCTGAACGGGCGGGCGGGGTCGGCCAGCAGGTAGTCGGAGCTGCTCACCTGCGGGTTGACGCGCAGGCCGCGCACCTTGCCTTCGGACTGCTCGGCGAAGCGCTCGAGCTGGCCGATGGAGTTGAAGATGATCTTGTCGCAGTTCTCGAGCATCTCTTCGACTTCATCGTCGGCCCAGGCCACGCTGTAGGCGTGGGTTTCGCCGGCGAACTTCTGGCGGCCGAGCTTGAGCTCGTACAGCGAGGACGAAGTGGTGCCATCCATGTACTGCTGCATCAGGTCGAACACCGACCAGGTGGCGAAGCACTTGAGGGCGAGCAGGGCCTTGGCCCCGGACTGCTGGCGAACGTAGGCAATCTTTTCCATGTTGCCCAGCAGCTTTTGTTTATCGATGAGGTAGTACGGCGTCTTGATCATTTAAAGGCCCCCGGCCAGGCCGGCCAAAAAAAGGACACGCATTGTGCCTTCACTTGCCACTCTTCGAAAGGGCGCGAGGCGCATTTCGTCTGAGTCGCGTGGGTGGAAGGCCCAGTGGAACACAAGATTGTGACTATCGTGGTCCGCGCACGGGGGGCGAACCTGCACGATGTGTTGTCGATCCAGGCCCGAGGGCGTATAAACTGCACCCACTTTTTGGCCGGTCGCTTCCTGAACCGGCCGCTGAAACAAAGAGAGTCGATATGGGCGCACAGTGGAAAGCCAAGCATAGAGAAACGGCGGCCAACGCCAAGGGCAAGATCATGGGCAAGCTGGCCAAGGAGATCCAGATCGCCGCCAAGTCCGGCGCCGATCCGGACATGAACCCACGCCTGCGCCTGGCCATCGTCCAGGCCAAGAAAGCCTCGATGACCCGTGAGACCCTGGAGCGCGCGATCAAGAAAGGCGCGGGTCTGGACGGCGAGGCCGTGCAGTACCATGCCGTCAGCTACGAAGGTTTCGCCCCGCACCAGGTGCCGCTGATCGTCGAGTGCCTGACCGACAACATCAACCGTACCGTGGCCCAGATCCGCGTGCTGTTCCGCAAGGGCCAGCTGGGCGCCAGCGGTTCGGTGGCCTGGGACTTCAACCATGTCGGCCTGATCGAGGCCACCCCGGAAGGTGACGCCGACCCGGAAATGGCGGCTATCGAGGCCGGTGCCCAGGACTTCGAGGAAGGCGAGGAAGAGGGTTCGACCCTGTTCATCACCGACACCACCGACCTGGACGCGGTGCAGAAGGCCCTGCCGGAGCAAGGCTTCACCGTGACTTCGGCGAAGATCGGCTATACCCCGAAGAACCCGGTGAGTGCCGCCAGCCTGAGCGCCGAGGCGTTGGCCGAGGTCGAGGCGTTCCTCGAGGCGATCGACGAGAACGAAGACGTGCAGAACGTCTATGTCGGCCTGACCGACTGATCGGCCCAGCGCTTCGCCGGCAAGCCGGCTCCTACACGCAATTCCCCCGTAGGAGCCGGCTTGCCGGCGAATGGGCACTTGGATTCAACACAGGGGAGCCTGCATGAACCCCACCTTCGCCTCCCTCAGCCTCGCCCACCTGCGCACCCTCGACTGCCTCCTGCACCTGAAGAACCTCAGCCACGCCGCCGAGCGCCTGGGCTGCAGCCAGTCCGCGCTCAGCCGCCAGCTGGCCCACCTGCGCGAAGCCTTCGACGACCCGTTGCTGGTGCGCCAGGGCCGTGGATACGTACTCAGCGAGCACGCCGAGGCATTGGTCGAACCGCTACGCCAGGTGCTGGACGAGCTGAGCGCCTTGCGCCAGCCCGCCGCCTTCGACCCGGCCCGTTGCGAGCGGCGTTTCTGCCTGGCCGCTTCGGACTATGTGGCCGAGCACATGCTGCCATTGCTGGTGGCGGCACTTGAACGTGAAGCGCCGGGGGTGTCGCTGGAGTACCGCACCTGGCAGGCCGGGCAATACGCCTTGCTGGCCAGTGGCGAGATCGACCTGGCCACCACGCTGTTCGACGAGTCGCCGCCCAACCTGCACGGTCGCCTGCTCGGCGAGGACCGTGCGGTGTGCCTGATGCGGCACGACCATCCACTGACCGTACGCGCCGATCTCAGCCAGGATGACTACCTGGCCTTCAAGCACGTGCGGGTGTCCGGTGGCGGCGACAAGGACAGCTTCATCGACCGACACCTGCGCGCCCAGGGCATGCAGCGGCGGATCAGCCTGGAGGTACCGTTCTTCAGCGCCATGGTCCAAGTGCTCGGCAACGGCCAGGCACTGGCCACGGTGCCCGAGCATATCGCCACGCAGCTGGCGCGGTTGCATGGCCTGGCCTGGCGGCCGATGGGCTTCATCACCCATACCCAGCGCTACTGGGTGGTCTGGCATCAGCGCCTGCAGGCGTCGGCCGAGCACCGCTGGTTGCGTAACCGGGTGTTCGAGCTGTGGCGTCAGTCGCAGTTCGGCGTGCAGGGCGGGCATGCGGCATTGCCATAGCAGGTATGCGCGATACGGGGTTATTCATTGGCAAGAGGCCGCCTAGACTGCTGGGCATCGAGTTGTCTGCAACAGCCCGTTCGCCGGCTTGCCGGCGAACGGGCCGGTACAGGCAGCGGACAACCCACAGGAGACCGCCGAGTGACCCCCGAACAATTCCGCCAATACGGCCACCAACTGATCGACCTGATCGCCGACTACCGCCAGACCGTCGCCGAGCGCCCGGTCATGGCCCAGGTCGAGCCCGGCTATCTCAAAGCTGCCTTGCCCGATATGGCACCGCAACAGGCCGAACCCTTCGAGGCAATCCTGAAGGATGTCGACCAGTTGCTGATGCCGGGCCTGTCCCATTGGCAACACCCGGACTTCTACGGCTACTTCCCCTCCAACGGTACGCTGTCGTCGGTGCTGGGCGATTTCCTCAGCACCGGTCTTGGCGTGCTCGGCCTGTCCTGGCAGTCCAGCCCGGCCTTGAGCGAGCTGGAGGAAACCACCCTCGACTGGCTGCGCCAGCTGCTGGGGCTGTCCAGCCAGTGGAGCGGGGTGATCCAGGACACCGCCTCGACCAGTACCCTGGTGGCGTTGATCTGCGCCCGTGAACGGACCACCGACTACGCCCTGGTGCGGGGTGGCCTGCAGGCCCAGGCCAGGCCTCTGGTCGTCTACGTCAGTGCCCATGCCCACAGTTCGGTGGACAAGGCCGCGCTGCTGGCCGGTTTCGGCCGGGACAATATTCGCCTGATCCCCACTGACGAACAGTTCGCCATGCGCCCCGAGGCGCTGCGCGCGGCCATTGACAAGGACCTGGCCGCCGGCAACCAGCCGTGCGCCGTGGTCGCCACCACCGGCACCACCACCACCACCGCGCTCGACCCGCTGCGGGCGATCGGCGAGATCGCCCAGGCCAACCAGCTGTGGCTGCATGTCGACTCGGCCATGGCCGGTTCGGCGATGATCCTGCCGGAATGCCGCTGGATGTGGGACGGCATCGAGCTGGCCGACTCGGTGGTGGTCAATGCCCACAAGTGGCTGGGCGTGGCATTCGACTGTTCGATCTACTATGTGCGCGACCCGCAGCACCTGATCCGGGTGATGAGCACCAACCCCAGCTACCTGCAATCGGCCGTCGATGGCGAAGTGAAGAACCTGCGCGACTGGGGCATCCCGTTGGGGCGCCGCTTCCGCGCGCTGAAGCTGTGGTTCATGCTGCGTAGCGAGGGCGTGGAGAACCTGCAGCAGCGCCTGCGCCGCGACCTCGACAACGCCCGCTGGCTGGCCGAGCAGGTGCAGGCGTCGGGTGAATGGGAGTTGCTGGCACCGGTGCAGTTGCAGACCCTGTGCATTCGTCATCGCCCCGCCGGGCTGGACGGTGAGGCGCTGGATGCCCATACCCGTGGTTGGGCGGATCGCTTGAATGCCTCGGGCGACGCCTATGTCACCCCGGCCACCCTGGAAGGGCGCTGGATGGTGCGGGTGTCCGTCGGTGCGCTGCCGACCGAGCGCGAGCATGTGCAGCGCCTGTGGCAGCGCCTGCAAACCGTCGTGGCCTGACCTTGTATGTAGGAGCCAGCTTGCTGGCGAACCGAAGGCACACCGAGTTGGCTGAGTTCGCCAGCAAGCTGGCTCCTACACCGGCCCTTGCATCAACAGCTTGAGCGATGCGTCGAACTGCTTCAGCGCGTCGGCCTGCACCGCTTGCTCCTCGTCCAATTGGCGTACCAGGTCGACCCCCTTGGCCTGCTTGTTCGCCACCCCCTCGGCGCGGCCGATGTAGGTCAGCTGGTCATCGAAGAAACGCGCCACCACGCTGGCCTGGATAGTTTCGATGCCGGCGCTGGCGAGCTGGCTGCGGGCGTCGAGCAGCACGATCACATCCGGGCGGTCGGCGAGCAGGGTGTCCAGGTCTTCGTAGAACGTCACATCGGTAAATGCCTGGCTCAGGGACTGCGCCAGCCATGCGTAGGCCTGGCTACCACCAAGGGTGGCTACCGGCGTGCCTTTGGTCGTGCCCGGCACGTCCTGGTCGCGATGACGTTGCAGGTAGTCCAGGGTTGCGGCGGCATTGCGCCCCAGCAACACCGCCACATGCTGGCCATGGCTCAGGGTGACACTGGACAGCTCGGTGGCCGAGTAGAAGTGCCCGTAGGGTTGTGCCTGCTGTTGGCTGGCGGGCGCCGCGCAGCCCGCAAGGGCGGCGAACAGGGCCAGCAGGGCGGCGAGCATGCCGGTTTTCATGGGAGTTGCCTCGTCAAGGTGCCAATGCCGCCATCTTCCTCGCGCCGAGCGGCGGGCGGAACTCGATGGCAGGCATGGTGGCTATCGATGGCATCGATGATTCCGCGTGGCGCGCCCCACCGGCTGCGTGGCGCGCCTGGCAACCTGACAGACCCACGCTATCACCCCTCAATACTGCCTCTATTAGACCTCTGCCCAAGCTCGACTAGTCTTTCCCCTGGCCCCGCGAAAAGCCGTCGCGGGATGCGTGGCCGTGCACACCGGCCACACCTGATGAGGGGAGGCCCGGGCCTTGCGCCCGGCCGATCGAATACCTGGCGCCGCGTTCACAACAATGCCCGCAAACCTGGACAGATCCGACCCAAAAGGTAGAAGCAGATGGCGAACGAATCGAAATGCCCGTTCCATCAAACCGCTGGTGGTGGCACCAGCAACCGTGACTGGTGGCCTGACCAGCTCAACCTGAAGATCCTCCACCAGCACTCGCGCAAGTCCGATCCGATGGACCCGGACTTCGACTACGCCAAGGCGTTCAAGAGCCTCGATTTCCAGGCCCTGAAAAAAGACCTGACCGCCTTGATGACCGACTCCCAGGATTGGTGGCCGGCCGACTTCGGCCACTATGGCCCACTGTTCATCCGCATGGCCTGGCACAGCGCCGGCACCTACCGCATCGGCGATGGCCGCGGCGGCGCCGGTTCCGGCCAGCAACGCTTCGCCCCGCTCAACAGCTGGCCGGACAACGTCAGCCTGGACAAGGCCCGGCGCCTGCTGTGGCCGATCAAGCAGAAGTACGGCAACAAGATCTCCTGGGCCGACCTGATCGTGCTCACCGGCAACGTCGCCCTGGAGTCGATGGGCTTCAAGACCTTCGGCTTCTCCGGCGGCCGCGCCGATGTCTGGGAGCCCGACGAGGATGTGTACTGGGGCTCGGAAAAGGTCTGGCTGGGGGGCGATACCCGCTACGGCAAGGCCGAGGCGCCCGGCAAGGGCGACCTGGTGGCCGAACCTGCCAAGCGCCCGCAAGAGCAGGGCCGCAACCTGGCCGGTGAGCGCAACCTGGAAAATCCGCTGGCCGCGGTGCAGATGGGCCTGATCTACGTCAACCCGGAAGGCCCGGAAGGCAACCCCGACCCGGTCGCCTCGGGCAAGGATATCCGCGACACCTTCGGCCGCATGGCCATGAACGACGAAGAGACCGTGGCCCTGATCGCCGGTGGCCATGCCTTCGGCAAGACCCACGGCGCGGGCCCCGCCGACAACGTCGGCGCCGAGCCGGAGGCGGCGGGCCTGGAGCAGCAGGGCTTTGGCTGGCACAACACATTCGGTACCGGCAAGGGTGGCGATACCATCACCAGTGGCCTGGAGGTGACCTGGACTTCGACGCCGACGAAGTGGAGCAACGAGTACCTGAACAACCTGTTCAATTTCGAGTGGGAGCTGACCAAGAGCCCGGCTGGTGCACACCAGTGGCGACCGAAGGACGGCAAGGGCGCCAACACCGTGCCTGATGCCCATGACACCACGAAACGCCATGCGCCTTCGATGCTCACCTCCGACCTGGCGCTACGCTTCGACCCGATCTACGAGCCCATCGCCCGGCGCTTCAAGGACAACCCCGACCAGCTCGCCGACGCGTTCGCCCGCGCCTGGTACAAGCTGATCCACCGCGACATGGGCCCGCTGGCCCGTTACCTGGGCCCGGAAATGCCCAATGAGGAGCTGCTGTGGCAGGACCCGCTGCCCAAGGCCGGCCCTCAGCCGAGCGAAGCCGATATCGCCGCGCACAAGGCCAAGGTGCTGGCCTCGGGGCTGAGTGTCGCCGAGCTGGTTTCCACCGCCTGGGCCTCGGCCTCGACCTTCCGCGGCTCGGACAAGCGTGGTGGTGCCAATGGCGCGCGCTTGCGCCTGGCCCCGCAGAAAGATTGGGCGGCGAACCAGGGCCTCGACAAGGTGTTGGCGGCACTGGAGAAGATCCGGGATGAGGGGGGGAACAAAATCTCCCTGGCCGACTTGATCGTGCTGGCTGGAAGCGCGGCGGTGGAGAAAGCCGCCAAGGATGCCGGACACGCGATCAGCGTGCCCTTCCACCCAGGGCGCGTGGATGCCTCGCAGGCGCAGACCGATGTCGAGTCGTTCGCCGTGCTGGAGCCCCTGGCCGACGGTTTCCGCAACTTCAGCAAGGCCCGCTACAGCGTCAAGGCCGAGAAGTTGCTGCTGGACAAGGCCCAGTTGCTGACGCTCACCGCGCCAGAGCTGACCGTGCTGGTGGGTGGCCTGCGTGTGCTCGGCGCCAACCATGGCGGCAGCAAGGAAGGGGTGTTCACCGACAAGCCCGGCGTGCTGACCAACGACTTCTTCCGCAACCTGCTGGACATGGGCGTGGAGTGGAAGCCCACCTCGGCGGACAACGAGCACTTCGAGGGGCGTGACCGCAAGACCGGCGCGGTGAAGTGGACCGGTAGCCGGGTCGACCTGGTGTTCGGTTCCCATGCGCAGTTGCGTGCCCTGAGCGAGGTGTACGGCAGCGGCGATGCCGCCGCGAAGTTCGTCAAGGACTTCGTCGCGGCCTGGGTGAAAGTGATGGAGCTGGACCGCTTCGACCTCAAGTAGCCAACCTGCCGCAAAAGCCCGCCCCACAGGTTTGCCGCCTGTGGGGCGGGCGCGTTTTCAGACTGTGCTGGAGGCAAGGTCGGGCAGCGGCGAATTCTTCCAGCCACGCCCTGAATTCAACCAGAAGTTCACCGACAGGGACGTGGAGCGCGACTCCACCTGGTGGAACCAGCCTTCGGGCAGGAACAGCAGGTCGCCGGCCTGCAGCACCACCTCCATGAAATGCACGTCGCGGCTAGCGGGATAGCGTGCATGGTCAGGTGCGCGCGGGTCCACGTCGCAACCTTCCAGGCCACCGTTGGGCGAGGTCGACCAGGTACCCAGGGCATCGCGGTGATGAGGAGCTGCCAGGATGAACGACTTCTCACCCCAGACCTGGGCGAACAGGTTGTCGCTGTCGTCGCGGTGCAGGGGCGTCAGGGTGCCTTTGGGGCCGATCCAGATACGCGGCGGGATGAACAGCGTCGGGTCGAAGTAACCGGGGTAGCGAATATGTTCCAGCAATTGCGCGGGCATGATGTTGTTGCCCATGTAGGCTGGCGGCTGCCCGTCGGCTGCTTTCGTGGCGGGTGCATCCAGGCTGGCGATGAACTCGGCCATCGAGGTGGAACGGAAGTCACGGTCGGTGGAGAAGGTCTTTTTCACGTAGTCGCCGTGGCGGGTAATACCTTGCAGGTTGGCGAACAGTTCCAGCGAGGCCTCTCGACCGATGCTGAACAACGGCCAGTCGTGCAGGGCGTCGCTGATCACCACGGGAATGCCAGGCAGCAGGTGGCGCTCGTTGAAGGCCTTCACCGACAGTTCCGCTCGAGGTTTGCGTTCGATTTCCAGCAGCTGTGGCTGGCGTGCCGAAAGCGCGTCGCTGGGGCGCGGGCGAGCTGGGTAGCGTTGGTTGGCGGCGACCTTGGGGGCGCTGGTGCCACGCAATGCCATGTCGATGGCCTGGGGCAACAGGGTCGCCAGGCCGAGGTTGCCGCCGATCTTCAGCCGACCGCTGGCGAACAGGTGTTCGACATTGGCCCGGCCGGTCATGATCCCGGCGAAGTCGCTGGCCGCGACTTCGATGGTCACCTGCGGGGCCTGGTGATGGCCAGTGCCGCTTGCGCCCGAGCCGCCGGCTTCGTACCAGAGCGCCAGGTGGTCGTCGAAGATGAACTGGAAGATACCCTCGAGGCCGACACTGCCGGCGTTGGCGAACAGTTTGCCCAGTATGTGCTGCAGGTCCATGGTGATTGCTCTTGTTGGTTGACCTGAACAGTGGACGAGGCGAGGGGAGGAAAATTTATTGGGGAGCAAGGTGCTTGCCGTGACCTTTTCGGCGCCAGTGAGGCCGAGCGCCGCCTACGCGGCGCATCGCGGATGAATCCGCTCCTACAGGTTTGTTTCGGGCCAGTTGGCCTCACAGGTGCGGCACGTTGTAACCGATGTAGGAGCGGACTCATCCGCGATGCGCCGCGCGGGCGGCGCTCGATGCGCACGGTACCTGGCAGCCATCACGCGTCAATTTTCCAGGAGCAATTTGGCCAACTGCCTGCCAGCGTGGCGCACTTGGGCCAGGGTCAGGGACGCGTATCCGATCACCAGTGCCGACGGTGGCCGCGCGTCAATACAGAAGCGCTGCAGCGGTTGCAGATGCAAGCCGATTTCGGCCGCTCGCTGGCACAGCTGCTCTGCGTCGCTGCCAGCAGGCAGTCGCAGCAGGCAATGCAGGCCGGCATGGTCGCCGTGAAGGATGAACCGCCCGGGCGCATGCTGTTGCAGCACGACGGCCAGGGCATCGCGGCGTTGCTGGTAGGTGTGGCGGGCGGCGCGCAGGTGGCGCAGCAGGCCACCGCTTTCGATCAGCCGGGCCAGGGCCAACTGCTCGACCACACCGACGGCCCGGCCAGTCAGTTCGACACGGGCCAGCAACGCGGCGCGCCAGGCCTTGGGGACCAGCAGGTAACCGACCCGCAGGCCGGCGAACAGGGTCTTGTTGAAACAGCCGCAGAAGATCACCCGGTCACCTTGGTCCAGCGCCTTGAGCGCCGGTAATGGGGCGCTGTTGTAGTTGAACTCGCTGTCGTAGTCGTCCTCGATGATCCAGGCCTGCTCGCGCTGCGCCCAGTCCAGCAACGCCAGGCGCCGCGACACCGGCAGGGTGGCGCCGGTCGGTGCCTGGTGCGCGGGCGTGAGGTAGAGCAGGCGGGCGCCGCTGCCGGGCAGGGCATCACTGCGCAGTCCGTCGTCATCCACCGGCAGTGTCCGCACCTGGGCGCCGGCCTGGCGCAGCAGCGCGGCGGCGGCGGGGTAGCCGGGGTCTTCGACGGCGGCGATGTCGCCTGGGCGCAGCAGCGTGGCGATGACCAGTTCCAGGCAGTCGCGAATGCCATGTGTGATGATCAGGTCGTCGGCCGAGCAGGCGATGCCACGGTACTGGGCCAGGTAGCCGGCCAACTGTTCACGCAACGCAGGCGAGCCTTGCGCCGGGGCGTGGGCGAGTTGATCGGGTGAGGCGCAGTTCAAGGACTGACTCAGCAGTTGCGCCCATTGCCGAGGTGGAAACAGCGCGGGATCGGGCAGGCGGGCCACGAAAGGCACGCCGGCACGGACCCGGGTTTCCAGCGGGGACGGTACGCCGCTGGCCGCGAGTGCCGGCGTGGCGTTGTCCACGCCGAGCAGGTGCTCGGGCACCATGGCGCAGACACGGCTGCCGGAACCGCTGCGCCGTTCGATATAGCCCTCGCTGCGCAGACGGTCGAATACCACTTCCAGCGTGCCGCGCGACAGCCCCCAGCGTGTCGCCAGGGTGCGGCTGGAGGGCAGCGCCGCCCCCGCGAGCAGGCGTCGTTCAAGGATGGCATCGCGCAACGCCTGGTAGGCGCCTTGCTGCTTGCCGAGGCCAGGTGTGGAAGGCAGCGGCAGGTCGAGGGGCAGGGCGGTCTTGCCGCGAGACATAGTGGTCTACTCATTTGTGCGCTAAATGGCTCTGAATACTAGACCGCTTACGCGCTACCTTGCGAGCGTCCTGAGCCTGTGGAGTTGTGCCGATGTTCACCCTTCGTTCCCTGACGCCCTGGGGCTGGTCGTGCCTGCTGCTGGCATTGGTGTGCCTGCCCCGTGTCGCCCTGGACCTGTACCTGCCGGCCTGGCCGCAGATGGCCCAGGCATTGGAGGTGCCGCCCGCCCAGGTACAGTTCAGCCTGACCGCCTACATGCTTGGCTACGCCTTGTGCATGCTGCTGGCCGGGCCCTTGTGTGACCTTTGGGGGCGGCGGCCCCTGTTGCTGGCGGGGCTCGGCCTGTATGGCGTGGCCACCTTGGGCTGCCTGCTGGCGGTAGACCTGCCGAGCCTGTGCGTGGCGCGCTTCTTCCAGGCCCTGGGTGGCTGTTGCGGGCCGCTGGTGGCCAGGGTGATGGTGCGCGATCGGTTTGCCGCAGACGAACAGGCGCGCTTGCTGGGGCTGCTGTCCAGCGGCATGGCCATCGCGCCGCTGCTGGCACCTGCGTTCGGCAGCTTGCTGCTGGAGGTGCTGGGGTGGCGCGGGTTGTTCGGCGGGTTGTTGATCATCGGCTTGCTGAGCCAGGTGCAGGCGGTTCGCTACCTGCCGGAAACGCGTCCATTCGACGCCTCGCCTGCACATTTATGCCAAGCCTGGCGCCAGGTGCTGGGCAGCCGGGTGTTCTGGCGCAGTTCACTGGTCATCGGTTGCGCCTATTGCAGCTACTTCCCCTTCATCAGTGAGTCCTCATTGCTGTTGCAACATGGCCTGGGTTTGTCACCGCAGGTCTATGGCCTGGTGCTGGGCGGGACAGTGGCCGCCTATGCGGCAGGGTCGCGCTGTTATGGCTTGTTGGTTCGACGCCTGGGCAACGAGCGGGTGATCATCCTGGGGTGCGCCATCAACCTGGCCGGCAGCGCGGCGTTGCTGGCCCTGCAACTGGCGGGCGTGAGCCTGTGGACACTGCCCCTGGCGCTGTTGCCGGTGATGCTTTCGGTGGGGCTGATCATCCCGGCTTGCCAGTGGGCCGTGCTGCAGCCCTTCGCCGCGATTGCCGGCACGGCCTCGGGCGGGTTCTTCTTCGTGCAGATGCTGCTGACGGCGCTGAGCAGCGCGCTGACCGGTGCATGGTCCGACGGTAGCGCGTGGCCGATGGTGGGTATGACGGTGGTGGCGAGCGCCTTGTTGCCGGGGGTGCTGTGGCTGACCGCGAGCAGGTCACGGGCACGGACGAAACACGCGCTGCTGGCGGGGGAATGAGTCCAGGTTTTCAAGGTGTTCGACGGCAAGATTGCAGCGCCTATGAGATCGAGCGCCGCTCGTGCGGCGCATCATTCCCGGTCGCAACCAGCCGGTACCGGCCATGAAAACGTCGGGCGCTGGTCCTTCACCGCCTCGGGCACGTCGATCGGTGCTTCGCTCGGCCCCAGCAGCGCCTCGATCTCATGCACACTGCGCAGGTAGGGTGTCAGGTCGGTGCCCAGCCCAGCCTGGTGTGGGATCCACCAGGCAATGACCTGCGGCTGCCCGGCGTCATCTTCGGTCAGCAGCACCTTCCAGAACACCTCCGGTGTGGCGATGCCATGGCTCTGGGCGAAGTAGTCGTTGTTCAGCGCCTCGCCTTCATGGCCGAACACCACGCCACCGATCACCTTGGTTGGGTGCCGGTCTCGAGAACATTCGCTGAGCAGCTCGGTCTGGTACCAGGTCTGGCTGTTGTGCGATGCCAGTTGCGGGACGATGTTGCTCATCAGGTTGGAGGCATCCATCGCCGCGCGGTCGTCATCGAAATGGTTGTTGGCCGCCAGGTGGCCACGGTGGAAACCCTTGGGCAGCGAGTAGGCCTTGGCCGAGTGCTGGCCCACACAGCCCGGGGGCAGGCCTCGGTCGATGCGGAAGTTGTCCTTGCGCTCCAGGTGGCCCTCGTCCCTGTCGAGGATGAAGGTGAAACGATGGGGTTCGCCACGCTGGCAGTCGTACCAGAGCTGGAAACGGCCGCGGTCGAGCAGGGTGAGCTCGGTGGGTGGCGTGGGCAGCGTCTCGGGTGGGGTGGGGGACGGAAGCCGAGGGGCGCAGGAAGTCAGGGTGAGGACGAACAGCAGGAACAGCAAACGGCGCATGGCGCGTCATCCTTGGACGAACAACGAAGGCGAGCTTGCTCCGCGAGGAAACACCTTGCGGAACAAGCAGTTGGGCGCATTCTAACGATCTGCGCCCAATGCATCACTCATCCATGTGCGCGAGGCTGGCACCCGCTGGGCGGGTGATCGCGGCTGAAGCCGCTCCTACGGGGTTGCATGGGTTCAGAAGCGCACGTCCATCGCCACCTCGAAGGTGCGTGGCGCGCCCATGTAGTACTGGGTGCCGTAGGCCTGCTTGGCATAGACCTCGTCGGTGAGATTGCGTACCCGCCCGGTCAGGGTGGTGTGCGCGTCCAGGCGGTAGCGGGCGAAGGCGCCGAACAGGGTGTAGGCCGGCGCCTTGAGGGTGTTGGCGTTGTCGGCGTACACCGCGTCGACGTAGCGCGCATCCACGCCGGCCGACCAGGCCGGGGTGAAGCTGTAGGTCAGCCACAGGTTGCCGACATTGGCCGGCACGTTGACGGGGGCGTTGCCCTTGCGCGACACCGACACGCCATTGACCGCTTCGTTGAACTCGTCGTACTGCGCATCGACGTAGGCGTAGTTGGCTTCGGCGAGCAGCTTCGGGGTGACTTGCAGGCGCCCGGACAGCTCGATGCCACGCGAGGTCTGCTGGCCCGCCTGGACAGTGAGGTTGGGGTTGCTGGAGTCGCGCACGGCGAAGTCCTTGCGCACGATCTGGTAGACCGCCACGGTCGCTGCGCCGCGTCCGTCGAGGAAGTCGAACTTGCTGCCGGCTTCCCACTGCTCGCCCTTGGACAGGTCGAAAAGCCCCACGTTGGAGTAGGTGGCCGCGGCCAGCGAGCCGGCCGGCAGGTCGGCGGCGGTGCTGTATTGCACATAGACGCTGGCCGACGGCGTCAGCGCGTAGGTCAGGCCGACACGCCCGGACAGCGGCTCCCAGCGCCGCTCGAAGTAGGCCGGCGAGGTGGGGCTGACGGCACCGTAGTTGTTCACCTCCATGTCCAGGTAGTCGTAGCGCAGGGCCGTGAGCAGGGCCAGGCGATCGGTCAGCTCCAGGCGGTTCTCGGCGAACAGGGCGCGGTTGACGACTTCGTGGTGACGCTGGCGGGTGAGGCCACGGTTCACGCCGGGGATGGCGTCGAAGCTGCCGGGGTCGAAATGGTCCGGGTCGACCACGTCGCTCCAACTGCTGGAGGTGGGGTAGAGGTCCTGGCGCATGCGTGACCAGTCCAGGCCCATGGCCCACTGGGTCGGCAGGCCGAACAGGCTGTTGTCGTGGCGCAACTCGACACGATCACCCAGCACGCTCTGGGCGTGGCGTTGCAGGTAAGGGCTGGCGCGCACCACGTTGCCCGCGCCGTTGTAGCGATAGTTCTCGACGTTGCGGTAATCGCGCTCGGCTTTGTAGTGGTACAGGGTGTTGTGCACGCTGGTGCTGTCGCTGAACTGGTAGTCGAGCATCGAGCGCAGCCAGCGCACGCGCTGCTCGTAGCGGCCATCGGCGACGTTGTAGTTCTCGAAGCGCCGGCTGTTGTCGATCTTCATGGTGTTGCGCCCGGGCAGGATCGGCGAGCCCCAGTACGGGCTGTCTTCCTTGTCCTCCTGGTACTCCATGGCGAAGGTGTGGGTGAGATCGGGGGTGAGGTCGCTGAGCACGGAGAAGGCCAGGCTGTCGGTCTTGCGCCGGTTGCGGTCGATATAGCCATTGCCCTGGCTGCGACTGAAGTCCAGGCGGGCGAAGTGACGGGCGTCGGCGGGGTTGCTGGCCAGGGCCTGGTTGATGCCGAAGGCGTACTCGGCGTCGTCGTAGCTGCCATAGCGGATGCGCCCGTCGACGGTCTGCTGGTCGCGGCTGGCCAGCTTGGTGATGTAGTTGATCGAACCGCCCACGGAGCCTGCGCCGTGCAGGAACGACGAAGGGCCCCCCAGCAGCTCGACACGGTCTATCACCCAGGCGTCGACCGGGCGGGTGGCACTGCTGTAACCCAGGTTGATGCCGTTGTAGAGCTGGGTCACCTGGTTCTGGGTGAAGCCCCGGTAGGTGACGAAACCACCGTAGCCCGGATTGGCCGAGGCGTTGACGCCGGTCATGGCGTTGATCACGTCCTGGGTGTCCTTGGCGTCGCGCTGCTCGATCACCCGGCGGTCGGAAACGCTTACCGAGGCGGGGGTTTCCCGGGCGGTCAAACCCAGACGCGAGCCGGTGCGGATCGGCTCGTCCAGTTGCACGCCCGAGGGGGCTTCGCGCTCACCGTCGACGGTGGTGGCAGAGAGCTCGACGGGGGCGTATTGCGCCCAGGCACAGGTACAGGTGGCGCCCATCAGGAGCACCAGGGAGGTGTTGCGGATCATGTTGTGTTTTCCACGCAAGGGTCATGGCAGGGCCTGACCGCCTTGGCGAACAGGCACGCACGGGCGCGCCGGCCCAGGGTCAGGCGAACGGTTCGGTTGCGGGGAAAAGATGAGGGGAAGCGCGGGGATTGATGGCGTGGCGCAGGTAACGTGGCGGGGGCTGCGCCCAGCTGCGCGCGACAATCGGGGAAGGGGCGTGGCCCTGGACCTCGGTGAACGACCAACCACTGCTGGCCAAGGGCACCGCGAGGGCGAAGGAGGAGCACACCGGGCAATCGAGCTGCGCCATGTGCTGGTCGCCCTCGCCACCGTCCAGGTCGATGGCCGAGCCGTGTTCGCTGTCCAGCGAGCAGAAGCCACCTTCGAGGCCGGACAGGCGCAAACCACTCATCTGGCCGTGATGCATGCCACACAGCAATAGGCTGAACAGGACGCTGGCATATAGCGTCCAGGCGGTCAGCGAACGTGTCCGACGGGTGGTTTTCATGGCGGCGAATCTACCATCCGGATGGGTGGCGTGCTTCGTGCCAAGGTGTGGCGGATTGTCGCGGCGAGGCTTGGGCGAGGCCCAGGCCTCGGCCGCTCAAGGTGTCATTGACCGACCGCGGCGTCATCCTGCGACAACAGCGCCTTTGCCAGTTCCTCGTCGCTGATCTGCAACCCTGGGTTGTCATGGCGAGCCTGCGCCAGTGCCGACTCCAGGTAGGCGCCACGAATCACGCCGCCACTGGCAACGAAGGCCGACAACTCGTCGCGGGCCGGGACAATGCGCTTATCGTCCTTGAAGGTGGAGTACAGCGAGGCGGAGATCCCCGCCGAGGTGGCGACGTCACCGGCATCGACGCGGGCCAGGGCGGCGCCGGCGGGCAGCAGGAGCAGCAGCGATGAAGCGAGCAGTAAGGGGCGCATGGCAAGTCCTCCGGAAGGTGAGGCCAATGGGAGTTACTGCATGATGTTAAGAGCGGTGGGGCGGGGCCGGAGTTCCACAGAAAACCGAACCCACCGCATGACCCTGTAGGAGCCAGCCTTGCTGGCGAACACCGGCAAGGCCCCCACTGCCTGTTTCGTGGATGTTGGCTAGATCAACGCGTGATGTTCAATCCATCAAGCAGTGCCAGCAACTTCGTTCTACCTGCTTCATCCAACCCGAACACCGGGCGCCGAGGCTCGCCGACCGGCAGCCCGGTCAATGCCAGGCCAGCCTTGATGGTGGCCGGCAAGCCGCCCTTGAGGATGAAGTCCAGCAGTGGCAGCTGGCGATAGAACAACGCCCTGGCCTGCTCCAGTTCACCCGCCAGCACCGCCTGGTACAGCCGCTGGTTGAGTTCGGGAATCAGGTTGGCCGCCGCCGTGCACCACCCTGCGGCGCCCGCGACGAAGGCTTCCAGCGCCAGCGGGTTGCAGCCGTTGTAGAACGGCACCTGCCCCTCGCCGAGCACCTGCAACTTGTGCATGCGCTGGATATCGCCGGTGCTCTCCTTGACCATGGTCACGTTGTCCACCTCACGCACGATGCGCAGGATCAACTCCACAGGCATGTCGGTGCCGCTGGTGGCGGGGTTGTTGTAGAGCATGATCGGCAGGTCGATGGCCGCGCCGATGGCCCGGTAGTGCTGCACGATCTCGGCTTCGCTGAGCTTCCAGTACGCCGACGGCAGCACCATCACCGCATCGGCGCCGTGTTGCTGGGCGAAGCGCGCACGGCGTATGGCGCCGGCGGTGGTCAGGTCGGAGACGCTGACGATGCTGGGGACGCGCCCGGCGATGCGTTCGAGGCTGTACTGGGCGACCTGCTGCCATTCGCTGTCGCTCAGGTAGGCCCCTTCACCAGTGCTGCCCAAGGGCGCGATGGCCTGCACGTCGCCTGCGATCAGGCGGTCGATGGACTGGCCCAGCGCGGGCAGGTCGAGTTGCGCGCCGTCCTGGCTGAACGGGGTGATGGTGTAGCCGATGATGCCGTGGAATCGAGTGGTCATTCTGGAAATCTCCGCAAGCAAGGCAAAAGAGGGTCAGGCAAGGCAGTCGGCGTGCTGGCGCAGGCACTGCCGGGCGAAGTAGTTGAAGGCCGCGCCGTGGCGCTTGGGCCGGTCGATCCAGTCGTGGGCGTCGCGGCCCAGCTCCGGGGCGATCGGCTTGATGGTCCCGGCGGCCATGGCCAGCAACTGCAGGCGCGCGGCGCGCTCGATCAATTGGGCATAGACACAGGCCTGCTCGATGCTGGTGCCGGTGGACAGCTGGCCGTGGTGCGACAGCAGGATGGCGCGCTTGTCGCCCAGAGCCTTGCTGATGATCTCGCCTTCCTCGTTGCCCACTGGCACGCCGGGCCAGGCCTCGAGGAACGCGCAGTCTTCGTACAGCGGGCACAGGTCCATGTGCGAGACCACCAATGGCACTTCGAGCATCGACAACGCGGCGACGTGGGTGGGGTGGGTGTGGATGATGCAGTTGACGTCCGGGCGGGCGCGGTACACCCAGCTGTGGAAGCGGTTGGCCGGGTTGGGCATGCCTTCGCCCTCCAGCACCTCGAGGTCTTCGTTGACCAGCAGCAGGTTGCTGGCAGTGATCTCGTCGAAACCCAGGCCCAGTTGTTGCGTGTAGAACGTGCCCGGTTGCGGGCCTCGGGCGCTGATCTGCCCGGCCAGGCCCGAGTCGTGGCCATGGTCGAAGAGAATTCGGCAGGTCAGGGCCAGCTTTTCGCGCACGGTCCACGTATTATCCGCCAGCGAGCCTTGCATCTGTTTCAGTGCTTTTTGCACCAGCTGGTCTTTGCTGTGTGTCAGGGTATTGGCCATGGGGATCTATCCTCTGTGGCGTGACGGTGGGTGTCATGGCTGGCTCGCCCCTTTGCTTTCGACGGTGGAGGGGCGATCAACTAATGACACAAATAATCCTATATGACACAAAGTGTCATAAGCAAGTGCGTTTGTTCGGGAAACCCGCGTCACATGTCCATTCGACTGAAACTGTTGCGAAAGAAACTGGGGATCACCCTCGAGGTGCTGGCCGAGAAGTCCGGCATGACCAAGAGCTACCTGTCCAAGGTCGAGCGTGGCCTGAACACGCCTTCGATTGCCGCCGCGCTAAAGCTGGCGCGGGCGCTGAACGTCAATGTCGAGGAGCTGTTCGACGGCGAGCACACCGGCCAGGCGCGCTACAGCCTGGTGCGCCGCGGCGAGCGCCAGGCCCTGGTGGGCAGCGGCGAGGGGCCGGGGTATGCGGTGCTGACCTCGCAGGTGGGGCAGCGCAGTTTGTTGCCGTTCCTGATCCAGCCGCCGAGCGAATTCAGCGACCCGACGTTCAAGGCGCACGAGGGCGAGGAGTTCCTGTTCGTCCACGAGGGGCAGGTCGAGGTGGACTTCATGAGTGAGCGGGTGTTGCTGGAGGCGGGGGATGCCTTGCACTTCAATGCCCAGACGCCGCACCGATTGCGTTCGGTCGGTGAGCGCCAGGCTCAGTTGCTGGTGGTGGTGCAGGGCGGCGAAAGCTGAGGGCGGGGGCGGTTCGCCGGCTGGCCGGCGAACCTTCGGTCGATCAACCCTTGGCTGCCATCGCCGTCACTTCCACACGCATGCCTTCAAAGGCCAGCGAGGCGACGCCGACCGCCGCACGTACCGGCCACGGCTTGCTGAAGAACCGCTGGTACACCTCGTTGAACGCCGGGCGGTCGGCCATGTCGGTCAGGTAGATGGTCAGGTGCAGCACCCGGTCCATCGAGCTGCCGGCGCGCTCCAGGGCGACCTTCAGCGCCTGCAGGGTGCACTCGCATTGCGTGGTGATGTCGCCCAGCTCCAGGCTGCCGTCGGCGTGTACAGGGATCTGGGTGCTGACCAGCACGCCGTTGTATTCGGCGACGTCGGAAGAGATGGAGTCGGCGTCCGGGTCCGGAGTGAAGATGATGTCTGCGTTTGCCATGGGTATTTGCCTTGCGACGGAAGGAAAACGGCAAGCCTACGCGAGCGGCCGGGGCGGGTCGAGTCGGGGCCTCGGTCGCGCGGATTTGAAAAGTCCGGCCGGGCTCGGCAGAATCGCGGGCCGCTCCGGCCATCGACGCCGGATTCTGGTTGTTAAATGAGGCTGCCGTTGAGCGAACACACCTTGTCCATGCGCCTGGAGCGCGTGGCCGCGCATGTGCCCGAGGGGGCGCGACTGGCCGATATCGGCTCCGACCACGGCTACCTGCCGGTGGCGTTGATGCGCCGTGGTGCGATCGTCGCCGCAGTGGCCGGCGAAGTGGCGCTGACGCCGTTTCTCTCGGCGCAACGCACCGTGCGCGAGAATGGGCTCGAAGACCGCATCACCGTGCGCCAGGCCAATGGCCTGGCCGCCATCGAGCCTGGTGATGACATCACCGCCGTCAGCATTTGTGGCATGGGTGGCGAGACCATCTGCGCCATCCTCGAAGCTGGCAAGCAGCACCTGCATGGCCAGGAGCGGCTGGTGCTGCAGCCCAACGGCGGCGAGCAGCCGCTGCGCCAATGGTTGGCGGACAACGGCTATCGCATCCTCTTTGAGGAAGTGCTGCGGGAGAATCGCTTCGACTACGAGATCATCGTTGCTGAACGGGGTGACGTGCCGTCCTACAGCGCCGAGCAGTTGTATTTCGGGCCATTGTTGATGCAGGAGCGCAGCCCGGCGTTCCTGTTCAAGTGGCAGCGCATGCTGCGCCAGAAGCAGCAGACCCTGGCCAATTTCACCCGTGCCCGCCAGGCGGTGCCGCAGGACAAGCTCGACGACATCAGCCGCCAGGCCCGCTGGATCAGCGAGCTGCTGGCCTGACGTCCCCTGTAGGAGCGGCTTCAGCCGCGATGCAGGCGCCACGGTAACTGCCACCCGCTTCGCGGGTGATCGCGGCTGAAGCCGCTCCTACAAGAGGACGATATCGCTGCAGGCGTTCAGCTGGGGTTGACCACCTCCGCTGGCACCCTCAGCACCAGCCCTCCACCCAGCACGATGGCCACCGCCAGCACCTGCAGCGCCAACCCCGGGCTCTGCGTGGCATCGCGCATCCAGCCGATCAGGTAAGGCGCCAGAAACGAGGCGATACTGCCAAACGAGCTGATCATCGCGATGCCCGCCGCCTGGGCTCCCCCGGACAGGAACGCCGGGGGCAACTGCCAGAACATCGGCAACGCGGCGCTGGCGCCCATGCCCGCCAGCACCAGCCCACCCATCACCAGCGTGGCATTGCCTGGCGCCAAGCCGGCCAGGGCGATACCTGCGGCCGCCATCAGCAACGGCAGGCACAGGTGCCAACGTCGCTCGCGGCGGTGGTCCGACGAGCGTCCGCAGGCGAGCATGAACAGGCAACCGGCCAGGTATGGCACGGCGCTGAGCAGGCCGACCTGGCCGTCGCTGCCGATCCCGGCGCCATGGATCAGGCTCGGCATCCAGAACGCCAAGGTGTTCACCGCCAGCATCACGGCGAAATAGACCGCCACCAGCAACCACACGTGTCGGTCGGTGAAGAGCCCTGCGAGCGAAGCGATGGGTTTGTGCCGTTCCTCACGCTCGATCTCTGCGCGCAACGCACGCTTTTGCTCGGCGCTCAGCCAGTCGACCTGCTCGAAACTGTCCGGCAGGGCCTTGAGCACCACCAGCCCCAGCAGCACGACGGGCAGGCCTTCGATCAGGAACATCCACTGCCAGCCGCGCAAGCCGCCCTGATCGTGGAACGCTTGGAGGATGCCGCCGGACAATGGCCCGCCGACCACCCCGGCCAGGGGCACGGCGATGGCGAACAGCGCGGTGACCTGGGCCCGCCGCCGCGCCGGGTACCAGCGGTTGAGCACCACCAGGATGCCGGGGAAGAACCCCGCTTCGGCCACCCCGAGCAGGAACCGCAGGGTGTAGAAGCCGGTGGCGTCCTGCACCCACATCATGCCCGTGGACAGCAGCCCCCAGACCACCATCAGGCTGGCGATCCAGCGGCGTGGCCCGACCCGGTCCAGGGCCAGGTTGCTGGGTACGCCGAACAGCGCGTAGGCGATGAAGAACAGGCCGGCGCCAAGGCCGTAGACCGTGTCGGAAAAGCCCAGGTCGGCGCTCATCTGCATCTTGGCGAAGCCGATGTTGATGCGGTCGAGGTGGGCGAACAGGTAGCACACCAGCAGCAACGGCATCAGCCGCCAGGTGATGCGGGCGTGGGTGGCGTCCGGCGAGTGCGCGGACGGTACGGCACAGGTTTTTATCGTGTTCATGGCCCAGGACGTTCTTGTTGTTGTCCTGGATGATCATGCGGCGGCGGGCGAGGGGGGCAAATGCACTTTCAGCAAGATGACTGGTATTTTTCCCTCGCGTTCCGGGCGTGTCCTACAGCTGCGAGCAGTTGCCCATCTGGCGGTAGTCGATTTCGCGGGTCTGGCCTTGGTGGTCGACGTAGACCATGTGCGCGGTACCCACCTGGCAGTCCTCGGCGTTGCTGGCCGGTGTAATGGAGATGACCTTGGCGATGTCCAGCGGCATGCCGTATTCGTAACGGGCGGCCTCGGCCTGGCTGTCGGTAGCGGCGGCGAAGGCGCCGAACGAGGCGAGGGTGGCGGTCAGGGCGACCAGTGCGATCGAACGTTTCATGGCAGGTTCCTCTTTCTCGGGATGTGCCTATGATTCATTCATTTACGTTTCACAATAAATGGTCTATCCCGTGATAGATTCCTGCCTTTCATGTATGAATGAGAGCGACGCCTCATGGATATGCTGCATGCGATGCGTACCTTCGCCCGGGTAGTGGAGTGCGGCAGTTTCGCCGCCGCGGCCAATGCGCTGGACATCTCGTCGGCCCAGGTATCGCGGATCGTCGCGGAGCTCGAGAACCAGCTGCAGACTCGCCTGCTGCACCGCACCACCCGTCGATTGCGCATGAGCGAGGCGGGCGAACGCTTCCTCGAGCGCTCGCGGCAGATCATGCTGCTCACCGAAGAGGCCATGGACGAGGCGCGCGGCGCCCATCTCACGCCGCGCGGCCATCTGCGTTTCCACTGTACCCACGGTCTTGGCCTGTTGATGATGCCGCTGGTGGCCCGCTACAACGCCGCGAACCCCGAAGTGGTGATGGAACTGACGCTTTCGCAACGCAACCCCGACCCTTTGGCCGAAGGCCATGACGTGGTGATCACCATTGGCCAGGGGCTGCCGGACTCGCAACTGATCGCCATTCCCCTGGGCAGCATCCACAGCATCCTCTGCGCTTCGCCCGACTACCTGGCCCGCCACGGCGTGCCCAAGCGCCCGGAAGACCTGCATGAGCATGTCTGCCTGCGCACGGTCGACCCTTTGTTCGAGGAAGACTGGTCGTTCGAGCAGGCGTCGGAGAAATGTGTGATCGTGCCGCAGGACACGTTCCTCACCAACGTCGCCGACGCGATGCTCAAGGCTACCGAGCTGGGCATGGGGGTGGGGCTGCTGCCCTACTATTCAGCCAGCCAGGCGATGGAAGAGGGGCGCCTGTGCCGTTTGCTGGCGCCTCACCGGCTGCGCCAACGCGAGATCTATGCGATCTACCCGTCGCGGCACTACCTGGACGCCAAGGTGCGCACCTGGCTGGACTTTCTCAAGGAGCAGTTGCCGGTGTTGTTCCAGGAGCACCAGCGGGTGGCGGACGAGCCGCGCTATTGGCGGTAGGGCAACCTGTAGGAGCCGGCTTGCCGGCGAACACCGGCAACGCCGGTGCCATCCACCGCGTCGCCTGGTTCGCCGGCAAGCCGGCTCCTACAGGTTCAGCGCAGTGCTTACCAGGTGCCAGACAGCGGATACTCTACTGCCAACCTGATCTGATCCGCATCCAGCTCCGCCTGGGCCGCATTGCCGCGATGCACGTTGTGCCTCAGTGAAATCGCCAGGCCTTTGGCTGTGCCGCCCTGCACCACGTAGCGCGCCTCCAGGTCCCGCTCCCAATGCTTGCCACCCTCGCCATAACCCAGGTACGCATACCCACCGTTGCGGTCGACATGGCTGCCATCGATGTCGAACCCGCGCACATACAGCGCTGTCAGGCTCAGCCCTGGCACGCCATAGGCACCCAGGTTCAGGTCGTAGCGCGCTTGCCATGATTTCTCGTTGGGCGCGTTGAAGTCGGACAACTGCACCGCGTTGCCAAGGAAGATCGCCCCGCGGGTGACGTAGTCGAATGGCGTGTTGCCGTCCACCTGCTGCCAACCCAGGCTGAACGTGTGCGGCCCCTGGGCATAGCGGGACACCAGGCTCGAGGTGGTGTTGTCGATGCTTCCTGACAACGCCTTGCCAGTGTCGGTGGTGTGGTACAGATTCAGGTCGAGGCTGACGCTGCGCCGCTCATCGATGACGTGGCTGAGCGTGCTGCCCAGATAGTGTTGGCGCCAGGTGTCCTGGTAGCGCGAGGTGAAGAGGCTGGCGCTGACGCTGTTGGTCGGGCTCCACACCGCCCCGGCAAGGTCGAACGCATTGCCCTGGCGGCCATTGGAATAATTGACCACAAAACCCTGGTCGTGGCTGGAGGCATTGCGGTCGGTGCTTTCGTTGAAGTGCCCGGCGACCAGCTTGAGCCGGTCGACCTCGTTGCTGGTGAGCAACCAGCCGGTGGCGGTCTCGGGCAACAGACGGCTGTCGGAGGAACTGAACACCGGCGTTTTCACGCGTTGTTCGCCATACGCCAGCACGGTGTTCGACATCCTCAGTTTCACCGCGCCGCCACCACGGCTGTACGCATCCTTGGGATGGCCCTGATTGTCGACCCCGAGCAAGCGCGCCTTGCCCGCGCGACCACCGCCGCTGTCGAGCTGCACGCCCTGGTAGGCGTGGGCGTCGAACCCGACGCCGACCAGGCCTTGGGTGAAGCCCGAGCTGAATGAACCCATCAAGCCGTAGGCCCATTCCTCGGCTTTGCCGTTGCGTTCGGTACGTGGCTTGTAGGCGTTGCGCGCGGCGTTGTTGCGTCCACCGTGGCGGTAGTCGCGTTGGTCGAAGACGCTGCGGTTGAGCAGGCTCCAGGTGCTGTCCTCGAACAGCCCCCTGGCCTGCGACTGGGCGGAGTCGGCCAGGGCCAGGGGGCTGAGGCCGAGCATGGGCAGGGCAATGGCGAAGCGGCGCAGCGGCATGGTCAAGCCCCCAGGGGTCAGAAGTACTTGAGCCAGGCGATATCGCGGCGGCGTGCCTTGAGGCGCGCGAACCCGCGCACCGGCAGGTAGAGCGCCAGCGCCAGCAGCACCGCGACCAGCCACACCGCGCCGATGCCGTCGAAGCCGAAGTAAGCCCCCTGGTTCAGGCCGAACAGGGCGACGCCTGCGAGGTACAGCAGTTTCAACGCATACAGGTGCAGCAGGTAGAAGAACATCGGTGCTGCGCCGAACACGGCCAGCATGCCGATCCAGCGTGCGCTGCCAGCGCGTTCGAAGCCGCGCAGCAACAGCAGGCCGAAGCCCAGGGTCAGGGCCAGGAACAACAGCGACGGCGGGTACTTGGTGATGTTGAAGAAACTCATCAGGGTCTGGGTGGTGTTCGGGTACACGCTCCACGGCGCTTCGCCATAGCCATTGAGTACACGCAGCGCGACAAAGCCGAGCAGGGCGCCGACACCGGCCACAAGCAAGTGCCGTTGACGCTGGGTGGCATTGCCGCCACGGGCGAACCAGGGACCCAGGCCGTAGCCCAGGGCGATTACCCCAATCCAGGGCAGCACCGGATAGGAAGTGCGCAGGCGCAAATGCTCGCCAACCTCCAGCCAGCCACGGTCATGCAGGATCGCCCACGGCACATGCAGCGCTGAGGTGGCGTCGAAGTGCAGGCCATCGAGCAGGTTGTGCCCGCCGATGATCGCCACGCCCACCAGCACCAGCGCTGGCCGTGGCAGCCACACCAGCAGCGACAGGGCGATCATGCTGAGGCCGATGGCCCAGATCACCTGCAGGTAGATCACGCTCGGCGGCAACTGGAAGGTCCAGGCGAAGTTGACCAGGGTGAACTCCAGCACTACCAGGAACAGCCCGCGCTTGAACAGGAAGGCGGCGACATCGCCATGCCCATGGTGCTTTTCGCCGTAGAGCCAGGCGGACAAGCCAGTGAGCAGCACGAACACCGGCGCACACAGGTGCGCCAGTGTACGGCTGGCGAACAAACCGGGGTCGGTGGCGTCGATGGTCATCGGGTCGCTGACCTGGCGGTGCAGGTAGAAGGTTTCCCGCACGTGGTCCAGCAGCATGAACAGGATCACCAGGCCGCGCAGGGCATCGATGCTCTGCAGGCGCTGGGAGAGGAGGGAGGGCGGGGCGCTAGTCATCGAGGAGGGGTCGCTGAAGGATGGGAATTAATGTCAAATGAAATGTTATCTTATATCTTTTTCTGAGCGCCTGGATAGAGGTAGGAGCCGGCCTTGCCGGCGAAAGGGCCACCCCCGGCGACCTCTATTCCAACTTCTGGCGCAAGGCCTCGATAAACGCCCCTTCCACCCGGCTCATGCGCTGGTTCCGCTCCACAACAGGTGAATATCCACATCGGCAATCTCAAATATACTCACTTCTTGAACTCTGCTTTGAACTGGCATGTGGTCGCACCCTTATCGGTTGCCAAGTAGGCCAGTGCCCCTCCCGCTCGGTATAAATCGCTTCGAGACCTCCTGATAGCCTTTCCTGACCGGCCCTCTACACATGGCCAAAACTTGGGATCAGTCAACGCTTCGCGAGGTCATAGCCCAAATATGGAAAAGAAACATTGTCACAGTAAGGAAAACCACGAGCCAGAAACCAAAATCAGTTATCGAATTGTAGGGAAATTGGATAAGCCCCTCCCCACCCAATATTTCAATATAAACGCCACCCATAAAACCGTGGAACAATAACGACCCTAAAAACTGCAAAAATCCATCCATATCCTTAAAAGCGAATCTATTCAGAAGCAAGCTAATTGCGACATCACACATCGAAAAAAGCCCCAGAAGAAGCAGCTTCATTTCCTGTACTCATCCACCCATTGTTTGATTGTCAGACCAGATGTGGAAAGCTCGACTGCAAGCCCTCCCTTACCTAGCTGTTTTATTTTTCGTTCTTTGTCAGCATCCATATATCGATATAGCCGCCATGCATCTCGCCTTGGAACCTTTCGCCACATCGCCCGCCCCGACAGGAAAAGATCCGCCGTGTAGTACGCGAGATTCCCATCCCGCTCGCTATACCCCAGGCTCTTAGCTGCATCCTGATAGAGCTCCCTCACAGGTCCGACCACATCGGTTCGACCTTCGTAGAGACCCCGGGCATTTTCGTAGAGGTTATTACCTCCATGCATGATCAACGGCGCCCCGTGAATCGCGCATGTGGAACCAAAACTCCCTATGCAGTTCCCTAAGCCAGTAGCCAGTTGCGAGGCACCGCCAGCCATGCCGCCCAACTGGGTAAATATCCGCGACGCTTGCGAATAAAGACTTTTCTTCTCGGCCAGAATCCGCTCAAGTCCTTGCTCCGGGCTGATCCGTCGCTCATACACATCATCCATCACCCGCCGCGCGTAATAAGCCAGTTCCCGATTGAACTGCATCCGCGACCGCCGATCGCTCAGGTATTTGGCACTGACCCCACAGCCATAACTGATCAACCGAGACGCCGCCGCATTCACCTCCCAATACGCCTCATCTAGCCGCCCACCCTATTCTTCGCGCTGGCTCATAGCTGCTCCCCCCAGATGGCGTACCCGGTAGTACCGGCAGCGTGATGAATCCAGCTGATGGCTCGATAGCTGATAAGCAGCCGCTCCTCGGCATCCTGGTCGGTCAAGAGCGTCGCGTGGGGTACGTCCAGCTCCTGGCTGACGACCACCGCACCCTCCAGCCTTACGGAGAAGTACTTTTCCCGATGGCCCGCCGGATGAATGCGGTACAGCTGGATATCGCAGTCGATCACTTCCCGGCTGTCCACGGCCTGGGCCAGCAAGGGTGTGGCCTTGTCGATGTGCTTGTTGATCACTACGGGCTGATGCACAGCACGTTGGTTGGTATCAGGGGTGGCAATAGCGTGATTGAAGGACAGCACCGTTATTTCGTCCTGGTGCATAAGCTGGCATTTGTTGCCAATGGATGGCTGGGTATTGCACCCCGCCGAAATCAAGCCCTGCCGATTGCCTTTGATACTCATGTAGCCGTTGAACGCCATGGTCTGCTCTCCCTGTAGACAAGGGGTGCAGCCTACGAAAACGAGAACAGGTTGTATGCCAGACGCTTCCCAAATATTCACCGGGCGCGGAACGCTCTGTTTATTGCACCTAAGTGCTACAGGCTGTTAGCCATCGCACAAGCGTGCTAGGTGTACTTGAGTATGGGGTTTTCCTTGATTGTCAGAGCAAAGGGGCGCCATGCGCCCCACAGCGACCAGCGCTACTTGGCCCACCACTGGGCACCGCCCTTCGGCCAACTGATGCCACTGTACTTCAGGCGCACGAAGGGGTCGTTCGCCCAATTCATGCCAATGTCAGTAAAGGCATCGCCACCCGAGACGAGTTCCAGATCGGCCTCGCTCAGCACCTGAGGGGCGCTGCTGGCAGTGGTCTTTTCCGTTTCCGCAGTCTTGAACGTGAACATGGGGTTTCTCCTTGATTGTCAGCGCGCGGTGCTCCTGCACAACGCAGTGACAATCTAGGTGGGCACCTGCTTTTGTCTCAATAGCACGGGTGGGCTAGGTCAATACGGCTATTGTCACAGCGCGCCGCGGCGCACGTGTTTGACCAGCACCTTCTCCAGCAACTCCCACATCGCAGGGTCGGCACTGAACGCCACGTTGAAGCGCATCCACCCGGTCGCCTTGGCATCGACCATGAACAACTGCCCGGGGCCGAGCATGATGCCTTTTTCCATGGCGTCATCGAGCAGCGCCGCACTGTCCGGAATCGCCGGATGGCGGGTCCAGATGTACATGCCCTCGTCCGACTCGATGAACAACTCGAACCCCAGCCGATGCAGGTGCCGGCCCACTTCCTGGTGCGCCTCGGCCAGGCGCTGGCGCAGGCGCTTGAGGTGCTTGCGCCAGCGGCCGTCGATGATCGCGGCGTACACCACCCGCTCCATCACCTGCGAGGTGGTCAGGCCCGAGCGCATCTTCAGGTGCAGCAGTTGCTGGGTCAGCTCTGGGTTGGCCAGCAGGTAGCCAACCCGCACATTGGGCGAGATGCTCTTCGAATAGCTGCCGACGTAGACCACCTGTTGCAGGTGGTCCAGGCTCGCCAGGCACGGCAGCGGGTCGGCGATCATGTCGGCGTAGAGGTTGTTCTCCACCAGACGGAAACCGTGCTGGCTGGCCAGTTGCAGCAAGCGGTGCAACTGCGCCAGCGGGGTGCGCGAGCAGGTCGGACTGTGCAGGTGCGGCTGGGTGAAGAACGCGGTGGGGCGGTGGTGCGCCAGCAGGCGCTCGAGGTGGTCCAGATCGTAGCCGGCCGGTGTGCGTGGCACGCCGATCAGGGTGGCGCCCTGGGTGCGCAGGATGCTCATCAGGTTGGGGTAGCCGGGGTCGTCCACCAGCACCACGTCGCCCGGGCGCACCAGGGTGCGCACGGCCAGGTCCAGGGCCTGGCTGGCACCATGGGTGAGCATCAGTTGCGCCGGGTTGGCGACGATCGACAGTTCCTGCTGCAGGTTCTGCGCGGTCAGCGCGCGCAACTCCGGCAGCCCCATGGGGTCGCCGTAGCCGGACAGCTCCAGTGGGCTACCGGCCACTTGGCGCAAGCCGCGACGCAGGCCTTCCTCGTACATCCAGTCGTTGGGCAGCCAGCCGCAACCCGGTTTGAATGGCAACTGGCGGGTCTCGAAGATCTGCTGCAGGTACCACTCGGAATTGAAGGTGGGGCGCGTGGTGTCGGTCTCGACGTTGTGCTTGTCCAGCAGCTCGTTCGCCGCACGATTGACGAAGAAGCCTGCATTGCCCTTGCTCACCAGCAGCCCCTGGGCCACCAGGCGGTCATAAGCCTCGACCACGGTGAAGGTGCTCACCGAATAGGTGGAGGCGAACGCCCGGATCGATGGCACCTTCGCGCCAGGCTTGAGGGTCTGGTCGTCGATCAGCGTGCGCAGCCCGTCGATGATCTGGTTGACCAGCGGTGTGGAGGAGTCCGGATGTAGCTGGAGCATTCGGGGGCCTTCAGGTGTGCGGGACGCCAGGCGCCTGCGGGGGTATCGCGGGTGTATTGCATCGGCGGCCTGTACAGTGCAGTGCGTTTTTCATGCCGCTGTGCATGGCTCAATGTGTTCGACATTTTTACATTACGTGTCAGATATAGCCAACACAGCACGTATCAGCGCCATGAATAATCACAACATCGCTGCTTTGCCGTCGGGGACCGCCCCGCACCTTCTTTCCGCGTGGCCGGACACCCAGCGTCCGTCCCCCGCATGGTTCAGTTCGTCCAGAGGGTTGCCTCTGGCCGCGTAAGCAGGCCGCCACGGATGGCCTGCGTGTGCACCGCACACCTCCCTGCCCGCACTGATGTACAGGTGAGACCGATGACCATCGGGGTTTCACAGTTTTTCCTTGGATAAAAAGAAGCACGGGGTATTTAACTGATGGAAGCTACATCCACATCCACCACCGCGAAGGACGGGCACGAGAGCAAGCTCAGTGCCTCGTTGAAGTCGCGCCACCTGACGATGATGTCGATCGCCGGGGTGATCGGCGGCGCCTTGTTCGTCGGTTCCGGCAGCGTGATCCACAGTGCCGGCCCGGCCGCCGTCCTGGCGTACCTGGCCGGCGGCATCCTGGTGGTGCTGATCATGCGCATGCTGGGCGAGATGGCGACGTCCTCGCCGGACACCGGCTCGTTCTCCACCTACGCCGACCGCGCCATCGGGCGCTGGGCCGGTTTCACCATCGGCTGGCTGTACTGGTGGTACTGGGTGATCCTGATGGCCTGGGAGGCCTATGTCGCCGGCAAGATCCTGCATGGTTTCTTCCCCGACGTCAGCGTCAACGTGTTCGTGCTGGCCACCACGCTGCTGCTGATCACCGTCAACTTCTTCAACGTCAAGCACTACGGCGAGTTCGAATTCTGGTTCGCGCTGATCAAGGTGGTGGCGATCGTCTGCTTCCTGGTGGTGTGTACCGCGGCGGTGATGAACGTCTGGCAGTTCGGTGAAGTGCGCGGCATCAGCCACCTGACCGCTGAAGGCTTCATGCCCAACGGCATCACCACGGTGATCGGTGCGCTGCTGGGGGTGATGTTCGCCTTCCTGGGGGCTGAGATCGTCACCATCGCCGCCTCCGAAGCCAAGGACCCGGCCACCCAGATCGTCAAGGCCACCAACTCGGTGGTGTGGCGTGTGTGCCTGTTCTACGTGGGCTCGATCTTCCTGATCGTCTGCCTGGTGCCGTGGAACGACCCGCAACTGGGTGTCTCCGGTTACGGCGCCTACCGCCGCACCCTGGAGCTGCTGGGCGTGCCCTATGCCGAGCTGCTGATGAACTTCGTGGTGCTGACCTCGGTGAGCAGTTGCCTGATTTCCGGCCACTACACCGCTTCGCGCATGCTGTTCTCCCTGGCCCAGCGTGGCGACGCGCCGCGCCTGTTCAAGTTCACCCGCACCGGCACCGGTGTGCCGGTGAACGCGATCATCGGCTCGTGCCTGGTGGCGGTGTTCTGCGCGCTGATCAACTTCAGCGACACCCTGCGCCCGAAGGACGTGCTGGAGACCCTGATGAACACCACCGGCATGATCGCCCTGCTGGTGTACCTGGTGATCGCCTTCTCGCAACTGCGCATGCGCCGCAAGCTGATCGCCGAGGGCAAGGAAGTGCGCCTGAAGATGTGGTTGTTCCCCTGGCTGACCTACCTGGTGATCGTGTTCATCGTGGCTGCCCTGGTGACCATGGCCTTCATGCCTGACTACCAGATCCTGGTGATCTCCACCGGCATCGCCGCTGCCATCGTGGTGGCCATGGGCGTGGTGCACCAGATCCGTAGCGCCAAGCGTCACTAAGCGCCAGGCGTTGCATGAAACGGCCGGCTACCTCTCAGGGGAGCCGGCCGTTTTCGTTCGTTGTGGTGGCGACTTGGCTTATGCTGCACGCATCTGCCATCGAAGGAGCCCGCCCATGGCCTGGTCCGCCACCCAGTATTCACGCTTCGAAGATGAACGTACTCGCGCCGTGCGCGACCTGCTCGCCGCGGTACCGCCGCGTCCGGTTCGCCATGCCACCGACCTGGGCTGCGGCCCGGGCAACTCCACCGAAGTGCTGTTGCAGCGTCACCCCGATGCCCAGGTAACCGCGCTGGACAGCGACCCGGACATGATCGACAAGGCCCGGCAACGCCCGCGCCTGAGCGTGCCGAGGGTGCGCTGTGAAATTGCCGATATCGGCAGTTGGGTTGCCCAGGAGCCACAGGACCTGATCCTCGCCAATGCTTCGCTGCAGTGGCTGCCGGAGCATGGCAGCCTCTACCCGCACTTGGTGCGGCAGTTGAGCGAAGGAGCCAGCCTGGCCGTACAGACGCCCGACAACCTTGACGAACCTGCTCACCGCCAGCTGCGCGAGATTGCCAGCCGTGGGCCGTGGGCCGACAAGTTCGCCGACTTCAGCCTGCCGCCCCGGCATGGCGCGGCGTTCTATTACGATCTGCTCAGCCCGTTGTGCGCGCGGGTGGATGTGTGGCGCACCACTTACCACCACCCATTGATGGGGGGGGCGGAGGCGGTCGTCGAGTGGTTCAAGGGTTCGGCGTTGCGGCCGTACCTGGCCAGGCTGGATGAGCAGGAGCAGGCGGACTTCCTGCAGTTGTACCTGCAAGCCATGCAGCATGACTATCCGCCGGCCACCGATGGCAAGGTGTTGTTGCCGTTTCCGCGGTTATTCGTGGTGGCGACGCGCTAGGCGCCAGAGCACATAACCGTAGATGCCGATGTTGAGTAGCAGGACGAAGGTGCCGAGCCATAGCTGGATCTGTGGCGTGAGCCCGGTTGGGTAGATCACTGGCCAGATGTAGTGTTCGACGAATCCCCCGGGGTAACCGCTGTCGCCGGCAGCGGCGCGCAGGCGGTTCTCCCAGGCGGTGAGCGGGCACTCAAGATGCAGGCCCTCCACCGCCAGGCCCCAGGCGAGGGCGGGCAGGTGGATGAACAGGGCACGGCGGTGCTTGAGCGCCAGCAGGCCGCCGAACAGGACCAGCAGGATGAAGGACAGGTGGAACAGGACCAGGGTGTCGGCGGCTAGGCGGTAGAGCATAGGAGGGGCCTTGAGGCAATCGGGTATGTTTGGGGTGGATTGTGTTTGAGATTCTGAGTCGTTAGTTGGTTTTTGTGTTTGTGGGCATATCCATTTGCTAGGTAGACGCAGAGTCACCTTTCCGCCCTTACGGCGGCCTACTTTGGTCTTGGCCAAAGTAGGCAAAGCCGCTCGCTCCATCATACGGCCCCTACGCTACGCTTCGGGGTCCCTTCGCTCCGGCGCCTTCCGGGCCCGCGCGGCCTACGACTTGCTGCGCAAGTCTACATCTCGCGCCTTCGGCTACGCCGAAGGGTGCTGCGCACCTGGCCCTCCAGACGCCTGCGCTCAGCCTCCTGAAGTCGCGAAGTTACGGGTGGCGCCTAGGCAGGCGCAGCTGTCGCTAGTCGGTTATTCGTGGCCTTGAGTACGCATTCGCCGGCAAAGCCGGCTCCTACAGGAGAGTGCACGCCGCACCACTGTAGGAGCCGGCTTTGCCGGCGAACCAATGGCACAAACACCCCATTCATTGCAGCATTACGTAGCTATCAAGCTCTTTGCTCTTTGCTCTTTGCTCTTTGCTCTTTGCTCTTTGCTCTTTGCTCTTTGCTCTTTGCTCTTTGCTCTTTGCTCTTTGCTCTTTGCTCTTTGCTCTTTGCTCTTTGCTTCTGCGAGCGCGCAGCGCCTCGCCCGGCTTTTGATCTTGGTGCGCGATAGTCCAGGCGCCGCCAAATGCGACTTCAGGAGGCCGAGCGGAGTTCTTGCGTAGTGGGGCGACGGCCATGGATGGCCGTCGAGCGCTGCGCCCCAGGATGGGGCGTTCAGCGCGGTACCCACGGGAGCAAGAACGGAGCGAGGGGACCCCGGAGCGAAGCGCAGGGGCCGTATGATGGAGCAGGCGGCTTTGCCTACTTTGGCCAAGACCAAAGTAGGCCGCCGTAAGGGCGGAAAGGTGAATCAGCGTCTCCATCGCCAATGGATATGCTCACAAACCTCCAAACCCACACTCTGAAAGCCGAAGCCGAAGCCGAAGCCGAAGCCGAAGCCGAAGCCGAAGCCAAAGCCAAAATCAAAGCCCCTCCCGCACCATCTCCAGAAACGTAGCCACCACCCGCCGCGTCCGCTGCTCGCTCAGGCACACCAGCGTCTCGGTCAGATGCCGCTGGCAATCGACAATCGGCAAGGCACAGACCCGGGCATCGGCCCCGAACTCCGCCGCCGACACCACCCCCACGCCAATCCCCACCACCACAGCCTCGCGTGCCGCCTCCCGGCCTTCCACCTGGATCGCCGGGCGAATGCGCAACCCGGCCCGCTGCATTTCCTCTTCCAGCGTCTGGCGCGTCACCGACCCCGGCTCGCGCAGCACCAGCGGCGTGTCGTCCAGGTCCGCCAGGCTGATCTCGCCACGGCTGGCCCACGGATGCTGATGCGAAACGAACGCCACCATCGGGTCCCGACGCATCGGCACGCAATACAGGCGCTCGTCATCGACATCACGCCCGAGCAGGGCAAGGTCGGCCTGGTAGCTGAACAGCCGGGCCAGCGACTCGTCGGTGTTGCCGGTCTCGATCTTCACCTGGATGCCCGGGTAGCGCTGGCAGAACCGCGCGATCTGCGGCAGCACGTGCACAGGGGCATCCACCGCCAGCACCAGGCTGCCGGTGTGCAGCGCACGGGAGTCCTGCAGCAGTTCGACGGCCTCCGCCTCGCAGGCGAACAGGCGCTGGGTCACCCCCAGCAGGCGCTCGCCCAGGTCGGTCAGTTGCACCGAGCGCTTGTTGCGATGGAACAGCAGCACCCCGAAGCGCTCCTCCAGCTTGCGCACCTGGTCGGACACCGCCGGCTGGGTGAGGAACAGCCGCTCGGCCGCGCGGGTGAAGCTGCCCTGTTCGGCGACGGCGTGAAAGGCCTTGAGTTGAGCATGGGAGACCGACATCGAGCACTCCTGTTACAAGCTGGGCTTATGAGTGAAATACGATAAATCGATTTTATTTATCAATCTGCACCTGTTTCCATATCTTTCAACCCCGGACCCGCCGCCACAAGCGGCACTCAAGGGCCATGGCCTCGCCCTGGTCACGCCAGACCACCGAGCCATCTGACCAGGTGACGTCCCTCCGTCACGCAGTGCGCAACACAACAACAAGACAGGCGTTTCTTCACATTCTGCCGGCACACTCAAGCAAGAGGTCAGATCCACATGAACCAATCCCTGGGCGCCATCAAGCGGTGGCGCATGCAGATCTTCGCGATCACCTGGCTGGCCTACGCCGCCTTCTACTTCACCCGCAAGGCCTTCTCGGTCGCCAAGCTTGGCATCGCTGAAGACCCGACGTTCATGCTCGACAAGGCTGCCATGGCCAACCTCGATGCGATCTACCTGGCCGCCTATGCCGTGGGCCAGTTCACCTGGGGCATGCTCGCCGACCGTTTCGGGCCGCGGGTGGTGGTGCTGGGTGGCTTGTTGATCTCGGCCATCGCCGCGGTGGTGATGGGCAGCTACGCGACCTTCCCGATTTTCGCCACCTGCATGCTTGTGCAAGGCCTGGCGCAGTCCACCGGTTGGGCGGGGCTATGCAAGAACATCGGCAGTTTCTTCCCCGCTTCGCAGCGTGGGCGGGTGCTCGGGTTGTGGAGTTCGTGCTACGCCTTCGGTGGGCTGGTCGCTTCGCCGTTCGCCGGCTGGTGGGCCTACACCCTGGTCGGCACCTGGCATGCGGCGTTCTTCTCCAGCGCTGCGGTGGTGGCCGGCGTGGCGGTGCTGTTCTTCATCTTCCAACGCAACAAGCCTGAGGATGTCGGCTTGCCGGCAGTGGAGCCGGAGCCCCAGAGCATGGCCCCGGGCGCGAACCTGTGCAGCGTCTGGGCGCCACTGCGCGAGATCCTGCGCAACCGCACGGTGCTCACCCTGGGGCTGGCCTACTTCATGCTCAAGCCCGCACGCTACGCCATCCTGCTCTGGGGGCCAGTAATCGTCTTCGAACAGATGCCCACGGTGGGCAAGGTGGGCGCGGCGATCATCCCCACCGCCTTCGAGCTGGCCGGGTTGCTCGGGCCGATCATCATCGGCCTGGCCTCGGACAAGCTGTTCGGCGCCCGGCGCATGCCGGCCTGCGTGATCAGCCTGGTGCTGCTGACCGTGACCCTGGCGGGCTTCATGGCGGCGATGCACAGCGGCAGCGTGGCGCTGGTGGTGGCCTTGCTGTTCGTCATGGGCCTGACCTTGTATGGCCCGGACTCGATGATCAGCGGCGCCGCGGCCATCGACTTCGGCACTGCCAAGGCCGGTGCCACGGCGGCCGGTTTCGTCAACGGCTGCGGCTCGGTGGGCGCGGTGCTCGGCGGCTTGCTGCCGGGCTACTTCGACAGCGTCACGGTGTTCATGATCTTCGCCGGCACCGCGCTGTTCTCCGCCCTGGTGCTGCTGCCGCACTGGAACAGCCGCCCGGCGACCGCCCCGCAGGCCAACGACGTGGCGCCCAACACCGGCATGGCGATCAAGCCACTGCGTACCTAGAGGAAAGCGAGTAGATGAGACCCTTCTGGCTGCAACAGGCCCTGGACCAGGAAGACGAAGCGCTGTGCCCGCCATTGCAAGGCGACGCCCGCTGCGATGTATGCATCGTCGGCGGTGGCTACACCGGGCTGTGGACGGCCCTGATGCTCAAGGAGCAGGTGCCGCAGCTCGACGTGCTGCTGGTCGAGGCGGACATCTGCGGCGCCGGGGCCAGTGGTCGCAATGGTGGCTGTGCGTTGTCCTGGTCGGCCAAGTACTTCACCCTCGAGCGCCTGTTCGGGGTGGCGGAGGCGATCCGCCTGGTGCGGGAGTCGGAGCGCAGCATCGAAGCCATCGGCGCGTTCTGCCAGGCCAATGGCATCCACTGCGACTACCGCATGGACGGCACCTTGTACACGGCCACCAACCAGGCCCAGGTCGGCGGAACCGATGCGGTGATCGCCGCGCTGGAGCAGAAGAGGATCAACTCGTTCCGGCGCTTGCCGCTGGAGCAGGTGCAGCGGGTGGCCGGTTCCAGCCGCCATCTCGAGGGCTGGTATTCACCGGCCGCGGCCACGGTGCAACCCGGGCGGCTGGTGCGTGGCCTGCGTCGAGTCGCCTTGCAGCGCGGCGTGCGCATTCATGAAGGCACGGCGATGACCGGGCTGGAGCATGGCGCGCCGGTGCAGGTGCGCACCCGGGGCGGAACCATTCGCGCCGACCGCGTGGTGCTGGGCCTCAATGCCTGGATGGCGCGGGCCTTCCCGCAGTTCGAGCGCAGCGTGGCGATCGTCTCCAGCGACATGGTGATCACCGAGCCGTGCCCGGAGCTGCTGCGCCAGATCGGCCTGGACAGCGGGGTCAGCGTGCTCGATTCGCGGATCTTCGTGCACTACTACCACAACACCTCCGATGGCCGGCTGATGTTGGGCAAGGGCGGCAACACCTTCGCCTATGGCGGGCGCATGCTGCCGGTGTTCGACCAGCCCTCGCCGTACCAGCCATTGCTGCGCGAGCGCCTGACAGACTTCTTCCCGGCGTTGGCCGACGTGCCCCTGGCGGCTAGCTGGAACGGCCCTTCGGATCGCTCGGTGACCGGCCTGCCGTTCTTCGGCCGGCTCGATGGGCAGGGCAACGTGTTCTATGGCTTCGGTTACTCCGGCAGCGGTGTCGGGCCGTGCCACATGGGCGGGCAGATCCTCGCGTCATTGGCACTGGGCCTGGACAATGACTGGACCCGCTCACCGCTGGTCAAGGGGCCGCTGGGGCAGTTCCCGCCGGAACCGATCCGCTACCTGGGGTCGTTGATGGTGCGCAACGCCATCCGGCGCAAGGAGCGGGCCGAAGACCACGGTGTGCGACCGCGCCGCCTGGACGTGCGGCTGGCGCGGTTCGCGGCGGCGGCGGGGAAGGCGGACAAGGGCTGAGCAGCGCTTCAGCGCAGCTCGATCTGCGCGCACAGCCCGCCCTCCAGGCGATTGCTCAGGGTCAGGTTGCCGCCCATGGACTGGGTCAGTTGCTGGGCGATCGCCAGCCCCAGCCCGGTGCCGCCGGTGCTGCGGTTGCGCGAGGCTTCGACGCGGTAGAACGGCTTGAGCACTTCGTCCAGCTCGTCAGCCGGGATGCCCGGGCCGTCATCGAGCACGCGGATCTGCGTCACCCCTTGTTCGTGGCGTACTTCCAGGTGTGCGGCACCCGCGAACTTCAAGGCGTTGTCCACCAGGTTCACCAGTACCCGGCGCAGGGCATGGGGGCGGGTTTCCAGGGTGGCCTGGGCGCTGCCCTGGCGGTCCACCTTGGCGCCGCTGTCCTGGTAGTCGAAGACCAGGCTGTCGAGGAAGGCGTCGAGGTTGACCCGGCAGGGCGCCTCGGTGCTGCTGTCCATGCTGCGGGCATAGGCCACGCCCTCGCGCACCAGGTGCTCCATGGCGTCGAGGTCGTGCGACAGTTTTTCCTTCTCCAACCCATCGTCCATCTGCTCCACCCGTAGCTTCATGCGGGTGATCGGGGTCTGCAGGTCGTGGGAGATGGCGGCCAGCAGTTGCATGCGCTCCTTGAGGTAGGCGGCGATGCGCGCCTGCAGGGCATTGAAGGCTACTGCGGCGTAGCGCACTTCACGCGGGCCGCTCTCGTCGAGCAGCGGCCCGGGGCTGTTCGGGTCGAGGTTGTCGACGGCCTGCACCAAGCGGGTCAGCGGCCCGATGGCCAGACGTACCGCAAGCCAGGTACACAGCAGCAACACCAGCAACTGGATCAGCAGCACCACCGGCAGCCAGGTGGCCACCGGAACCGGGGCAGGGGTGACATCGATGGTCAACGGTGCGCCATCGGCCAGGCGCAGGTGGGCCTGGAAGTGCGCGTTGGGGCCGGGAATTTCCTGGAACGTCAGGCGGTACTGGCCGCCGATGGCCTTGACGATCGACTCGGCGGCCATGGGTGGGTCGGCGCTGGGCATGGCCTGGCCCGGCAAGCCGCCATCGAGGCGGTAGCGGTAGGTACGCCGCTCCAGCCGCGTGAGCCAGGCCGGGCGCTCCGCGGCGGGCAGGCGGTCGAGAATGGCCACCGAGGTGGCGACGTCCATTTCCAGGTTGCTGAGCATCATCGAGCGGCTGCTGACGTAGCGCTCGTAGGCTTGCAGGCTGAACGACAGGCCGTAGGCCAGCACCAGGCCGGTGAAGAAGATCAGGGCCAGGCGCGAGGCCAGGGTACGTGGCCATTTCATACAGGCGACCCCAGCAGTTGCACCGCCAGGGAGAACACATAGCCCTCGCTGCGCACGGTCTTGATGCAGGTGGGTTCGCGGGCGTCATCACCCAGGCGCTGGCGCAGGCGGCTGACCAGCAGGTCGATGGAGCGGTCGAAGATGTCCGCCTCGCGGCCCTGGGTGAGGTTGAGCAGTTGTTCGCGGCTGAGCACCCGCTGCGGGTGGTCGAGGAACACCCGCAGCAGGCGGTACTCGGCGCCCGACAAGGCGACCAGGGTACCTTCGCTGTCGAGCAGGTGGCGCGCGGTGGTGTCCAGGCGCCAGGGGCCGAAGGCGATCAGCTGGCTGCTTTCGCTGATGGTGAGGTTGGGCGGCAGCATGCGGGTGCGGCGCAGCACGGCGTTGATCCGCGCCAGCAGTTCGCGGGCGGAGAAGGGCTTGGTGAGGTAGTCGTCGGCGCCCATTTCCAGGCCGATGATGCGGTCGGTCTCGTCATTGCGCGCGGTGAGCATCAGCACCGGCGTGTTGCGGTGCTTGCCGGCGCGCAGTTCGCGGCACAACAACAGGCCATCGTCGCCCGGCATCATGATGTCGAGGACGATCAGGTCGACCGTGTTGTTCTCCAGGAAGGCGCGCATCTGCCGGCCATCGGCGACGATGCTGGTGCGCAGGCCGTTCTTCTTCAGGTAGTTGCCGACCAGTTCGCGGATCTCGCGGTCGTCGTCGACGACCAGAATGTGATCGACGTGTTCCATCGGGCGGTGTCCTTGTACGTTGGGAGTGGGCGCAGTCTACCGAGGTGATTGCGGCTTGCCTGCCCCGGTTTGTATTGCAGTGTATCTGTTGTATCCGCTGATACAGGAGGAGGCACGGCAGCCCCTGGGCCGACACAAGCGCGATACCTGGCGGGCATCAAATGGCGCTACCGGGAAGCACAAGCCTTCCCCTCTTGAAGCCGCACAAGGAGACACACCATGAATGCCAAGACCTTCGCCAGTGCCAGCCTGTTCGCCCTGCTCAGCCTGGGCGCGTTCGCCGCACAGGCCGCCACCCAGCCAGCCCCGGAAGCCATGCCGTACCACTACGGGGAGCACCTGGACGTGAAGAAAGTGCTGTCGGTCCAGACCGACCCGAGCGTCAGTTGCGGGGTGGCCAACTCACGCATGAACTACCTCGACTCCCAGGGCCGCCAGCATGATCTGCAATACCTGACCTATGCCACCGATGGCTGCCACGAACACTGATCGGGAGCCTGGCCGATGACTTCGAAAACCGGCGGCGCCTGGCGCCGCCCAGGGCGTGTATTGCTGGCCGCCGTGGCGGTTACCTGCGCCCTTGGCGGCCTGGCCCTGGCGGTCCGGTCGCCTGCGCCCGACCTGGGGGCCATGCCGCCGTTGGCCGGTGCGCAGCAGTGGCTGAATTCACCACCGCTGGATGCCGCTGCGCTCAGGGGCAAGGTGGTGCTGGTCGACTTCTGGACCTATGACTGCATCAACTGCCGGCGCAGCCTGCCGCATGTCAATGACTGGGCCCGGCGCTACGCCGACCAGGGGCTGGTGGTCATCGGGGTGCATACACCGGAGTACGACTACGAGCACGATGTCGGCAACTTGCGCACGCAGGTCAAGCAATTGGGTATCGACTACCCGGTGGCGGTGGACAACGACTATCGCATCTGGAATGCCTGGGGTAATCAGTTCTGGCCCGCGCATTACTTCGTCGATCGCCGTGGCCAGGTCCGTCATGTGCATTTTGGCGAGGGGAACTATGCAGGCCAGGAACAGGTGATCCGGCAGTTGCTGGACGAACGGGAGTGACCCTGGCCCGGGGAAAGTGGTCGATCAGCGAACGGAATGTACCAACTGGAACATAAAGCTTTGTCCATCCCCGGGGTTCTCTTCTAGAATCCGCGCATGCCCAGGCGCCATGCCCGGGCCATCGCCCGAGAGCCCCATGAGTTCCAGTACGCCGCTGTCCGGAGTCAACCAGCCGCTGCGCGGCATCGCCCTGGTGGTGGTGGCCACCTTCCTGTTTGCCAGCCACGATGGGCTCTCGAAGTTCCTCGGTGGCGTGTACCCGATCATCATGGTGGTGTGGGCACGTTATGTGGTGCACACGTTGCTGATGGCCGGGATCTTCCTGCCCAAGGCGGGATTCGCCGTGCTGCGCACCCGCCGGCCGCTGCTGCAGACCCTGCGCGCACTCAGCCTGCTCAGTACCAGCCTGCTGTTCACCGCTGGCCTGCAGTATTTGCCCTTGGCGGAGGCGACCTCGGTCAACTTCCTCGCGCCGGTGCTGGTTACCGCGCTGTCGGTGCCCTTGCTCAAGGAGCGTGTCACGCTGGGACAGTGGGTGGCGGTGGTGATGGGGTTCATCGGCGTACTGGTGGTGGTTCACCCGGGGGGCGCGATGTTCACGCCGGCCATTTTGTTCCCGTTCGGTTCGGCGCTGGGGTTCTGCTTCTATCAGTTGCTCACGCGCAAGTTGGCGGCCCATGACAGCCCGACCACCAGCAACTTCTACGCGGGGTTGTGCAATACCTTGATCATGACGGCGCTGGTGCCGTTTTTCTGGCAGGTGCCGGCGTGGCCGCATGTGTTGTTGATGTTGGCGCTGGGCGGCTGCGGGATGACGGCGCACCTGCTGTTGACCCAGGCGTTCCGCCATGCAGCGCCCGCGTTGCTGGCACCGTTCAGTTACTGCCAGATCGTGTTTGCCGGGTTGCTCGGGGCGGTGGTGTTCGGGCAGGTGCCGGATGGGATGAGCCTGGTGGGGATTTCGGTCATTTGCCTGAGTGGGCTGGGCGCGGCCTGGATGCAACGACGCAGCTAGGGGGCGCGCATAGGGTCAGGGCCGTGCTGTCCCCGTAGGAGCCGGCTTGCCGGCGAACAGGCCTCGGTGATCAAGCCCTATTAAAACTCATGTAACTGCCGTGTTTGAAATTTGCCGAAACAGCAGGCTGTGAAGGACATATAACAATGTCCAATCATATTTGATGAACAGTTGATTGGTGTCATCTATCAAGCTGGCGTGATAGAGAGGGCCGATCATGTCGTCATAACTTTTGATTGGACGATCGTGTAGTGCATTCAATAGCCTGACAGGGTCGACAGTGTTGAAGTTGGTTATTCGGATAACTTGAAACTTCGCGCTGGTTATTTCGCATGATCGCGATCACGGGTGACCCTGATGAACGAAGAAGAACACATCAAAAGTTACAATAGCCCGGCCGCCGGCTGGGGTGCGCTCAAGAGCGTGACCAAGGCCTGGCTGGGCAGCGAGAACGCCGTCAAGAACATCCGCATGATGCTCAAGACCAACCAGGACAGCGGTTTCGACTGCCCCGGCTGTGCCTGGGGCGAGTCGCCCGAGAGCGGCATGGTCAAGTTCTGCGAAAACGGCGCCAAGGCGGTCAACTGGGAAGCCACCGGGCGCTCGGTGGATCCCACATTCTTTGCCAAGTACAGTGTCGCCGCACTGCTCGAGCAGAGTGACTACTGGCTTGAGTACCAGGGCCGGCTGACCCATCCGATGCGTTATGACAGTGCCACCGACCATTACGTCGAGATCAGTTGGGACGAAGCCTTCGCCCTGATCGCCCAGCACTTGAACCGCCTTGAGTCGCCCGACCAGGCCGATTTTTATACATCGGGTCGGGCCAGCAACGAAGCCGCCTTCCTTTATCAGTTGTTCGTGCGCACCTTCGGTACCAACAACTTCCCCGACTGCTCGAACATGTGCCACGAGGCCAGTGGCCTGGGCATGTCCAGCACCCTGGGCGTGGGCAAGGGCACCGTGGTGTTCCACGACCTGGAGCAGGCCGACGCGATCTTCGTCATCGGCCAGAACCCCGGCACCAACCACCCGCGCATGCTCGAACCGTTGCGTGAGGCGGTGGAGCGCGGTGCCCAGGTGGTGTGCTTCAACCCACTGAAGGAGCGTGGCCTGGAACGCTTCCAGCACCCACAGCACCCATTCGAGATGCTCAGCAACGGTTCCGAACCGACCAACACCGCCTACTTCCGCCCGGCCTTGGGTGGCGACATGGCGGTACTGCGCGGCATGGCCAAGTTCCTCTTGCAGTGGGAGCGCGAGGCCCAGGCCAACGGCATGCCGCCGGTTTTCGACCATGCCTTCATCAAGGCCCATACCGATGGCATGGGCGATTACCTGGCACAGGTCGACGCCACTTCCTGGGAACATATCGTCGAGCAGTCCGGCCTGAGCAAGGCCGAGATCGAGCTGGCCGCGCGCATGTACCGCAAGGCCGAGCGGGTGATCATGTGCTGGGCCATGGGCGTCACCCAGCACCGCCACTCGGTGCCGACTGTGCAGGAAATCGTCAACCTGCAGCTGCTGCGCGGCAACGTCGGCCGCCCGGGCGCCGGCCTGTCGCCGGTGCGTGGCCACAGCAACGTGCAGGGCGACCGTAGCATGGGCATCGACGAGAAACCGCCAACCTGGCTGCTCGACAACCTGCAGCGGCGTTTCGGCATCGAGGTGCCGCGCGGCCACGGGCACAACGCCGTGCTGGCGATCCAGGCCATGGAGGAGGGGCGCACCAAGGTGTTCGTCGCCCTGGGCGGCAACTTTGCCCAGGCCACCCCGGACACCCCGCGCACCCATGCGGCCCTGCGCAACTGCGAACTGACCGTGCACATCGCCACCAAGCTCAACCGTTCGCACCTGGTCACCGGCCGTGACGCGTTGATCCTGCCGTGCCTGGGGCGCACCGAGATCGATATCCAAGCCGAAGGCCCGCAGGGCGTCACCGTGGAGGACACCTTCAGCATGGTGCACATCTCCCACGGCCAACTGAAACCGCGCTCGCCGCACCTGCGTTCGGAGCCTGCGATCATCGCCGGCATGGCCAAGGCCACCCTGGGCAACCGGCCGATCGACTGGGACTGGGTGGTGGCCGACTATGGGCGCATCCGCGACCTGATCGCCGATACCATTCCCGGCTTCACCGACTTCAATGCGCGTCTGCACCACCCGGGTGGCTTCTATCTGGGCAACGCCGCCGCCGAGCGTGAGTGGAACACCGCCAGCGGCAAGGCGCAGTTCAGCGCCAGCCCATTGCCGGCGCAACTGGTCAACGAGGCGGTACTGGCCCGTGGCGACAAGCCCGACCTGATCCTGCAGACCTTGCGCTCCCACGACCAGTACAACACCACCCTCTACGGCCTGGACGACCGCTACCGTGGCGTGTTCGGCCTGCGCGAAGTGGTCTTCGCCAATGAGGCGGACATCCGTCGCCTGGGCTTCGCGCCGGGTGACAAGGTGGACATGGTGTCGCTGTGGGAGGACGGCCGCGAGCGGCGGGTCACGGGTTTCACCCTGGTGGCCTACGACATTCCCACGGGCCAGGCAGCCGCCTACTACCCGGAGACCAACCCGCTGGTGCCCCTGGAAAGCTACGGCGACCAGACCTTCACGCCCACCTCGAAGTTCGTCGCCATTCGCCTCGAGCCGGCGCAGCCGGATGCGTTGATCCACGCCGTCGCCGAATAACCCTCAACTTCCTTCATTCATCGACTGCGGGCCCTCGGGCGTGCGGCGCGCTGTTGGCCGTCGCCCGGCAGGACCTGCCTGTCCACAAGGATATTGTCATGTCGACTCTGAGTGCGCTGGACCTGGCGCGGCTGCAGTTCGCCTTCACGGTCTCATTCCACATCATTTTCCCGGCCATCACCATCGGCCTGGCCAGTTTCCTGGCCGTGCTCGAGGGCTGTTGGCTGAAAACCGGCAACGCGGTCTACAAGGACCTGTACAAATTCTGGTCGAAGCTCTTCGCCGTCAACTTCGGCATGGGCGTGGTCTCGGGCCTGGTGATGGCCTACGAGTTCGGCACCAACTGGGCGCGGTTCTCCGACTTCGCCGGCAGCGTGACCGGCCCCTTGCTCACCTACGAGGTGCTCACCGCGTTCTTCCTCGAGGCGGGCTTCCTCGGGGTGATGCTGTTCGGTTGGGGCAGGGTGGGGCGCAAGCTGCATTTCTTCGCCACGATCATGGTGGCGATCGGCACGCTGATCTCGATGTTCTGGATCCTTTCGTCCAACAGCTGGATGCAGACCCCGCAGGGCATCGAGATCGTCGATGGCCGCGTGGTGCCGCTGGACTGGTTCAAGATCGTCTTCAACCCGTCGTTCCCCTATCGCCTGGCGCACATGGCGCTGGCCGCGTTCCTCTCCACCGCGTTGTTCGTCGGCGCCTCGGCCGCCTGGCACTTGCTGCGCGGGCGCGACACCCCGCAAGTGCGCAAGATGCTGTCGATGGCCATGTGGATGGTGCTGGTCGCAACGCCCGTGCAGGTGGTGGTCGGTGACGCCCACGGCCTGAACACCCTGGAGCACCAGCCGGCGAAGATCGCCGCCATCGAAGGGCACTGGGAGAACAAACCGGGCGAAGCCTCGCCGCTGGTGTTGTTCGGCCTGCCGGACATGGCCGGCGAAACCACCCGCTACAGCCTCGAAGTGCCTTACCTGGGCAGCCTGATCCTGACCCACAGCCTGGACAAGCAGATCCCGGCGCTCAAGAGCTTCGCCAGGGAAGACCGCCCCAACTCGACGATCATCTTCTGGAGCTTTCGGGTCATGGCCGGGCTGGGCATGCTGATGCTGGCCTGCGCGCTGCTGGCCCTGGTGCTGCGTCGCAACGGCGCGCTGTACCGCAATCGTGCCTTCCTCTGGTTCGCCCTGCTGATGGGGCCGTCGGGGTTGATCGCACTGCTGGCCGGTTGGTTCACCACCGAAGTAGGCCGCCAGCCCTGGGTGGTCTACGGCATGCTGCGTACCACCCAGGCGGCGTCCAACCATAGCGCCATGCAGATGAGCATCACCCTGGCGGCCTTCGTGGTCATCTACTGCCTGGTGTTCACCGTGGGCATCGGCTACATGATGCGCCTGGTGCGCAAGGGGCCGACCGCGCACCAGGCGCCGCCAACCCCCGAGCAACCGCAATCGCTGGCCAGCGCGCGTCGCCCGCTGTCCGTCGCCGACTGAGAAGGAGCAGGCAAATGGCAATTCAAGGTATCGACCTGTCGGTCATCTGGGGCGTGATCATCGCCTTCGGCCTGATGATGTACGTGATCATGGACGGCTTCGACCTGGGGTTGGGGATTCTCTTCCCGTTGATCGAGGACTCCAGTGATCGCGACGTGATGATGAACACCGTGGCACCGGTCTGGGACGGCAACGAGACCTGGGCGGTGCTGGGGGCGGCGGCGCTGTACGGCGCCTTCCCGCTGGCCTACTCGGTGATTCTCGAGGCCCTGTACCTGCCGCTGGTGCTGGTGCTGGCCGGGCTGATCTTCCGCGGCGTGGCCTTCGAGTTCCGCTTCAAGGCTCATCCACGCAAGCGCCACCTGTGGGACAAGGCGTTCGTCGGCGGTTCGGTGCTGGCGACCTTCTTCCAGGGCGTGGCCATCGGCACCTACATCGGCGGCATCCCGGTGGTGGACCGCCAGTTCGCCGGCTCCGGCTGGGACTGGCTGGCGCCGTTCCCGTTGTTCTGCGGCGTCGGCTTGCTGTTGACCTACGCGCTGCTGGGCAGCACCTGGCTGCTGATCAAGACCGACGGCATGCTCGAGTCACGCATGCGCCACTACAGCCGCCCGCTGACCTACCTGCTGGCGCTGGTGATCGTGGTGATCTGCGCCTGGACCGCCTGGTTGCATGACGACATCGCCCAGCGCTGGTTCGGCGCCAGCCACTGGCTGCGCTCGGCGCTGATCGCGGCGCTGGCCGTGGTGGCCGTGGTGGTGATCCAGAAGACTCTGCGCAAGCGCCACTCGCACCTGCCGTTCATGGCGGTGGTAGGGCTGGTGTTCCTCGGTTACCTGGGCCTGGCGATCAGTCTCTGGCCGAACATCGTGCCACCGGGCATCACCCTGTGGCAGGCGGCCGCGCCGCTGACCAGCCAGCTGTTCGCGCTGATCGGGGCGCTGTTCATCATCCCGATCATCCTGGGGTACACCTTCTGGAGCTACCACGTGTTCCGCGGCAAGGTGCGGGCGGGGGATGCGTATCACTGAGGATCAGGGATGTCTTTTTAGGCGCGGCGCTCTCAAGGTATTCGGCAGGTGCGTTGCAGCGCCTGTGAGATCGAGCACCGCCCATGTGGCGCATCGCGGATGAATCCGCTCCTACCTCAGTTGCAACGGCATAACTGGCCCGAAACAAACCTGTAGGAGCGGATTCATCCGCGATGCGCCGCGCGGGCGGCGCTCGGCCTCAAGAACGCCGCAATCCTCCCGTCGGACACCTGGAAAGGAACTGGCCAGTTCTTCGCAAAAAGAGTACAAATGTACTCCATGGACAATCTGACCCCCAAACGCCGCGCCATTCTCGATTTCATCCGCGAGCGCATCACCGACCAGGCCCAGCCCCCCTCGCTGGCCGACATCGCCGAGCGCTTCGGTTTCGCCTCGCGCAGCGTGGCGCGCAAGCACATCACCGCCCTGTGCCAGGCCGGCTATATCGACGTCACGCCCAACCAGGCACGGGGCATCCGCCTGGCCGAACCGCTGCGCCGCCCCGAAATTCTCGAGCTGCCGGTGCTGGGCCAGGTGGCCGCCGGCGCCCCCATCGGTCCCGACCTCGACATCCACGAGCAATTGCTGCTCGACCCCAGCCTGTTCCGGCGTACCCCCGACTACCTGCTCAAGGTGCGCGGCGACTCGATGGTCGACGACGGCATCTTCGACGGCGACCTGGTCGGCATCCGTCAGCAGGGCGATGCCCGTGACGGGCAGATCGTGGTCGCCCGGCTCGACGGCGAGGTCACCATCAAGCGCCTGCAGCGTACCCGCGAGGGCTACCGCCTGCTGCCGCGCAACCCGCACTACCAGCCCATCGACGTGGGCCCGGAACGCGACTTCTTCATCGAAGGCGTGTTCTGCGGCTTGCTGAGGCGCGACTGATGGGCGCGGTGGTCGGGCTCGACCGCCTGCTCGACCAGCGCCAGGTCTGGCGTGGCCGGCAAGCGCAGGCACGCCCGCTCGGCCTGCAACCCACCGGGCATGTGGCGTTGGACGAGCGGCTGCCTGATGGCGGTTGGCCGGCGGCGGCGCTGAGCGAGCTGTTGCTGGCCAGCCCAGGCTGCGGCGAGCTGCAGTTGCTCTGGCCGACACTGGCGCGCTTGACCGGCGCGGGCGAGCGGGTGGTGCTGGTGGCGCCACCGTTCATCCCCTTCGCGCCGGCCTGGCAGGCGGCGGGGGTGGACCTGCGCTGGCTGGCCCAGGTCGACGCCACGGCGGGCGACGCCCTGTGGGCAGCCGAGCAGTGCCTGCGCTCGGGCAGTTGCGCGGCCGTGCTGTGCTGGCCGGCGCGTGCCGACGATCGTGCGCTGCGGCGCCTGCAGGTGGCGGCGGAAACCGGCGAGGCCCTGGCGTTTGCCTGCCGCACGCAACAGGCCGCGCTCAACCCGTCGCCCGCGGCCCTGCGCATCGCCATCGACACCCGCCCGGCGCAGTGGCGGGTGCTCAAGTGCCGTGGCGGCCTGCCACCCGCCATGCCCATCGCCTGCCCAGGGCGGGGCTGATGCATCATGCTCTGGGCCTGCATCCTGCTGCCACAGCTGGCGCTGGACACCGTCCTGCGCGAGCGTGACGACCCCGACACACCGCTGGTCTTGATCGACGGGCCAGCCCAGCGTCGCGTGCTGCGGGCGGTCAACCCGGCCGCCAGCCAGCTGGGCCTGCGTGCCGGGCAGAGCCTGACCGCCGCCCGCGCCCTGGCCGACGGCTTCACCTGCGTCGAAGTCGATCCGGCGCGTATCGAGCAGGTGCAGCAGTTGCTGGCCGCCTGGGCCTACCGGTTCAGTGCCCAGGTCAGCCTGCATTATCCTCGCGCACTGTTGCTGGAAGTGGGCTCGAGCTTGCAACTGTTCGGGCCTTGGCCGTTGTTCGAGGCGCAGTTGCGCCAGGAACTGGCCGCCTTGGGGCTGCGCCAGCGCATCGTGCTGGCCAGCAATCCGGTGGCCGCGCGCATGCTCGCCAACGCTCACGATGGTCTGGCCGTGGCCGGCCCCGATGAAACCCGTGCCGCAGTGGCGAACCTGCCCATCGACCGCGCCGGCTTGCCGGCGGAGGCCAGCACCACGCTGGCGCGCATGGGCCTGCGCCGGTTGGGGGAGGTGCTCGCGCTGCCGCGCGAGGCGCTGGCCAGGCGCTTCAGTGCCCAGGTTCAGGTGCACTTGGATCAGTTGCTCGGTCTGCGTACGTTGGGTCTGGACTTCTATCAGCCGCCCGACCGTTTCGAGGCGCGGCTGGAGCTGAACTTCGATGTCGAGTCACACCAGGCGCTGCTGTTCCCCCTGCGCCGCCTGGTCACCGACCTGGCCGCGTTCCTGGCCGGTCGGGATTGCGGTGTGCAGCGTTTCGAGCTGCACCTGGAGCATGCCGAAGGCCCGGACACGCAGCTCAAGGTCGGCCTGCTGGCCGCCGAGCGCGACGCGGCGATGCTTTTCGAACTGGCCCGGGGGCGGCTGGAACCGCTGCGCCTCCCGGCCCCTGTGCGCAACCTGCGCCTGGTCGCTGCGGACCTGCCTGTCTTCGTGCCCCAGCACCGGGCCCTGTTCGACCCGCGTGCCCAGCAGGCCCAACCCTGGGAGCTGTTGCGCGAGCGGTTGCGGGCGCGCCTGGGCGACGAGGCAGTGAAGGGCCTGCGCGTCGAAGCCGATCATCGCCCGGAATGTGCCTGGCAAGGAACGTGGCAGGAGGGCGTGGGCCGTATGATCATCGCCCCGGGCAGCCGCCCTGGCTGGTTGTTGCCGGCGCCACGGGCCTTGCCTGAAGCCGGCCTGCGCCTGCTCGGCCATGCCGAGCGCATCGAGTCCGGCTGGTGGGACGGCGGTGACGTACGCCGCGACTACTACCGCATCGAGACCCGCGACGGCCTGCGTGGCTGGGCCTACCGTGACCTGGCCCAGCCCGGGCCGCTGTGGTTGCAGGGGTGGTTCGCATGAGCACGCCGGGCTATGCCGAGCTGCACTGCCTGTCGAACTTCAGTTTCCAGCGCGGCGCCTCCAGCGCCGACGAACTGTTCCGACGAGCGCGTGAGCAGGGCTACCAGGCCCTGGCGATCACCGACGAGTGCACGCTGGCTGGCATCGTCCGGGCCTGGCAGGCCGCCAAGGCGCATGAGTTGCGGCTGATCATCGGCAGCGAGGTGCAGGTGCATCAGGGGCCCAAGCTGGTGCTGCTGGTGCAGGATCTGCACGGCTACCAGAACCTCTGCGCCCTGATCACCCGCGCCCGGCGCCGGGCACGCAAGGGCAGCTACCAGTTGCTCGGCGAGGACCTCGAGGCCCATCACCAGGGCCTGCTGGCACTATGGGTTGCGGGCCCTGACGAACCGTCGGAGTCCGGCCCATGGTTGCGCGCGTTGTTCGGCGAGCGCCTGTGGCTGGCGGCGCACCTGCACCGTGGTGCCGACGACCAGGCCCGGCTGGCGTGGCTGCGTGCGCAGGGCCTGCGCCTCGGCGTGCCGCTGGTGGCCTGCGGCGACGTGCACATGCATGCCCGTGGCCGCCGCGCCCTGCAGGATTGCATGACTGCCATCCGTGCCCACTGCAGCGTGGCCGAGGCGGGCGGCCTGCTGTTCGCCAACGGCGAGCGCCACCTGCGCCCGCTCGACCAGCTACGGGAGCTGTATCCCGCGCCACTGCTGGACGAGACGCTGAATATCGCCCGGCAGTGCACCTTCGAGCTCTCGCAACTGAAGTACCGGTACCCTCGTGAATTGGTGCCGGAAGGTCACAGCCCCGCCAGTTGGTTAAGGGCGCTGTGCGAGCAGGGCCTGCCCGGGCGCTGGCCCGCCGGCCCGAGCGACAAGGTGCGCGCGGTGCTGGACAAGGAGCTGGCGCTGATCGAGGAGCTGGGCTACGAAAGCTACTTCCTCACCGTCCACGACATCGTCGCGTTCGCCCGCCGCCAACGCATCCTGTGCCAGGGGCGGGGGTCGGCGGCCAACTCGGTGGTGTGCTTCGTGCTGGGCATCACCGAGCTCGACCCCATGGTGCACCGCCTGCTGTTCGAGCGCTTCCTGTCCCGCGAGCGCAACGAACCGCCGGACATCGACGTGGACTTCGAGCACGACCGCCGCGAAGAAGTGATCCAGTACGTATTCAGCCGCTATGGCCGGCACCGCGCCGCGCTCACCGCCGTGGTCAGCAGCTACCACGCCGCCGGCGCGGTGCGCGACGTGGCGCGGGCGCTGGGGTTGTCGGCCGACCAGGTGGACGCCCTGGCCAAGTGCTGTGGGCGCTGGAGCGACCGCATCCCCGACGATCAGCGCCTGGCCGAGGCCGGTTTCGACGCGCAGAGCCCATCGCTGCGGCGCATCCTGGTGCTGGCCGGCGAGCTGATCGGTTTCCCCCGGCACCTGTCGCAGCACCCCGGTGGCTTCGTCATCAGCGAGCAGCCCCTCGACCAGTTAGTGCCGGTGGAGAACGCGACGATGGAGGCGCGCACGGTGATCCAGTGGGACAAGGACGACCTGGACATGGTCGGCCTGCTCAAGGTCGATGTGCTCGCCCTCGGCATGCTCAGCGCCCTGCGCCGCTGCTTCGACTTGCTGTACCGGCACCGGGGGATCGAGCTCACCCTCGCCAGCATCCCGCCGGACGACCCGGCCACCTATGCGATGATCGGCCGCGCCGAGACCATGGGCGTGTTCCAGATCGAATCGCGGGCGCAGATGGCCATGTTGCCCAGGTTGCGCCCGGAGAACTTCTATGACCTGGTGATTGAGGTGGCGATCGTGCGCCCGGGGCCGATCCAGGGCGACATGGTCCACCCGTATCTGCGTCGTCGCCTCAGGCAGGAGCCGGTGACCTACCCATCGGAAAAGCTCAGGGAGGTGTTCCAGCGCACCCTGGGCGTGCCGTTGTTCCAGGAGCAGGTGATGGAGCTGGCCATGGTCGCCGCCGACTACACCCCCGGCGAGGCCGACCAGTTGCGCCGCAGCATGGCCGCCTGGAAACGCCATGGCGGCCTTGAGCCGCATCGTCAACGGCTGGTCTCGGGCATGCTGCGCAACGGTTACGAGCTGGCGTTTGCCGAACGCATCTTCGAGCAGATCAAGGGCTTCGGCAGCTACGGCTTCCCCGAGTCCCATGCCGCCAGCTTCGCCCTGTTGTGCTATGCCAGCAGTTGGCTGAAATGCCACCAGCCGGCGATCTTCACCTGCGCGCTGGTCAACAGCTGGCCCATGGGCTTCTACAGCCCCGACCAGCTGTTGCAGGAGGCGCGTCGGCAGGGCATCGAGGTGCGTCCGGTGGATGTGTTGCACAGTGCCTGGGACTGCACCCTGGAGCCGGTGGGCGAGGGCGAACTGGCCATCCGCCTGGGCTTGCGCCAGGTACGGGGTTTCAGCGAGACGGATAGCCGGCGCCTGGAGCAGGCGCGGGCGCAGCGGCCTTGGCGGGACGTCGAGGACCTGTGCCTGCGCGCCGGGCTCGACAGCCGCGCCCGTGGGCGCCTGGCCGATGCCGGGGCGCTGCGGGCGCTGGCCGGCAACCGCCACCAGGCGCGCTGGCAGGTGGCGGCGGTGCAGGCGCAACTGCCGCTGTTCGCCCAGGTCGAGCCGGCCCCGGAGCCGGTGGTGGCCTTGCCGGCGCCCACCGTGACACAGGACCTGCACGCCGACTACGACACCCTGGGCACCACCCTCGGCCCCCATCCGTTGAGCCTGTTGCGCTCGCGCCTGCGGGCACTGGGCTGTCGCAGCGCCGGGGAACTGGCGGGTGTCGAGGATGGCGACAACATCGCCGTGGCCGGGCTGGTGGTCGGGCGGCAACGGCCGCAGACGGCCAGCGGCGTGACCTTCGTCACCCTCGAGGATGAGCACGGCATGGTCAACGTGGTGGTCTGGCGCGACCTGGCCGAGCGCCAGCGGCGGGTGCTGGTGGGGGCACGGTTGCTCAAGGTCAGCGGGCGGCTGGAGCAGGAAAGTGGCGTGCGCCACCTGATTGCCCGCCGGCTGGAGGATCTCAGCCCGTTGCTGCAGGGGCTGGAGGTGCGCAGCCGCGATTTTCACTGAACTCGACGGGGCGAGGCGACGGGCTTCCCCCAGGTTTCCCCAACTCTGGGCTATAACCTGTAGATGGTGCCCAGCCGCGGAGCCCGCCATGGACCTCGCCCCCCGTCCCGACACACTGATGCCCGCCGCCGAGGCCAGCGCGACGCGGCGGCCGTTCGACCTGTTGCGTTGGTACGCCTGGGTCAGCCTGGCGTTCATCGTTTCGGTGGCCGTTGGGCTGGGGTTGATCTCCAGCCGCTTCATCATCGACGAGAGCGTCGAGCGCGACGCGCTGCTCACGGCCCAGTTCATCACCTCCATCGCCGACGCCGAAGTGCGTCACGTGTCGATCCCCAATGTGCGCACCATGGGCGAACTGCTCGACCCACGCCTCGACCAGACATTGCCGGATGTCGACCCCGAGGCCCGGCGCAAGGCCAGGGGCGAGTTCCTCGACCATATCGCCCATCTGCCGGACATGCTCCTGGCCAATATTTACTCGCCCGACCGCACGGTGATCTGGTCGAGCAACCCGGCGCTGATCGGCAAGCTGATCCAGGCCGACGACGACCTCGACCAGGCCTTCGAGTACAAGATGCGCGTGTCGGCCAGCTATCACGACTTCGACCAGGTGCGCAGCGAGCAGAAGTTCATCACGCCGCCAGAGAAACTGTTCATCGAGAACTACATCCCACTGTTCGACGCCGACGGTGAGCAGGTCACGGCCATGGTGGAGATCTACAAGGAGCCCCACGACCTGATCGTGCGCATCGAGCATGGCCTGATACTGATCTGGCTGGCCATCACCGTGGGGGCCGGCATGGTCTACGTCGGGCTGTACGGCATCATGCGCAGGGCCGCGCGGATCATGGCGGGGCAGCAGAAGCGGCTGATCGGCAATGAAACGTTCGTGGCATTGGGCGAGGTGTCGTCGGCGGTGGCCCACAGCCTGCGCAACCCGCTGGCGAGCATCCGTTCCAGCGCCGAACTGGCCCAGGCCTTCGACGGGGGGCCGGCGCAGCGGCACGTCAACGATATCATCAGCCAGGTCGACCGTATGTCGCAGTGGGTGCGGGAGCTGCTGCAGTCGCTGCGACCGCTCAATGACGAAGCGGTACCGGTGGACCTGGGGCACGTGTTGCAGGAAAGCTTCCAGGCGTTCGCCGCGCCTCTGAGCAGGGGGCAGGTACAGGTGCACTTGCCGGAACTGCCTGGCGTGCGCGTATTGGGGCAGCCGACGCTGCTTGCGCAGATCTTCAACAGCCTCATTGCCAATGCCCTGGAGTCGATGGGCCAGGGGGGCGAGCTGCGTGTCGAGGTGATTCGGCGGGACCGACGCACCCTGACCTTGCGCCTTTGCGATACCGGCAAGGGGATGAGCGAACAGCAGCAGCGCATGGCCTTTCGACCGTTCTTTTCCACCAAGCAGGGCGGCCTGGGGGTGGGGCTGATGTTGGTCAAGCGGATCATGGAACGTTTCGGTGGTTCGGTGCGTTTGAGCAGCTATCCCGGTTCCGGTACTCGGGTGTCGCTGAGTTTCAGGTTGGCTTCTGGGTGATGTGAGTTATGCGATTTGCATCATAACTTTATGATTTTTAAAGAATTAATTTAATGGAAACAACTCCCCAAATGTGGGGGTTTTTCTATAAAAAGAATCAAAAAGATCAGATAAATACCTGTTTTGCATCGAAAAATTATTTTTGGCTAATTTTTTGCTGCACCGTATCCGTGACCCCAAGCGGCGCTGCCGTCAGGGGTCGCCACTGCCACCTCATTAGCGCGGGTGGCCTCGAACAGGCATCCAGGCGGGAACGAAGCGATGCAGACGCTGGAGAACGAAACCCCGGTCAGCACCCGTGGCCCCTCAGCAGGGGAAACCGTACCGTTGCACGAATTCAACCTGCTGCGCTGGTTCTCGCTGGTCAGCCTGCTGATCATCGCATCGGTGGCCGGTGGCCTGGGCTATGTGTCTACCCGCTTCGTGGTGCGCGACAGTGTTGAGCGTGACGCGATGCTGACCGCCCAGTTCATCCAGGCCATGGCCCAGGCCGAGGTCCGTCACTCTCAGCTGCCGCCAGGCACCACCATGGGCGAGCTGATCGACCCCCGGCTGGACCAGCAACATCTGCAGTTCGGTGCCCCGCTGGCGGAATCGACCCGGGTGGAGTTCCTCGACCATGTGGAGCACCTGCCCGACACGCTGCTGGCCAATGTCTATGCCCGTGATCGCACCGTGGTCTGGTCGACCAACCCGCAGTTGATTGGCAAGCACATCGACGAGGACGACGACTTAGAGCGCGCCTTCGGCTCGCGCAAGGCAGTTTCGGCCAGCTATCACAAGGCCGATGAGGACCGCGAGGAGCAGAAATTCCAGCGTGAACCCCGGCACCTGTTCATCGAGAACTACATCCCGCTGTTCGACAGCCAGGGCGAGCGGGTACTGGCGATGGTCGAGATCTACAAGGAGCCCCAGGACCTGGTGCGGCGCATCCAGCGTGGCTATGTACTGATCTGGGCGTCTACCTTGGTGGGCGGCGCTTTGATCTACTTCGGGCTGTTCTGGATCGTGCGCCGCGCCGCCAGCATGCTGCACCACCAGCAGGACCGCCTGGTGGCCAGCGAAACCTATGCCGCCCTGGGCGAAATGTCCTCGGCGGTGGCCCACAGCCTGCGCAACCCGCTGGCCAACATCCGTTCCAGCGCCGAGCTCGCCCAGGATATCGCCAGCCCGCAGGCGCAGCGCAACATCACCGATATCATCACCCAGGTCGACCGCATGTCGCGCTGGGTCCGCGACCTGCTGGTGTCGCTGCGCCCGGTCAGCGACGAGCCGGAGGCGGTGGACCTGATGGCCGCCCTTGAAGACACACGCCAGGCCTTTGCCCCGCAGATCGAGCGCAATGCCGTGCGGTTCAGGCTGCAGGGGCCTGCCGAACAGTGGGTCGCCAGCCAGCCGTTGCAACTGACCCAGATCCTCAACAGCCTGTTCGCCAATGCCCTCGAGGCCATGCCTAGCGGCGGGCAACTGGGCGCCGAGGTCCAGGTGCTGGAAAGCGGGCAGGCGCAACTGGTGCTCAGCGACACCGGCCAAGGCATGACCGAACAGCAGCGGCGCATGGTGTTCAAGCCGTTCTTCACCACCAAGCAGGGCGGCCTGGGTGTGGGCCTGGCCCTGGTCAAACGCATCATGGAACGCTTTGGCGGCTCGGTCGAACTGAGCAGCCGCATCGAGGAAGGAACCCGCGTCAGCCTGACTTTCAACATTGCAGCGGGAGGGGACCATGGACCACAGCATCCTGGTGGTCGAGGATGACGACATCCTCGCCGACAACATTCGCACCTACCTGAGCCTCAAGGGCTTCGAGGTCACGGTGTGTTCCAGTGCCGAGCTTGCCCTGGAGCAGATCCAGCGCGCCCGGCCCGACGCGGTGCTCACCGACAACTCGTTGCCCGGCATGAGCGGGCACGACCTGCTGCGCACCTTGGTCGCCCAGGCGCCGGAGCTCAAGGTGATCATGATGACCGGCTACGGCAACGTCGAGGACGCGGTGCAGGCGATGAAGGAGGGGGCGTTCCACTACCTCACCAAGCCGGTGGTGCTGGCCGAGCTCAAGTTGATGCTGGACAAGGCCCTGGCCACGGAACGCATGGAGCGCACGCTGTCGTTCTACCAGGAGCGCGAGGCACAGAAGTCCGGCCTGCAGGCGCTGATCGGCGAGTCGCCGGCCATGCTCGACCTCAAGCACACCTTGCGCCAGTTGCTCGACGCCGAGCGGCGCATGGCCAGCGACGACCTGCCGCCGGTGCTGGTGGAGGGCGAGACCGGGACAGGCAAGGAGCTGGTGGCGCGGGCCCTGCATTTCGATGGCAGCCGCGCCAAGGGGCCGTTCATCGAGTTCAATTGCGCTTCGATCCCGGCCAACCTGCTCGAGGCGGAGCTGTTCGGCCATGAGAAGGGCGCGTTCACCGATGCCAAGGAGCGCCGCGTTGGGCTGGTGGAGGCGGCGGACGGCGGTACCTTGTTCCTCGACGAGATCGGCGAGATGGACCTGGTGCTCCAGGCCAAGCTGCTCAAGCTGCTGGAGGATCGCACCATCCGCCGTATCGGCGCGGTGAAAGAGCGCAAGGTCGACTTGCGGGTGATCAGCGCGACCAACTGCAACCTGGAGCAGATGGTGCAGCAGGGCAAGTTTCGCCGCGACCTGTTCTTCCGCCTGCGCATCATCGCCCTGAAAGTGCCGCGGCTGTATGCCCGGGGCCAGGATATCCTGCGCCTGGCCCGGCATTTCCTCGCCCACCATGGCCGGCGCTATGGCAAGCCGGGCCTGCGTTTTTCCGCCGAGGCGGAGGCCTTGATGCTGGGTTACAGCTGGCCGGGCAATGTGCGCGAGCTGCGCAACATGCTCGAACAGACCGTGTTGCTGGCGCCCAACGAGGTGATCGGCGCGCACCAGCTGAACCTGTGCCTGACCTTGGTGGATGAGCCGCAGGCCCAGCCGGCATCGATACCCGTATTCGACATCCCGCGGCATGAACCGGAAGCGACCGGCAGCCTGCCGGACATGGAGCGGGACATGGTCTGTCGGACCCTCGATCGTACCGACTGGAATGTCACCAAGTCGGCGCGCCTGCTGGGGTTGTCGCGTGACATGCTGCGCTACAAGATCGAGAAGCTGGGGCTGTCACGGCCGGACAAGCGCCAGTGGTGAAGACTTGCGGCCCGGTTCGCCGGCAAGCCGGCTCCTACGACGACCTGTAGGAGCCGGCTTGCCGGCGAACCAGGCCTTCAAGGCTTGCCGCCAGCCCCCTCGCGCCCCATCCCCTCCGAACCGCTGTCACCCATTCCCGGCAAGTCACGCTCATCGTTCTGCCGCGCCGCCGGGCTGTCCGGGTCACTGCCCTGGATCCGTGGGTCGGTATCCCGTGGCATGGGTTTTTCAACGGGGTTGAGGGTGCTGTCGACACCGGGCTGCGGCGCCGGGCTGTGGGGGTCGTCCGGGTAGGTGGTACCGGTACCGACCGCCAGGGCCAGCGGGGAAGCGAGCAGGGCGGCCAGCAGGAAGTAAGGTTTCATCGGGGCGGGCTCCTGTGCAACGGCAAGAAAAAGGCCCTGCCAGCGCAGGGCCTCGGTCTCGTTTGGGCCACATCCATGTCGACAAGGTGCGATCACCCCGATGGACGGTCAGACCACCATCGACAGCAGCATGATGAAGATGATGCCGACCACCGAGAGGATGGTCTCCATCATGCTCCAGGTCTTGAAGGTTTCGGCCACGGTCATGTTGAAGTACTGCTTGACCAGCCAGAACCCGGCGTCGTTGACGTGGGACAGGATCAGCGAGCCGGCGCCGGTGGCCAACACCAGCAGCTCGCGGTTCACGCCGGGGACCAGGTCGATCACCGGGGCGACGATGCCGGCGCCGGTGATGGTGGCCACGGTGGCGGAACCGGTGGCGATACGGATCACCGCCGCCACCAACCAGGCCAGCAGGATCGGCGAGATCTCTGCCTGCACTGCCATCTGCCCGATCACGTTGCCCACGCCGGTGTCCACCAGCATCTGCTTGAACCCACCACCGGCACCGACGATCAGCACGATCGCAGCAGTGGGGGCCAGGCTCTGGTCGAGCATCTTCATGATCTGCTGGCGGTTGAAGCCGCGGGCCGAACCGAAGGTGTAGAAGGCCAGCAGCAGGGCGGCGAGCAGGGCGGTGATCGGGTGGCCGATCAGGTCCATCCACTGGCGGACGATATGTTCGGCCGGCAGCACCACGTCGGCGAAGGTCTTGAGCAGCATCAGCGCCACCGGCAGCAGCACGGTAAGCAGGGTCACGCTGAAGCTGGGCAGGTTGTTCTGGTTCGACTCGCGGGCGATCTGGTCCATCAGCTCCTGCGAGGGGTTGCCAGGGATGTAGCGCGAGATGAAATTACCAAACAGCGGACCAGCGATGACTGCGGTGGGCAGCGCCACCAGCAGTCCATAGAAGATGGTCTTGCCGATGTCGGCGTGGAAGATGCCGATGGCCAGCAGCGGGCCCGGGTGTGGCGGCACCAGCCCGTGCACCACGGACAGGCCGGCCAGCAGGGGGATACCGATCTTCACCAGCGACACACCGGAACGGCGGGCGACGATGAACACCAGCGGGATCAGCAGCACGAAGCCGATCTCGAAGAACAGCGGGATGCCCACCAGGAACGCGGCGAACATCATGGCCCAGTGCACTTTCTGTTTGCCGAAGGCGCGGATCAGGGTCTGGGCGATCTGGTCGGCACCGCCGGAGTCGGCCATCAGCTTGCCGAGCATGGTGCCCAGGGCCAGGACGATGCCGACGAAGCCGAGCACGCCGCCGAAGCCGTCCTGGAACGACTTCATCACCTTGGCCACCGGCATGCCGGAGGTCAGGCCGAGAAAGCCCGCGGCCAGGGTGAGGGCGACGAAGGGGTGGACCTTGAAATGGGTGATCAGCAGGATCAGCCCGACGATGGTGACCATCGCGTCGAGCAGCAGGTAGGTATCAGTAGCCAGTCCGAACATGGTTCGTAAGCCTCGGTGTTGTCGTTGTTGTTTTGGTGTGCAGCGTCAGCTGGGATCAATCGTTAAGACAGCGCTGTCTTTGGTGAGCCGGAAAACCACCGGGTCAGGCGGTTCGCGCCAGGGGCCGCTCACCGCAAGGCTTTAGCCAGGCATCCACGGACTCGGCCAGGGCCGCGACCGGGCGGGTGGCATCCAGGGCCAGGGTCAGCGGTTCCCCATGCGGGGCTTCCAAGGCGGCGAACTGGCTTTCGATCAGGCTGGCGGGCATGAAATGGCCGGGGCGGGCGAGCACGCGTTTCTCCGCTTCCTGGGGGGTGAGTTCGAGGAACACGAAGCCCAGCGCCGGTACGGCGGCGCGCAGGGTGTCGCGGTAGCGGCGCTTGAGCGCGGAGCAGGTCAGCACGGGGCGCTCGCCGGCTGCGATGGCGGCCTGCAGTTCTTCGCCCAGGCGTACCAGCCAGCCTGCACGGTCATTGTCGTCCAGGGGGATGCCGGCACTCATCTTGCGGATGTTCTCGGCGGGGTGGAAGGCATCGCCTTCGATCAGGCGGCCACCGCTGCGTACGGTAATGGCGGCACCGATCGAGCTCTTGCCGCAACCAGCCACGCCCATGACCACAAGTGCGGACAGGGAAGGGTTCATCTGTACCTCCTGCTGGGTGAGATAGCGCTGTCTTGGTGATGACGGGTCAAGCCCGCCAGCGCCACCCTCCCGGGTGTTATTGATCTTGTCCTAGGCAGTATGGACGCATCGCACACGGCTGCTACCAAGATTGCATTGCCTGCGTCCTGAGACAGCGCTACCTTAGTGACCGTTCCCCATTCCTGCAAGTAGTAAAATTACAACACTCATGTCTCGCATTGGCTCGCGCACTACTGGTCGTCCCACCCTGGCGGAAGTCGCCAGGCTTTCCGGGGTTTCCCCCATCACCGCCTCCCGCGCCCTGCGTGGCGTCAGCACGGTCGCGCCTGAACTGGTGGAGAAGGTCAAGGTCGCGGCGGCCAGCCTGGGTTATGTCGCCAACCCTGCGGCACGGGCCTTGGCCTCGGCGCGCAGCCAGTCGGTGGTGGTATTGATTCCGTCGCTGTCCAACCAGTTGTTCATCGACACCCTCGAGGCCATTCACGAGGTGATGCGCCCGCGTGGGCTGGAAGTGCTGATCGGCAATTATCACTACGATATTGCCGAGGAAGAGAACCTGATCCGCAACTACCTCGCCTATCAGCCTTGCGGCATGTTGCTCACCGGCTTCGACCGCAGCGAGGCGTCGCGGCAGATGCTGGCCGCCAGTGGCGTGCCTTGCGTGCACATGATGGAGTTGGGTGGTGGGCAGGGCGCGCTGTCGGTGGGCTTCTCCCAGTTCGAAGCCGGGCGCGCCGCCGCGCGACACTTGATCGAGCGCGGGAGGCGCCGTCTGGCGTTCATTGCCGCCCAGCTCGACCCGCGGGTGATGCAGCGGGCCGAGGGTTTCCGCCAGGCCTTGGCCGATGCCGGCTTGCAGGCGCCGGAGCTTGAAGTGCTTGACCCGCTGCCGTCATCGATCGGGTTGGGCGGGGCCCTGTTCAGTCAATTGCTGGCGCGGGCACCGGACGTGGACGGCATCTTCTTCTGTAACGACGACCTGGCCCAGGGGGCAGTGCTGCAGGCTTTGCGCGAAGGTATCGAAGTGCCTCGACAGGTAGCGATGGTCGGCTTCAACGACCTGCCGGCCTCGGCCTACATGGTGCCGCCGCTGACCTCGATTCGTACCCCACGGGCCGCGGTGGGACGGGGTGCCGCGCAAGCCCTGCTGGCTTTGCTCGACGGCAAGCGGGTAGGGGTCGAACAGCAGGACATGGGCTTCGAGCTGGTGGTGCGGGAGAGTTCTTGAGGCAGATCGGTGATGGCAACGATTTGGCACGATCTTTGTAGGAGCGGCTTCAGCCGCGATCACCCGCGAAGCGGGTGCCAGGCACCGCGTTGTCCGCATCGCGGCTAAAGCCGCTCCTACAAAGCGATCTTCAAACCGCCCCATCGGATAAACGGCCACAAATGCTTAATCCCAAAGTGATAGCAGTTCGCTTGCACGGCTAAAACGCCGATCTATGCTCAGGAACATCCCGTGGACACAAGGAGTCCTGGCCCATGTTCGAGTACCATCGCAAGTCCGATCTGGTCGAGATCCAACGCGCCCGCCAGGCCCTGGCCGGCATGGAAGCAAAGCTCGCTGCAATCAGCCGTTCCATGGCCATGATCGAGTTTGCCCCCGACGGCACCATCCTCGAGGCCAACGACCATTTCTGCCAGACGATGGGCTACAGCGCCGACGAGATCCGCGGCAAGCACCACCGGTTGTTCTGTGACCCCACCTACGCCAAGAGCGCCGAATACCAGCAACTATGGCGCGAACTGGGCCAGGGCAAGGCCATCAGCGGCACCTTCGAGCGCCTGGACAAGGCCGGACACGAGGTGTGGCTGGAAGCCAGCTACATGCCGGTGCTCGATGAGCGCCAGCAAGTCACCAGCGTGATCAAGGTGGCCTCCGACATCACTCGCCATGTAATCGAGGAACACGAGAGCGAAAGCCTGCTCAAGGCCATCGGCCGTTCCATGGCGGTGGTCGAGTTCACCCCGGCCGGGCGGGTGATCAAGGCCAACCAGAATTTCCTCGACACCATGGGCTATCGCCTGGAGGAGGTGGTGGGGCGCCATCACGGACTGTTCTGCCTGCCCCATGAGCGCGAGTCGGCCCAGTACCGCGACTTCTGGGCCTCGCTCAATCGCGGTGAGTATCACTCGCACCGCTTCGAGCGGGTCAACAAACAGGGCCAGACGGTCTACCTGGAGGCCTCCTACAACCCGATCTTCGACAACAAGGGCCGGCTGTACAAAGTGGTGAAGTTCGCCAGCGACATCACCAACCAGGTTAGCACCCAGCAAACCGCCGCCGACGCCGCCCACGCCAGCTCCGTGCAGACCGATGCCTGCGCGCGCAAGGGCACCCAGGTGGTGCAGCAGACGGTGGCGGTGATCGAGCAGATTTCCGCCGAGCTCAACGAGGCCGCGCGCAGCATCGATGCGGTGAGCAAGCAGTCCGAGGTAATCGGGCAGATCGTCCTGACCATCCGTGGCATCGCCGACCAGACCAACCTGCTGGCGCTCAACGCGGCCATTGAGGCGGCGCGGGCCGGTGACCATGGGCGTGGTTTCGCGGTGGTGGCGGACGAAGTGCGCAGCCTGGCGGCGCGCACCAGCAAGGCGACCCTGGAAATCGTCGACGTGGTGCGGCAGAACCACGACCTGTCACTGACGGCGGTGGCCAGCATGCAGTCGAGCCTGACCCGCACCGGACGGGGCGTGGAGCTGGCCAATGAAGCCGGTACGGTGATCATGGAGATCCAGCAGGGCTCGCGTCACGTGGTGGATGCCATCAGCCAGATCAGCTCGACCCTGCAATTGCACTGAGGCCTTGACGCAGTTCGCGCTCCAGGTTTTGCAGGCTGTCGCGCAGCCGTTCGAGCGCCGGGTCGAGGGGCTGTTGCTGGGCAATGGCTTGCTCGAGCGCTTCACAGTCCTGAACCACGGTCCTGACCTTGAGCATCCTGGCGCCACCCTTGATCCGGTGCACCAGTGGCGTCAGGGTCGCCGGTTCAGGGGCAGCCCCCAGGGCAAGCAGTGCCTGCAGGTCTTCGCCGTTGCTCTGGGCCAGTTGCTGGAGCAGGCTGCGGGTCAGTTGCGCATCGTCCTGGGTCAGGTGGCGCAATTGCTGAAGGTCGAATCCGCTGGCGCGAGCCTGGACGTGGGACTGCGTGGGCGCAAGGGTGCTGACGTGCGCCAGGGCCGCCTTGAGTGCCTGCAGGCCGATGGGTTTGAACAGGCATTCGTCCATGCCGCTTTCCAGGCAGCGTTGACGCTCCTCGGCCTGGGCATTGGCCGTGACGCCGATGATATGGCAAGCGGGCAGCATGCTTTCACGTTCCAGCCCACGAATCCGGCGTGTCAGCTCATGGCCATCCATCACGGGCATGCTGCAGTCGGTGACCACCACATCGAAGCGGTTCGCCTGCCATAGCGTCAGCGCCGTCTCGCCTTGGTCGGCCAGCGCGACACGGTGGCCGAGCGAACGCAACTGTTTGTCGAGCAGCAGCAGGTTGGCAGGATAGTCGTCCACTACCAGAACATGCAGCGGACCGTTGTCGGACGTGGACACGGTTACTGCCGGTGACTCGATGGGCGGGGCGTCGGCCGCTGCCAGGCTGAGGTGGACATCGACCTGGGTGCCCAGCCCCTCGATACTCTGCAGGCTAAGCTCGCCCCCCATCAATGCGCACAGGTTGCGGCTGATCACCAGCCCCAGGCCGGCACCCTGGCGGTTCTGTTGGTCCCCCACCTGGGAGAAGGCGCTGAACAACCGGGTCTGGTCGCTGGCACTGATACCCTTGCCGGTATCCTTCACCTGCAACGCCACCAGCAGGCCATGCTTGCTGGAGGCATCCGCTGTCAGCGTGACATCGATCTGACCCTGGTCGGTGAATTTGATCGCATTGCTCAACAGGTTCGACAGCACCTGCTTGAAGCGCAGGGGGTCGACGGTAACCCAGCAGGGCCTGTCAGGCAGTGCCGAGCGAAGCTGAATACCCTTGATCCGTGCGTTGCCCTCGAATACCCGCACGGTGGCCTTGACCAGGCCGGTCAAGTCGGTGGCCACCGCTTGCAAGGTCATGTGCCCGGATTCGATACGCGAAATATCGAGCACATCGCCGATCAGGTCGAGCAGGCCGATCGCCGACCCATGGGCGGTTTCCAGCGCCTGGGTATCGCTGCGGCCTCGACGGCTGTCTTCCAGGGCCAATTCCAGCAGGCCGATCACCGCGTTCATCGGGGTGCGGATTTCGTGGCTCATCACCGCCAGGAAGGTACTTTTCGCCTGGCTGGCCTGTTCGGCGTCGTTCTTAGCCTGGCGCAACTGTTCGAGCAGTCCGCGGCTGAGCGCAAGCTGCTGCTGCAGGGCGCGCTCGGCGTCGGTGCGCTGGTGGATAAGCTTGCGCAGGTAGGTGTTCCAGAACACCACGCCCGCCAGCAGTACAGCAGCCAGCACCAGCACCTGGAGCGCCAGTGTGCGGTAGTTGCGCCAGGGGCTGTCGCTGACCACGGCGTTGGTGCGCCAACGGTTGACCAGTTGTTCCTGCTCGTCGGGCGGGATGCTCAGCAGGGCCTTGTCGAGAATGCCCTGCAGTTGGGGGAGGGCAGGGTTCACGGCAAAGGCGGCGAGTGCGGGTTCATCGCCTTGCAGCCCGGCGACCCGCAGACGGCCCTTGAACACCTGGTTGATGAAGTAGACCGCATTGATTTGCGAACTTAGCGCCACATCGGCGTCGCCGTTGGCCACCGCTTCCATCAGTTGCAGTGGGTTCTCCGCTTCGTACACCCGCATGCCGGGCGCGTCACGCAGCACTTGTTCGGTCAGCGGAGAGCCTCGCAACAGGGCTACGCGCTGGCCGCGCAAGGGTTGCGTCGCAGGCAGCGGCGCGGCGTCCTGGCGCATCACCAGGACGCGTGGGCTGATCATGTAGGGGCGGGTATAGCGAAGGCGTTCGGCGCGGTGGTTGCCGTAGCCGATGGCGCCGATCATGTCGACCTTGCCCTGGGTGGTGGCCTCGACCATGTCCTCGAACGAGTCCGACTCGACGACCTGGAAGTTCAAGCCGGTGCGCAAGCTGATCCGTTCCAGCAGGTCGAGGGCGATGCCGCGAGGCTGCTGCTGGCTGTCGGTGAAACTCAAGGGGGCCAGGGTCGTGTTGATCATCACCCGAATGGTCGGGTGGGTGGCGATCCAGCCGCGCTCCTCGGTGGTGAGCGCGTCCAGCCGGCGGTCGAGCAACAGGCTGGTGCTGCCGCTGGTCCAGCGTCGCAGGATGTTCAGGCGCTCACTGTCGGCGACACGGTTCAGGGCCGTGTCCACCAGGCGCAGCAAGCGCGTGTTGTCGCGCGCGAGGGCAAAGGCGAAGGTGCTGACGGGGGCTTTGACGAAGTGGTCGACCTTGACCATGCCCTGGAAGCCTTTGCCGATCATGTAGTCGCTGCTGATGGCATCACCCAGGTAGGCATCGGCCTGGCCCTGCGCCACCGCGGCGATACCGGCCAGGGTGGAGCGATAGAGCGTGACCTGAGCCCGGGGATACAGTTGCTGCACGGCCTGCAGGGGCAGGTAATGGTCGACCATGGCCAGCTTGCGCCCGGCCAGGGCATGGTCCTCGCCCAGTGTGCCGCGCTGGCGCGACACGATCACCGCCAGGTCGTCGGCATAGGGCTGGCTGAGGGCGAGCTCGGCATCGTTGGCCTCGAAGGCATTGGAGGTGCCCAGCAAGTCGACCTCGCCGCGCCGCAGAGCGGCGATGGCCTGCGCGCGATTGGCATAGCGGCGGATCTCGATGGGAATACCCAATTGTTCGGCGATCAGGCCGGCGTAGTCGGCGCTGAGGCCTTCGTAGTCGGCCTGGCTGGTGTTGATGTCGAAGGGGGGGTAGTCGGGGCGCGAACTGCCGAGCACCAGGCGCTTGCGCGTATCGAGCCACTGGCGGTCGGGCGTGTCGAGGGCCAGTGGTGGCGCGGCGCTCAGCGCGCGCGCCAGCAGGTGGCGGCTCTCACCGGAGGGCTGTGCCGAGGCAGGGAGCGGTAACAGCGCGGCCAGCAACAGGCACAGCACGGTGCGCCTGATCATCGCTCAGACCACGTGGTTGCGTTTGGCCAAGTCGACCATTTCCACCAATGACTCGGCCTTGAGTTTCTCCAGGATCCGGCCGCGGTAGGTGCTGATGGTCTTGGCGCTGAGGTTCATCTGCTCGCCGATCAATTTGTTGCTCTGCCCGGCGCAGAGCCGGCGCAGCACTTCCATTTCGCGGTTGGACAGGCTGCCCAGGCGCTCGTTCTCGCTGTCCAGGGTGTTGCTGTTGACCGCCATCTGCGGGAAGGTCGAGTAGCCCTTGACCAGTGCCTTGAGGGCGAAGATCAGGGCGTCGAGGTCCTCGTCCTTGTTGACGAAGGCGCTGATGCCGGCATCCATGCAGCGGCGTACATACAAGTCGGCGGGCTGGCCGGTCAGGACCATGATGCGTGGCGGGGGTTCGAGCAGCTTCAGGCGCTTGATCACTTCCATGCCGTCGAGGTCGGGCAGGCCGATGTCGAGAATCACCACCTCGGCCTTGGTTTCCGCGGCAAGGCGCGCAGCGTCCTTGCCTTTTCCTGTCTCCCCGACCACCTCGAACCGCTCGCCTTTGAGCAGCATGCGCACGGCTAGCCGGACAATGTGATGGTCATCGACCAACAGCACGGATGTCATGGGTAACTCCTGTTGATGTGGACCCGTTTCCTGAATCTGGTCGAATAGAGGTTCGCGGGTCAGCTGTAGGCAGCGCGCACCTTACGGGGATTCAGGATCCTTGGTAATAGGCGAGTATAGGTGTGTTGAAAATGCGCGGCTGTTTTGTTGAAAAGGACTACAACGGAGGCTGGGGAGCGCCTCCGTTGAAGCGGTCTGGCATCGGGCTCAGGCGCAGGCGGCGTGTTTTTTGACCACGCGCTGGGTGGAGGCAGGGTTGTTGCCCAGCACCTTGCCGGTGCGGGTTGGTCGCGAAACGAGCTGGCCACCGCAGTTCGGGCACTGGTTGTGGAAGTGCTGGTCATTGCAGGTGCGGCAGAAGGTACATTCGAACGAGCAGATCAGGGCGTCCGGGCTCTCGGCCGGCAGGTCGCTGTCGCAGCACTCGCAGTTGGGGCGTAGTTCGAGCATGGTGGGGCTTCCGGTTGGCGTGAGGCCCCAGTGTGCTACGGGGTGAGGCGTGGCGGCAAATGGCTTATGGGCCGGGCCGGTAGAGGTGGGCGTGGCCGGCACGGTACAACGCCGAGTCGGCGAACGGGGCGTCCCCCAGCACATGGCCGACCAGGATCAGCGCGGTGCGCCGGAAACCCTTGGCCGCCACCCGCCCGACGATATCCGTCAGGGTGCCTTTGGCCCAGTCCTGATCCGGCCAGGTGGCGCGGTGCACCACGGCGATCGGGCAGTCGGCGCCGTAGTGGGGCAGCAACTCGTCGACGATCCGGGCGAGGTGCTTCACGCCCAGGTGGATGGCCAGGGTGCTGCCGTGCCGGGCCAGGTCGGCCAGCTGCTCCCCGGGAGGCATGGGGGAGCTGTCGCCGTAGCGAGTCAGGATCACCGTTTGCGCGACATCGGGTAGGGTCAGTTCGCACCCCAGCAGGGCGGCACTGGCAGCGGTCGCGGTGACGCCAGGCACAATCTGGTAATCGATGCCCAGCTCGCGCAGGAGGCGAATCTGCTCGCCGATGGCGCCGTACAGGCTGGGGTCGCCACTGTGCACCCGAGCCACATCGTGGCCATCGGCGTGGGCTTGGCGCATGGCTTCGACGATTTGCTCCAGGTGCAGCTCGGCACTGTTGATCACAGTCTGGGCGGTGTGCCCTTCGAGCACCGCGGGGGGCACCAGGGAGCCGGCATAGATGATCACCGGGCACTGGCGGATCAGGCGCTGGCCTTTCACCGTGATCAGTTCCGGGTCGCCGGGGCCGGCACCGATGAAGTAGACCGTCATGGGGATTCCTTGCAGATGAAAGGGCGGATTATCCGCCGATGGCCAGGGCCAGGGTAGCACCAGCCAGGGTCTGTCTCGGGATGTGCAGGCGTGGCGGCGTGAGTGCCTGGCCGGCCAGGGCCAGTGCCGCGCTTTCGGCGACGCCCCAGCAGCCGGTCTGGGCGTAGGCGGCGGCGGAGCGCTGGGTGAGTTGCGCTTCGAAACCAAGCAGATGCGGGGCGTCGAAACAGACGAACGGCAACCCCAGGCGCTCAGCCAAGGCCAGCAGGCCGGGCTCGCGCGCCTTGGGCGTGATACTGGCGATGCCGCGCAGGCAGGAAAGCGGCAGGGCGTTCTGGTTCAAGGTCTGGCGCAGCAGCACCGACAGCGTCTCGACCGGGCAGCCACGACGGCAGCCAAAGCCGGCGTACAACGCCGGCTGAGCGGGATGCAGGGGCATCAAGCGTGGCTGGGGCGACGGTAGAGCCACGCGCTGAGCAGGCCCAGCGCCAGCCAGAAGGCGGCGTTGGTCAGCCAGGAGGCGATCTTGAACTGCGCCTCGAGGGCTTCCGGCGCCAGGCTCTCATGCACGGGCGGTTGCGGCGCGCCGATGACATGGGGGATGACCAGCAGGGCGACGCCGATCACCTTGAACAGCCAGTGGTGGGCGAATACCAGCAGCGCCAGGCCAGCGGCAGTGGCGGCGGCGGTGCCGACCCACCAGGTCTGGCGTTGGCCCAGGTCGGCGGCCGCGGTGCCGGGCAGTTCGGGTGGCAGGCCCAGGGTCGGCGCCAGGCAGAACACGGCGAAGCCGGCCAGGCCCCAGAGCGCGCCGGTGCTGACGCGGCCAGGCTCGCGCAGGCTGTACAGCGCGGCAAGGACCAGGGCGAAGCCTACCGCGACCACCAGGTTGCCGCCGGTGGTGGACAGCACGCGCTGCCAGCCGTCCTCCGGTGCCCAGGCTTCGGCGCTGTGCTCATGTTCGTGGGGGGCGGCAGCTTCGCCATGCTCGTGGTGTTCAGCAGCCGGGGCGGCGTTCTCGTAGGTTTCCGCCTGGAGAATCAAGGGGGCCACCCAGAAGCTTTGCAGCAGGGTCAGCAGCAGGGCGGCCAGCAGCCCGCTGAAGCCTGCGGTACGGGCGATGCGTGTGATCATGCGGGCGTACTCAGTGGCAGGGGAAGGCGGCGCTGTGGCGGGTGTCATGAGCGGCGTTGTGCACCGCCTCGATGTGCGAGAAACCGGCGAAGTAGACCAGGCACAGGCCGAGCAGGCTGGCGCCGACGGCGACGATCATGCGCTGGCTGAGGCTGACGGGGGTGGCGATGCTGTGTTTCGTGCTGGTGATGGGCATGACGCGTTCCTCTGCTGTTGCTTTTGTCGGGCATTGGGGCAACAGGCAAGCGCGGCGACCCCGGGCGAAGCTCGCCCAGGTATGCGACAGCGCCCGCCCACCGCGGGGTGTTCATGTGGTGTCAGGCCGGTCTCCGGGCTGGCGAGGTGGAGCGGGGCTCCGTTGTTGGCGTCACCTTCCCATGCCAAGTCGACGGGCACAGTGGTCTAGACGCTTCACTCGCTTACCGTTGCGGGGGCAGCACCGGCATTGTCCTGCCTCTTGTAGAGCGAGGCGTGACGCACCGGTTTCCCGTTTCACCCCAAGGGGGCACCTGAACGCAATGCGCTAGCAAATCATGGGGCGAACCTTGCGTCAATGGCGGCGGCGGTTGACCGCAAGGCAGGCTCTGCGTAGCCTTGCCGCTTCGAGGTTCTCCGGCGTTGGCCGGAGCTAAGACGGGAACGCGGTCGATGCCGCGGCTGCCCCCGCAACTGTAGGCACTGGAACGGATCGGCACAGCCACTGCGCACGCGCGGGAAGGCGCCATCCCGCTGGCAATGCTGCCGGCACAGTGCGAGCCAGGAGACCTGCCTCGTGACGTTTTCGACTTTCAACCGGGCGGGGTGATCCGGTGGCGAACCAGCCAGGCCGGCAAGGCCCGTGGCTATCGTCCTGCATGCCCGCGCCACAGCCGCCAAGGGCATCGCGACATGAAAACACTGGCCAAGCTCCCCGTCACCATCGTTACCGGCTTCCTCGGCTCGGGCAAGACCACCTTGCTCCGCCATATGCTCGACAACGCCCAGGGCCGCCGTATCGCGGTAATCGTCAACGAGTTCGGCGAGCTGGGCATCGATGGCGAAATTCTCAAGCAGTGCAGCATCGGTTGCAGCGAGGAAGAAGCCAATGGCCGCGTCTACGAGCTGGCCAACGGTTGCCTGTGCTGCACCGTGCAGGAAGAGTTCTTCCCGGTGATGCGCGAGCTGGTGGCCCGCCGTGGCGACCTGGACCACATCCTGATCGAGACCAGCGGCCTGGCGCTGCCCAAACCGTTGGTCCAGGCCTTCCAGTGGCCGGAAATCCGCAACGCCTGCACCGTCGACGCGGTGATCACCGTGGTCGACAGCCCGGCCGTGGCAGCGGGCACCTTCGCCGCCTACCCGGACCAGGTCGACGCCCAGCGCAAGCTCGACCCCAACCTCGACCATGAGTCGCCCCTGCACGAACTGTTCGCCGACCAACTGGCCAGCGCCGACCTGGTGGTACTGAACAAGGCTGACCTGATCGACCCCGAGGGCCTGGCCAAGGTCCGCACGGAGGTGGCCGAGGAACTGCCGCCAGCGGTCAAGGTGATCGAAGCCAGTAGCGGCCGCCTGCCGCTGGAGGTGCTGCTGGGCGTGGGCGCCGAGTCCGAGGCGCATATCGATGGCCGGCGCACCCACCACGATTCGCATCATGACGGCGACGATCACGACGACCATGATCACGACGCCTTCGACTCCATTTCCATCGACCTGCCCGAAGCCGACGAAAGCCTGCTGCTCGATGCCCTCACGCAACTGGTCACCGAATTCGGCATCCTGCGCGCCAAGGGCTTCGCCGCCATCCCCGGCAAGCCGATGCGCCTGCTGATCCAGGGCGTGGGCACCCGCTTCGACAAGCACTTCGACCGCGCCTGGCGCAGCGAGGAGCCACGCATCACCCGCCTGGTGCTGATCGGCCAGGACCTCGATGCCGTGCAACTGCAAGCGCGTCTGCGCCAGGCTCTGGGCGCCTGACCCATGCACCTGCTGCGGACCCAGCCCGGCGGCTTCGTGCCGGACGACAGCATCGCCGACCTCGGCCAGACCCCCGCCGAGCTGGTGATCCTCTGCAGCGGTGATTCGCACCTGGCACTGCTCGCCGAAACCGCCGAGCAGTTGCCCGATGATTTCCCCAGCCTGCGCCTGGCCAACCCCATGCAGGTGCAGAACCATGCCTCGGTCGACCTCTATGTCGACGAGGTGCTGCGCCACGCCAAGGTGATCCTGGTGTCGCTGCACGGCGGCGTCGGTTACTGGCGCTATGGTGTCGAGCAACTGGTGGAGCTGGCCAACCGTGGCGTGCAGCTGATCCTGGTGCCGGGCGATGATCGCCCCGATCCGGAGCTGACCGACCTGGGCACGGTGCGTGGCGAGCAGGCCGAGCGGCTCTGGCACTACCTGCGCCAGGGCGGCAAGGCCAACGCCGTCAACCTGTTCAACTGCCTGGCCAGCCTGTGGCTGGGGCGTGACTACCCGTGGCACGAGCCTCAGCCGTTGCCGCGCACTGCGGTGTACCACCCTCACAAGGCCAGCGCGGTGCTGGAGGACTGGTACGGCGAATGGAATCCGGCGTTCCCGGTGGCGCCGTTGCTGTTCTATCGCTCGCACCTGCAGGCCGCCAACACGGCGTTCATCGATGTGTTCTGCCAGCGCCTGCAGGCCTGCGGCCTGAATCCGTTGCCGATCGCCGTGGCCAGCCTCAAGGAGCGCGCTTGCCTTGATCAGGTTGAAAACTGGCTCGACGAGGTTGAGGCCGAAGTGGTGATCAACACCACCGGTTTCGCCCTGTCCAGCCCCGAACAGCCCAACCTGCGCCCGCTGCGCCGCGATGTGCCGGTGCTGCAGGCGATCTGCGCCCAGGACAACCAGCCTGCCTGGGAGCAGAACGAGCAGGGCCTGGGCGCGCGCGACCTGGCCATGCACATCGCCTTGCCGGAACTGGACGGGCGCATCATCACCCGGCCGGTCAGCTTCAAGGACCTGGCCTGGCGCAGCGAGCGCAGCCAGTCCGACGTGGTCTGCTATCGGGCACACCCCGAACGCATGGACTTCGTCGCCGAGCTGGCGCGGCGCTGGGTGGAGCTGGGGCGCCTGGACAACCAGGAAAAGCGCATCGCCCTGGTGCTGGCCAACTACCCGACCCGCGATGGGCGCATCGGCAACGGTGTAGGCCTGGACACACCGGGCGCCGCCCTGAACATCCTCCAGGCCCTGCAGGCGCAGGGCTATCCGGTGGCCGGTCTGCCGGGCAGTGGTACCGAGCTGATCCACCAGTTGCTCGGTGGTGTGACCAACGACCTCGACCACCTGGACCAACGCCCCTGCGCCCAGAGCCTGAGCCTGGCGGACTACCAGAGTGCCTTCGACGCATTGCCCGAGGCGAACCAGCGCGCTGTGCTCGAACGCTGGGGCCCCCCCGAGAAGGACCCGATGTTCCGCTCGGGGCGCATGATGGTCGCCGGGCTGCGTTATGGCCTGACCTTCGTCGGCATCCAGCCGGCGCGGGGCTACCAGGTCGACCCCAGCGCGGTGTACCACGACCCGGACCTGGTGCCGCCCCATGGCTACCTGGCGTTCCACTTCTGGCTGCGCAACGGCTACGCCGCCGACGCGGTGATCCATGTCGGCAAGCACGGCAACCTGGAGTGGCTGCCGGGCAAGGGCGTGGGCCTGTCCAATGAATGCTGGCCGGATGCGTTGCTCGGCCCGCTGCCGAACATCTACCCATTCATCGTCAATGACCCAGGCGAGGGCGCCCAGGCCAAACGGCGCACCCAGGCGGTGATCATCGACCACCTGATGCCGCCGCTGACCCGCGCCGAAACCTACGGCCCGCTGCGTCACCTGGAGCAACTGGCGGACGAATACTACGAAGCCCAACTGCTCGACCCACGCCGCGCCCGCGAGCTGCAGCGCGACATCCTCGAACTGGTCAAGGCCAACCATATCGACCGAGAGTTGCAGCTCGAAGGACAACTGGACGACGCGGCGGTGTGGCTGCCGCGTCTGGACACCTACCTGTGCGACCTGAAGGAGTCGCAGATTCGCGATGGCCTGCATGTGTTCGGCCAGTCGCCCCAAGGGCGCCTGCGCAGCGACACCTTGCTGGCGCTGCTGCGGGTCGAGCGGGGGGATGGCAAGGGCGGCAACGCCAGCCTGATCCGCGCCTTGGCCAAGGCGCTGGCGCTGGGCTTCGATCCGCTCGATTGCGACCTGGGCCAGGCCTGGGAAGGGCCGCGCCCGGCATTGTTGCAGGCATGTGATCCCGGGCTGTGGCGCACCCAGGGCGATACCCGCGAGCGCCTTGAACTGTTTGCGGTCAGCTTGATCGAGCAGGCGCTGGCGGGTGAGGCTGGTCTGCCGGATGCCCCGTGCTGGCAGCCTGTACGGGAGGTGCTGCGCGCGCTGTGCGAAGACGTCGCGCCCAACCTGGACGCGTGCGGCGGCGCCGAGATCGATGGCCTGCTGGCCGCCCTGGCCGGGCGTTTCGTGCCTGCCGGCCCCAGTGGTGCCCCCAGCCGTGGGCGGCTTGACGTACTGCCGACCGGGCGCAACTTCTATACCGTCGATGTGCGCAACCTGCCGACCACCACGGCCTGGCGCCTGGGCTTCGCCTCGGCCAACCTGATCCTCGAACGCCACCTGCAGGACCACGGCGACCACCTGCGCCAGCTGGGGCTGTCGGTGTGGGGCACGGCGACCATGCGCACCGGCGGCGACGACATCGCCCAGGCGATGGCACTGATGGGCGTGCGCCCGGTGTGGGCGACGGGCAGCCAGCGGGTGGACGACTTCGAGATACTGCCGCTGAGCCTGCTCGACCGCCCGCGGGTCGACGTGACCTTGCGCGTTTCGGGCTTCTTCCGCGATGCCTTCGGCAACTTGATCCGCCTGTTCGACGCGGCGGTGCAGGCAGTGGCCGCGCTGGACGAGCCGGACGACCTCAACCCGCTGGCCGCCCGTGTGCGAACAGAACGAGAGAAATTGCTGGTTGATGGCATGGACGCCGAGCAGGCCGCCCGTCAGGCCGGCTGGCGGGTGTTCGGCGCCAAGCCCGGTGCCTACGGCGCAGGCGTGCAGAACGCCATCGACGGGCGCCTGTGGCATAGCCGCGACGACCTGGCCGAGGTCTACCTCAACCACGGTGGCTACGCCTATGGCGCCAGCGACGAGGGCACCCCGGCCCGCGCCCAGTTCGCCCAGCGCCTCAGCCAGGTGCAGGCGGTGCTGCAGAACCAGGACAACCATGAGCACGACCTGCTCGATTCCAACGACTACTACCAGTTCCAGGGCGGCATGCTGGCCGCCGCCGAAACCCTGGCGGGCAGCGCCCGGGCCAGTTATCACGGCGACCACAGCCAGGCCGACCGGCCACGTATCCGCACCTTGAAGGAAGAGCTGAACCGGGTGATCCGCGCCCGCGCCCTGAACCCCAAGTGGATCGACGGCGCCAAGCGTCATGGCTATAAAGGTGCATTCGAGCTGGCCGCGACGGTGGACAACCTGTTTGCCTTCGATGCCACCACCCACCTGATCGACGACCATCATTACCAAGGCCTGGCCGATGCCTATGTGCTCGACCCGGCCACCCGTGACTTCATGCGCGAGCACAACCCCGAGGCCCTGCGTGACCTCACCGAACGCCTGCTGGAAGCCCAGCAGCGGGGGCTGTGGCAGGAACCGGGCGACTACCGCGACAGCCTCGAGCAGCAGTTGCTCGACGGCGAGGAAGACAGCTGAACATGAGCGAACCCGTGCAATTCCCCCTGGCGGCCGTGGTCGGCGCCGACGATCTCAAGCTGGCCCTGTGCCTGACGGCCATCGACCCGAAGATCGGTGGCGTGCTGATCGAAGGCCCGCGCGGCATGGCCAAGAGCACCCTGGCCCGGGGCCTTGCCGACTTGCTCGGTGACGGGCCGTTCGTGACCTTGCCGCTGGGCGCGACCGAAGAGCGCCTGGTCGGTACCCTCGACCTGGATGCCGCCCTGGGCCAGGGCCAGGCGCGTTTCTCGCCGGGGGTGTTGGCCCATGCCGACGGCGGCGTGCTGTACGTCGACGAGGTCAACCTGCTGCCCGACCCGCTGGTGGACCTGCTGCTGGACGTGGCCGCCAGCGGCACCAACCGCGTCGAACGCGATGGCATCTCCCATCGCCATGCCGCCCGCTTCGTGCTGATCGGCACCATGAACCCGGAAGAAGGTGAGCTGCGCCCGCAGTTGCTCGACCGTTTCGGCCTCAATGTCGCCCTCGACGGCTTGCCGGCGCCCGAAGCCCGGCAGCAGATCATCCGTCGACGCCTGGCGTTCGACAGCGACCCCGAGGCATTCTGCGCCGAGTGGGCGCAAGCGCAGGCGCAACTGCGTGAGCGCTGCCACGCGGCGCGTGGGCAACTGGCTTCGATTGCCCTGGACGACCAGGCCCTGGCCTGGATTACCGAGCGCTGTTTTGCCGCCGGCGTCGATGGCCTGCGTGCCGACCTGGTCTGGCTGCGCGCTGCCCGGGCCCATGCTGCCTGGCGTGGTAGCGCGGCCATCGAGGAAGCGGATGTCGATGCGGTGGCCGAGTTTGCCTTGCGCCACCGACGGCGCGCCGATGCGCAACAACCGGCGCCGGCCGATGCGGCGGAACCGTCGCCGGGGCGGGAGCGTGAACAGGGGCAGGGCGACTGGGGGGCATTGCCGCCACAGCCAGTAGTCGGCGGTGCGCGGCGCGAGGTGCCGAACTGGGCAAAAAAGCCCTGAGCATCCGCCCGCGTGACACCCAGGCGGCGGATGCCAGGCCCCGCGCAGGTCAGCTGAAGGGCGCATCCCGTGGCCGCCTGCGCGTGGCCGATGGTGGGCGAATCGCCTGGTTGCCCACGTTGCTCAAGGGCCGGCCTCGCCAGCGCCAGGATCTATGCTGGCAGCAACGCCAGGCCGACGGGCCTGCGTTGTGGCTGGTGATCGTCGATGCGTCGGCTTCGACCCGCCGCCATCAGGCCCTGGCCCAGGCCAAGGGGCTGCTGGCCGAGCTGTTCGACCAGGCCTACCGGCAACGGGCGCGCCTGGCGCTGCTCACCGCCAGCGGCAACCGGCCACACTGGCAGCGCCACGGCCTCAAGGCCTCGGCGGCGTTGCAACCTTGGCTGCAGGCGCTGGGAGCGGGGGGAGGCACGCCGTTGTTCGCCGCGCTGGAGGAGGCGCGCCACTGGTTGCTGGCGCGACGCAAGCGCCTGCCGCAAGAAGTGCAACGCTGCCTGATACTGACCGACGGTCGGTTGCGTCAGTGGGCCACGCCACAGCCATTGCCGTGCGCCACTTTATTGGTGGACATGGAACTGGCGGCAGTAAGAGTGGGGCGGGCACGGCAACTTGCCGAACAACTACAGGCCGAGTATCGGCATATAGAAACGTTCACGCTGATCAATTAAACGGGTTGTGCGCGACAGTATGTCGCACCCGCAGAAAAGTTATGACGTGGCCAGGCGGGAATTGCACAAGTGCGCGAACTGCGCGCACCTGTGATTATTTCGGCATCGACCAGGGTTGCAGGTCGTAACCCTTCTGGCACAGTTCCGCGCGTACTTCCTCGATCAGGCTGGCCCATTGTGCCGGGTCGGAATACACCCGCGAGGAGACTTGCTTGGCGCCGATACGGGTGCTGGTCCGGTCGATCACCGCCAGGCTCAGCTCGCCCGTGCCGTTAGGGGCATCCCAGGCGACGCACTGGAAGGGTTCGAAGGCGTGGTCGGCAATCAGCAGTGCTTCGTTGACACGGAGCGGGGCATTCATGGTTCGGTCTCTCTATGGTCCCAAACAGCGAAATATATGTTCCGCGGTGTTATGCCAGGCAGGGTACAGCGCGGGGTTATTCGTACTGATGCTCCAGATCAGGGTCGGAGTCACATGGCGGTTGAAATTTTTTATTGAAGTGCGGTTATCCGTTTATCCGCGGCGCCGAATGTGACGTCGATAGTTAGCAATAATTCTAAGGTGTGGCGCAGTGCCGCGGCTGGGCTGACCAACGGTAGTGGGGGCTGTCAAGTTCGTTGCTACTGTTAAGTCGGGCGTCGCAAAGTACTGTTTCTTCGGAAAAAACCATTATGTGGCGCCAAGGAATGGTCATGCCTGAATCTGCATCCCAGCGCCGTTTGCTGATCGTCGACCCGTGCGACGAGTGTCACCAGCTGCTCCCGGGCCTGCGCAATATCGGCTGGGAGGTACGCAGCAGCGCCCTGGACACCGCCCTGGAGCACCCGTGCGATGTAGGGGTGCTGCGCCTGCAGGCTCAGCACTTGCGTCACCCCGACGCGGTCAAGGACATGATCAAACGCAGCAATACCGAATGGATTGCTGTGCTCAGCGCCGAGGAGCTGCGTATGCAGAACGTCGGCGATTTCGTCTGCGAATGGTTTTTCGACTTCCACACCCTGCCGTTCGATGTGTCGCGGGTCCAGGTCACCCTTGGCCGGGCCTTCGGCATGGCGCGCCTGCGCGGCAAGGGGGCGGTGCACCTCGATGAGCCCCAGCACGAGCTGCTGGGTGAAAGCCGCCCCATCCGCGAGTTGCGCAAACTGCTCGGCAAGCTCGCGCCGACTGAGTCGCCTGTGCTGATCTGTGGCGAAAGCGGTACAGGCAAGGAGCTGGTGGCGCGCACCCTGCACCGACAATCACAGCGCCGTGACCAGCCTTTCATCGCCATCAATTGCGGCGCCATCCCTGAGCACCTGATCCAGTCCGAGCTGTTCGGTCATGAGAAAGGCGCCTTCACGGGGGCTCATCAGCGCAAGGTGGGGCGCATCGAGGCGGCCAATGGTGGCACCTTGTTCCTCGACGAAATTGGCGACCTGCCCTTGGAGCTGCAGGCCAATCTGCTGCGCTTCCTGCAGGAGAAGCACATCGAGCGGGTCGGTTCGAACCAGCCGATTCCCGTGGATGTGAGGGTTCTGGCGGCGACGCATGTGGACCTGGACAAAGCCATCGAGCAGGGGCGCTTTCGCGAGGACCTGTACTACCGGCTCAATGTCCTGCAAGTTGTGACCGCCCCCCTGCGCGACCGTCATGGCGACATGCCGATGCTCGCCAGCCACTTTGCCGATTTCTACAGCCTGGAAACCGGCAGGCGCCCGCGGTCGTTCAGCGACAATGCACTGGCCGCCATGGGCCGGCATGATTGGCCGGGCAATGTACGCGAGCTGGCCAATCGGGTGCGGCGTGGCCTGGTGCTGGCCGAGGGGCGGCAGATCGAGGCGAAGGACCTGGGGTTGCACGAGGTGCGAGAGTTGGAGCAACCCTTGGGAACGTTGGAGGATTACAAGCAACGCGCGGAGCGCCAGGCGTTGTGCGATGTGCTCAACCGCCACAGCAACAACCTCAGCGTGGCGGCCAGGGTGCTGGGGGTTTCTCGGCCGACGTTCTATCGGTTGCTGCACAAGCATCAGATTCGCTGATCAAGACGGGCCCTCACAGATTTGACGCGGCCTTTGTAGGAGCGGCTTCAGCCGCGATCACCCGCGAAGCGGGTGCCGGAATCGCGCTGTCCGCATCGCGGCAAAAGCCGATCCTACAAAGGACGACAGCACAGCCGAATGTCAACGCCACGGGTACTTCAGCTCCCAGCGCCAGGCATGGGCCACGATCTGCTCCAGCGAATCGAACTGCGGCGTCCAGCCCAGCACCTGCCTCGCCTTGCCGGCGTCGGCCACCAGCCTGGGCGGGTCGCCAGGGCGGCGGGGCGCATCGCTGATATCGATCGGCCGCCCCGTCACATGGCGTGCGGCGTCGATCACCTGCTGCACCGAGAAACCCTGGCCATTGCCGAGGTTGAACGCCGTGCTCGCACCACCGGCGACCAAGTAGTCCACCGCCAGGGCATGGGCTGATGCCAGGTCGGCGACATGCACATAGTCGCGAATACAGGTGCCATCCGGGGTGTCGTAGTCACGCCCGTACACCGTGATGGCCGGGCGTCTGCCCGCGGCGGCCTGCAGGATCAGCGGGATCAGGTGGGTCTCGGGATCGTGGCATTCGCCCAGTTGCCCCTCCGGGTCCGCGCCAGCGGCATTGAAGTAGCGCAGGCACACCGATCTCAGGCCATAGGCACGGTCGAAATCCGCAAGCAGCTGCTCGACCATCCATTTGCTGCGCCCGTAGGGATTGATCGGTGCCTTGGGGTGCTCTTCATCGATGGGCGTTGCCACCGGGTCGCCATACACGGCCGCCGTGGAGGAGAACACCAGTTTGTCGATGCCAGCCCGCACCATGGCCTGGAGCAACGTCAGGGTGGCCGCAACGTTGTTCTGGTAGTACTTGCCGGGGTCCGCGACGGATTCGCCCACCTGGATGTACGAGGCGAAGTGGAACACCGCGTCGAAACGGTATTCGGCGAGCAGCGTGTCCAATGCGTGGACATTGGCGATGTCCAGTTGCACCCAGTGGATCCCAGGACGGGTGGGCGCCGTGTCCGCCACTACCACTTGATGGTTGGCCCACAACAGGTGCTTGACCATGTGCGAACCGATATAGCCTGCACCCCCGACAACCAGAAAATTCATGCAAACCTCCTGGATTCCTTTGCCTGTGCAACCTTCCCTGACGCGCGCTGGGAGCGGTGGCTTGTCGGCGGGCCCGGTCGCAGGCCGCCAGAACAGGTCTTCTGAGACTCTAGATGGCTATTTCAGGAACAGCCAATTGGTCATCCGCTGGCCGTCGAGGCGCAGGTTGTAGCGGCCATCTTTGTAAGTCACAGGGAGCTCGTTCTGCTTGCCGGCAGCGTCGCGGCTGTAGAGCTTAAGACCCGGGACAGCCTTGATGGACAGCGTGCCTTCGAGGGGTTCGACATGGAAAGGCGTTTTGTCGTCCGTCCTGGGCACCGCCCGGCTGCCCAGCGAAACCAGCAGGCTACGAGATTGAGCGAGGGGCTTGGCATCCAGGCTCTGCACCACGACGCTGGCATAAGGGGTTTTCAGCTGTACCTGGATGTCCTTCAGGCTGACCGACTGGCCGCCGAGCCAACCGGTGGCAGCCTGGGTCAAGGACGTGTCGATGGTATAGAGTCCTTGCTGCCAGTTGCGCTTGAGCTCGCCGGTATCGGTGGTCGCTTCGCTGGCGTTGGCGTCGATCAGAGACTGGTCGGGGTCATGCAGTACCTTGGCATCGGCGGGTATCGCGCTGGGCTGCAGCCACGGCAGCACCGGGGTGGCGGGCATGGCGACCTGCAGCCGGCCCTTGGTCATGGCGGTGCGCAGCAACGCCGAGTTGGCGGGGGTGATCTCCTGGCCGAACAGCATGCTCGATGGCGGCGCGAAGACATACCGGGTACGTGCCGCCTGCACGTCGCCTCGGCGATAGAGCAAGGCGGCAGCGGGCAGGGTGGCGAGCATCGCCGGGTCGTTGTAGGCGTGCCAGTTGTCGGCCGTGCGCCAGCCTTCGGTCAGGGCCTGCTGGCTGTAGGCGTACTGCATCAGCGCATCCCAGCCCTGGTGCCTTGCGGTCGCCGCCACATACAGCGGCAGCGAGTGGCGGTCGGGGGTGGGGAAGGGCTCGGCGTTCCATTCGGTGACGGTCAGCGGCATGCCGACCACCTGGGCGGCGGCGATCCAGTTGATCATGCCGTCGCTGGTCAACGGGTTCCTGTCCAACTGGCCGGCACCGCCATAGCTGTGCGCATCGATCACGTCGCCGGCGGTCAGCGCCGGCAGGGCGCTCAGGCCATTGCCGCCCCAGGTGCTGGTGGTGACGATCGGCACCTTCACCCCCAGGCCGCGCAGGTGCTTGATCATGTCGACGTTGAATCGGTGCTCCAGGTCGTTGAGGAACAACTTCGAGGGGCCATGTTCCCAGGCGTGCCAGATGGTTTCCGTGGGCAGTTGGTTACGCAGCGCAAACAGCTTGGCCTCATCCATGTAGAGCTTGCTGTGCTTGGGGACGTTCTTGTCCTCGAGCAAGGCATTGCCAAAGTGCTGGGTAATGTCGTTCTCGTTGGTGATCAGCATCGCGGCGACCGCTGGCTCATCCTTGTAGGCGAGGCCAGTGTAGGTGTTCACGTGGGTCAGGTATTGCTCGGCAAAGCGCTTCATCGCCTGCTGGATGCTCGGGTTCACATAGGCGTAGCCCTTCAGGTCGATCGCCCGGTCGCCCCTGGCCACTTCGTCGAAGCCATCGATCCGGTCGGCGGCGGCCAGGGGGCGCTGCACATGCAGGTCGAGCCAGACATAGACCCCTTCCTCTTTCAGGCACTTGATCCACCAGTCGATCTTGCGCAGCGATTCGGCGCTCAGTTGCTGGGTGTCGCGCAGGGTGTTGACGTCGCCGAAGATGTTCGGGCTCACCCACGGCGAATCGTGGTGGTGGATGCGCACGAGGTTGAAGCCCAGGGCCGAGAGGCGCTTGGCCTGTTGTCTGATTTCGTCGTCGGGGGTCTTGAAGATCGCATAGGCCGACAGGTTGGTGCCCCAGAAGCGGGCCGGGGTGTTGTCCGCGAACACCAGTTGCTCGCCTGTCGCCTTGACGAAGCCGCGCTTGCCGGCCGGTTTTTCCGCCTCGTTGAGAAACGACAGGTCGACCGGCGAGGTACGCCAGTCGAGCTGGTCGTCCGGCCAGCGCATGGGGTCGGCCAGGCCGAAGCGCTCGGTGGGTGTTGGCCCGAGGGTGATATCGCCGCTGACTTCGAGGACGGCCTTGACCTGCTGTTTGCCGGGCAGGATCGGGTCCTGGTAGAAAAAAGCCCGCACTTCATTGGTGTTGCCGCGTTCGAAATACACCCTGGCCAGCGCCGGCTCGAAGCGCATTTCGATACGCCGTGCCCGGCCATTGCCGCCCCAGGCCCAGCCACGGTTGTCGGGCAGCAGCACCGGGGCGCCCATTTCCCCGTCGATCAGCGCTTGGTCGAACTGGAAGGTGATGCCGCCGCCCATCACGTTCGCCTGCCGACTGTGGGCGTTGAGGTCGAAATTCCAGGTCAGGGTCTTGGCAGAGGTCTTGCGGATGTCGGCTGAAAGATCGAAATCAAGGTCTTTATTCTTGCCTTGGAGCAGGTAGTCATAAGGTCCGTTGACCTTGAACGACGTGTAGAAGCCCGTCCAACTCCATGCCTTGGCCCAGAAGTCGAACTTGGATGCCATGGTCGGGCCGCCACCACGTGTGAGGGCCGGCAGGCCATTGCGCTCGTCGACGCTGACGCTCCAGGCCGCCGCCCAGCTTGCCAATGGCAGCAACACCAGGCCAGCGCATGCCGATATCCCTATGAAGCGGCGCAGAAAACCTCGTGTCATGGTGTTTACCTGGGTTGAAGGCCTGCATTGGAGATCAAGGTGTCCTGAGCGTAGCGCTGTTGGCGGATCATCTGGATATAGGCCACGCCCAGTCCGCCCACCGACCAGTACACCGTGGGGATGACGGTGATACTGCTGACGGTGAAGATGATCACCATGATGCCGATCAGCGTTGCCAGCAACGCCCGCCCGAGTTGTCGTTGCGGGTCATCCTTGTCCGGAAAGGCGTGCATGGATTTACGGATGCCGACCAGAATGACCACGAAGAACGCCACGAACAGCGCCAGGCCCACCAGGCCGACCCTGAGGGCCAGGTTCACGTAGGTGTTGACGATGTCGATGATGCCGTCGCCCTGAACCATCGATTGCATTTCCGGGGTGTTGCGGAAGTCGAACGAGCCGAACAACGGGTTGCGCTGGATGACGATCCACGAGTTGTCCAGCAGGCGTTCGCGGTAAGTGATGTTTTCTTTTTCTATATTGCCGATGAACGGTAGCAGGTCGAGCACCTTCTGGCCGCCGGGCACCACCGTGAGCAGAGGCAGGGCCAGAACGCCGGCCATGCCCAGCAGCATCAGGCGCTTGATGGCGTTCCTGCCGGTGGCGATGAACACCACCAGGATGATTCCCGCGCCGATCCAGGGGCCGCGCGACAGTGGCGCGACCAGGCCGGCGGCCAGCAGCAAGGCACCCAGGGCGCGCTGCAGCCCGCTGCGCACGAAGCCCTGCACGAACAGGTACAAGCCGGCGGCCACGCTGATGACGTAGCCCAGGGCGATGGCCTGGCCGGTGGTGGCGCTGGCCCGCAACGAACCGCCGCGGCTGAGGTAGCTGGACATCTCCCAACGCACGCCCATGGCATCGAGCAAGGCGTCGTAGAGCAGCCAGTGGCGCAGGAACTCGGCCACCCCGATCAGCGCCAGGACGAACGAGGCGAGCACGAAAGCGAGCAAGGCGTCCTTGAAGTCCTGAAGGGTCTTGAGCGCGCGGCTGGCCACGTAGTACGGCAGGACCACGTCGACATACAGGTAGAACGCCTGGCGCAGGGTGTCGGTGAGGGTGGTGTCGCGCAGGTACAGCAAGGCCAGGAGCACGACGCCCGCCAGCAGCAGCTTGTCCGGCCACAACCGGCCCATGTGCACCGTGTCGCCCTGGCGGCTGAGGTTCAGCGCCGCTGGCAACAGGATGCACAGGCTCAGCAGGCGCAGGTGGTTGAGGTCGAGCAGGTAGTTGATGACGCCGAAGCCTGGGATCTGCACCGAGGCGGGCGGGATGAGAAACAACAGCATGAAGAACAGCGCCATGGTGTTGCGTTCGCGTCGGCCGGCCAGGTACATCACCAGCGCGGCGGCGGCGGCATACACCCAGAAGCTGAACGAGAAGAACGCCACCAGCGTCAGGGCGAACCACAGGTTGCGCCGCCGCTTGAAGTCGCTGTAGGGGATCAGGTCTGCCGCCGGGCGGCGGGCGAGCGTGAAAACGACGCCGGCGGCAAACAGAATGACGATCAACGCACGAATATGTTCAGGCATTGGCGGTGTTCACCTATCCGGTGGTGGACGACGGCTAGCATCATGGCTGATTGAAACTATAGTGACTTCTAGCCATCCAGTCAGGGATCGAACTCATGCCGTCAGTTGAAGCGTCTGCATCGGGGAGCCTTCGTAGGCGGGCGATAGGGGCCGGGGCCTGGAACGTGTTCTCCCTCGTCGCCTCACAGGTGATGCGCCTGGGCGGCAACCTGATCATGGCCCGGCTGCTGCTGCCGGAGATGTTCGGGATCATGGTCATCGCCACCACGGTCTCGGTGCTACTGCACCTGCTGTCGGACGTGGGCCTGCGCCAGAACATCATCCAGAGCCCGCGGGGCGACGACCCGCTGTTCCTCAACACGGCCTGGACCGTGCAGATCATCCGCGGCTTCATCCTGTTCGTCCTCACTTTACTGCTGGCGCTGGGGTCCTGGCTGTCGCAACTGGCCAACCTGTGGCCGGCGGGCTCCACCTACGCGGCGCCGGAGCTGCCCATGATCCTGGCGGTCACCGGCCTGTCGGCGATCATCTACGGGTTGCAGTCGACCAATATCGACGTCGCCTTGCGCACCTTCCAGCAAAAGCGCGTGGTGATGGTGGAGCTGGGCTCGCAACTGGTCGGGCTGATCACCATGCTGGTCCTGGGCTATTTCACCCGCTCCATCTGGTCGCTGGTGATCGCCGGCCTGGCCGGCGCCCTGGCGGGCACCTTGCTCGGGCACCTGGCGATCAAGGGCCCGGTCCACCGCCTGAAGTGGGACCGCGAGGCACTGGCCGAGTTGGTGGTGTTCGGCCGCTGGATCCTGGTCTCGTCGATCGTCGGCGTGCTGGCGATGTATGGCGACCGCATGTGGTTCGGCGCCAGCATGACTACCGCGGAACTGGGCGTGTACTCCATCGCCGTGCTGATTCTCGGCTCGTTGCAGACCGGCTTGCTGAAAGTGGTCGGCACCGTGGCGCTGCCGGCCTTCAGCGAGGCCACCCGGTCGGGCGACAGCGAGCGCCTGAAGGCGTTGTACCACCGCTCGCGCCTGCTGGTGGACCTGGTCATGTTGTTCACCTGCGGCGTGTTCCTGACCGCGAGCCCCATGCTGATCGGCTGGTTGTACGACGAGCGCTACGCCGCTGCCGGGCCGATGCTGGCTATTCTGTCATGGTCGTTCTTCACCTTGCGCTACACCCTGGCACACCAGGTCTGGATCGCCCTGGGGCATACCAAGTACCAGGCCATGGACAATATTATCCGGATGGTCGCGCTGTGGGTCGGGCTGCCGCTGTTGCTGGCCATCGGTGGCGTGAAGTACGCGATCTGGGGTGTCGCCTTGCATTCCTTCCCGACCCTGGTGCTGATTGTCTACGTCAATTGCAAGCTGGGCATGTTCAATCTCAAGCGCGAACTCGTGGTGCTGCCGATGATTGCGGTGGGCGCCGCCTGCGGCGCGTTGGCGACGAGCTTCTTCAACTGGCTCTGAGGCCATTTCGAGCGTTTCGGCGCAGGGGCGCCGGGGGCAGTGCCGCGCAGGCAAGGATCGAGGCGCGAGGTGGGCACTGGGGTTCACGCAGTCTATGGCATGGGGCTTGGATCATGGGGAAGCTTCGGTTCTGCACGCCGTCTTTTGGTCGTAGGGGCTTTATTCGTAGTTGTGTCTTGCTGGGCGCAGGGGTGGCTGTATGGGGTACCGGGACGGTCGTTGGGCGCAAACCGGCTGAAAAAAGCGGGTTTGTCATCATCAATGGCTGGGTGTTGCCTTCTCAGTATTTTCGGGACGGGCAGGCATGATCAGGGATTATCAGACCGAGAAGGCGCTGCGCGGCGCCTATGATTTCTGCATCGTCGGCGGCGGACCGGCCGGCATCACCCTGGCCTTGCGCCTGGCCAAGGCCGGGTGGAGCGTGGTGTTGCTGGAAGCCGGCGGGCAAACCTACGCGGACAGTTCGCAGACGTTCTACGACTGTTCATCGACGGGCCTTGAACTTTACCCCCATGACACGCGCCTGCGCTTTCTCGGGGGGACTTCCAACCACTGGGCAGGCCGCTGCCGTCCGTTCGATGCAACCGACTTCAGCACCCCGCCTCAAGGGGGCCTGCCTGGCTGGCCCATCACTTATGCGGAGGTCGAGCGCTACCTGCCCGCCGCCATGGACATCGTCGACATCGGGCAAGGGTCGGATTTCCGGGCGGTAAACGCCGATCTGGGCGGCGGTGAGTTCAACGCCGACCGTTTCCTGCTCAGCCCACCGACACGGTTTGCCCAGAAGTACGATACCGAGCTCAAGGAAACCCCGGGGCTGGATGTCTTCATCAACTGCAACTGCGTCGACTTGCAGTTCGACAAGGCCAGCGGCGGCCTGGCTTCGGTGGTGGTGTCCGATTACGACCGGCGTCGCGAGCGGGTAGTGGCCAAGCATTTCGTGCTGGCGATGGGGGCCATCGAGAACGCCCGGCAACTGCTCAACAGCGCTTCGCTGTCGGCGGCCGGCATCGTCAACAAGGACGGGATGGTCGGCCGCTGCCTGATGGACCACCTGAACATCGAGATCGGCACCTTCATCCTCAAGGAAGGGCAGGATACCGGCCTGCGTTCGTACTACACCACCGATGCCTTCGCCGACAAATACCGCTCGGGCAAGGGCAATGTGACCGCGGCGGTGATGGCCGAGGTCAGGACCTACGGCAGGACCGCCGAGGTCAAGGACTTCCTGGAAAACCTGGCCTGCGAATGGGGCGTGGCTGGCAAGATCGACTTCATCGCCAAGTTCAGCTGCCCGGGCGATGGCATCTTCGGCACCATGATCGAGCAGTTCCCCAACCCGCAGAGCCGCATCACCCTGCGCGACGAGAAGGACGCCCTGGGGGTGGCCAAGGTCAATGTCAACTGGGCGCTGGCCCCCGAGGACCGGCACACCATCAAGTGCATCGGCACCGAACTGGCCAAGCAGTTCGCCGATAGCGACCTGGGCTTCGTCAAACTCAACGAATTCATCTACGACACTGGCCTCCCGCTCAAGCTCGAGCCCCACGCCCACCACATGGGCACCACGCGCATGGCCGCCAGTGCCGAGCATGGCGTGGTCGACAGCAACTGCAAGGTGTTCGGCGTCAACAACCTGTACGTCGCCGGCAGCAGCATCTTCGCCCGCGGCGCCGCGGCCAACCCGACCATGCCCCTGCTGCAGTTCGCCGTGCGCCTGGCGGATCACCTGAATGAACGGATGAAGTCGATGAACGGCGTGGTCGTCGCCAAATGAGGGCAAGGGCGGGGCGGTAAGCGTAATACCGTGGTTGAAACGGTTCGTGGGCGGCAAGGTCGACATCGGTAGTAACAGGCCCCATTCGCCTCAGGAACACTCCAGAATCGAAAGACTCGCGAGGTGTACACCATGTTCGGATGGATACGCAGGGCAGTGGCCTACTACGCCAACAAGACCGGTCGGGCGGGCGGGACCTACAAGAAACTGTGCAACCCCAATGCGCAGGACTGGGGGGCCTACCAGACCCGCTGGGGCAAGTTCTACTCGGTGGGGCACAACGTCCACATCAACCCCGGTTGCAACGTCACCGACCCGACGCTGGTGCGACTGGGCAGCAATGTCGGCCTGTCGGACTGCACGCTGATCGGGCACGACAGCGTGGTCGCGCTGATCGAATACGCCCGTGGCAAGCACCTGGACTCAGTGGGCTACATCGACATCAAGGACAACTGCTACATCGGCCATGGCGCGATCATCATGCCCCGGGTCACCATCGGCCCCGACGCCATCGTGGCCGCCGGGTCCGTGGTCACCAAGGATGTGCCACCCAACAGTGTGGTCGGTGGCAACCCGGCCAAGTTCATCTGCACCATGGACCAGCTGATCGAGCGGGTGGAGGCACGCTGCGCCGCCTACCCCTGGATCCACCTGGTCAGCGAGCGCAAGGGCGGCTACGACCCGGAGCTGGAGCCTCTGCTGGCGGCGGCCAGGCGCGAGTACTTCTTCGGGGAGGGCAGCAATGGATAGCAAGCCCGTCGATGTGATGGTGGTCAACTTCAACACCGCATCGCTGTTGCAGCCGATGTTCGATGCGCTGCGCCAGGCCGGCGGCGAGAAACTGGCCAAGTACCTGGTGGTGGACAACGCCTCGGTGGACGACTCGGTGGAACGCATGAAGCGGGTCTGCCCCGAGGCCGTGTTGCTGAGCAACACGCAGAACGTCGGTTTCGGCCGGGCCAACAATCAATTGCTCGATCACCTGCAAGGTCGTTATGCGTTGCTGCTCAATACCGATGCGTTCGTGGCCGCCGACTCACTCGCCAAGACCCTCGAGTACATGGATGAGCACCCGGACTGCGGCGTGCTGGGCGTGCGCCTGGTCGGGCGCGAGGGTGACTTGCAACCGTGCTGCCGCTACTTCCCGACGCCTTTGAATGTTTTCGTCGCGCGCACCGGGCTCGGGCGTTTTTTCCCTGGCCTGAAGATGGTCGACGAGATGGCCTGGGACCACGACGCGGTACGCGAGTGCGACTGGTTGCCTGGCTGCTTCTACCTGGTTCGACGGGAGGTGCTCGACCAAGTCGGGCTGTTCGACCCGCGCTACTTCCTCTACTACGAAGAAGTCGACCACTGCAAACGGGTCAAGGAAGCGGGCTGGAAGGTGGTGTTCTACCCCTACACCACGGTCGTGCACATCGGCGGTGAAAGCTCCAAGTCGGTGGCCGAGCTGGAGGCGGCCAGCCGGCAGATCAGCGCCTACCAGATCGAAAGCGAGTTGCTGTATTTCCGCAAGCACCATGGTGTGTCGGGGCTGATCCTGCACATGGCGCTGGTGTGCCTGGGCGACCTGGTGCTGGCCCTCAAGGCCTTGCTCAAAGGCCGCGGCTGGGCCGCGATCCAGGCCTGCTGGCGGCACAACCAGGCCACCTGGTCGTTGTTGCGCAAGACCCGTTATGCCACTCAACCCACCCGCTAGGTGAAGCCATGTTCGAGAACATACGCGCGGACTTGCGAACATATGGAGGCGACTGGGGTGCCCAAGGGTTCTGGGTGATGCTGGTCTACCGCTTCGGGCGCTGGCGCTACGGCGTGCGCCCGGCGTTGCTGCGCAAGCTGCTGTCCTTCGTCTACAAGGTGTTGTTCAAACTGGTGCAGATCCTCACCGGCATCGAGCTGCCGTGCGAAGTGGAGATCGGTCGAAACTTCGTCATCGATCATTTCGGCGGCATCGTCATCAGCGGCTACGCCCGCTTCGGCGACGACTGCCGGATTCGCAACGGTGTGGTGGTGGGCCTGAAGAATGTCGAGCGCCCCATCGCGCCGGTGTTCGGCAACAACGTCGACATCGGCACCGGGGCCAAGGTGCTGGGTGAAATCCACATCGGCAACAACGTGGTGATCGGCGCCAACGCCGTGGTGCTGACCGATGTCCCGGACAACTCGATCGCCGTCGGTGTGCCGGCGACCATCAAGACCCGGACGCGCCACGAAGCCGTGCAATGCCCGTGAGTGTGCCGACGGGGCGGGGTACTAAAGGGAATTTTCCATTCAAGGCAATTGAGTGAGGCCCAGGGTGACAGGCATTGGAGTGGTGGTGATCGGCCGCAATGAAGGCCCACGTCTTGAACGCTGCCTCGCCTCGCTGATGGGGGCGACGGACAAGATCGTCTACGTCGATTCCGGTTCCACGGATGGTTCGGTGGCCATGGCGCGGGGGCAAGGGGTCGAAGTGCTGGCGCTGGACATGACCATCCCCTTTACCGCCGCCCGTGCGCGCAACGAAGGCTTCAGCCTGTTGCAACGCCTGTCGCCGGGCCTGCGCCATGTGCAGTTTGTCGATGGCGACTGTGAAGTGGTGGCTGGCTGGTTGCCTCAAGCGCAAGGCTTTCTCGATACAAACCCCCAGGTTGCGGTGGTGTGTGGCCGGCGTCGCGAGCGCTACCCGCAGCATTCGGTCTACAACCTGTTGTGCGACCTGGAATGGGACACGCCGCTGGGGGAGACCAAGGCTTGCGGTGGCGATGCGCTGATGCGGGTGGACGCCTTCAGCGCGGTTCACGGCTATCGCCCGGACCTGATCGCCGGGGAAGAGCCCGAGCTGTGCATACGCCTGCGTGCCAGTGGCTGGAAGATCTGGCGGCTCGACCAGGAAATGACCCTGCACGATGCCGCCATGACCCGTTTCGGCCAGTGGTGGCGGCGCAGCTTGCGGGCCGGGTATGCGTTTGCCGAGGGGGCGTCCCTGCATGGTGGGCCGCCGGAGCGGCATTGGCGGCGGGAAGCGCGGCGTGCCTGGGTCTGGGGCCTGGGGATTCCCCTGGCGATCGGGTTGGCAAGCCTGGTGCTGGGAGGCTGGGGCCTGGCGTTGCTGCTGGTGTATCCGCTGCAAGCCGCGCGCCTGGCGCGCCGTGGCGGCAGGTCCGTTCGCGAGAACTGGTTGCAGGCGGTGTTCCTGGTGCTGGGGAAATTTCCGGAGATGCTCGGGCAGGTCAAGTTCATGATGAACAGGTTCACTACCGGCAAGCCGGTATTGATCGAGTACAAGTGAGAGGCCTATGTACTTCAGAGCGATCGTGAAGAGTGTGCTCACCGTGCAACCCGGGTTTGCGCTGCGGGCGTTGAAAAACAAACTCAAGCTGCTGGTGCTGATGGTCAGGGAGTGGCCGGCCTTGCGGGCGTTCCTGCAGCGCATGTCCGGCGCCCTGGGTGCCGAGCGTTTCGCCAGGCTCGGCCTGGACTGCGTCGGGGTTGTGCAATGGCCCTACATCAGCAAGGACTGGGACGCCCAGGAGCGCTTCGACGCCCTGGCCTCGCACTATGAGGTGGTCACCCGGCACTTCCCCGCGCTGGTGCTGCTGGGGCGCGATGAGCGGCTGGCGCTGTGCGACCTTTCCCGCTACTCCCCGGCCTGTTCGTTGCTGCTGGACCGGGCGATCTGGTTCAAGCGCGAAGGGGAACTGGTGCTCAACCTGTTCCAGGGCGACCTGCGCGTGGCTTCGCTGGCGTTCACCCTGCGCCGCACGGACAGCGTGTTGAACCTGTTCATCGGCGCGGTCCAGGGCATCCACAAAGGCATCGACAGCGAAACCTCGCTGAACATCTACCGCGACCTGACCAAGGACTTCGAGGGGCTGCGGCCGCGAAGCCTGCTGATCGAGGTCGTCAAGTGCATTGCCAGGACCCTCGGGGCCGCGCACATCTATGCCGTTGGCGACGCCCACCGGCATCACCGTCATGCTTACTTCGGCGCCGAGAAAGCCCAGGACCTGGCCGCCAACTACGACGTGATCTGGGAGGAGCATGGCGCCACGCCCTCGACGCGCGAGGACTTCTTCAGCATTCCGCTGGCGGCCGCGCAACGTTCGCCTGACGACATCCCACCGAAAAAACGGGCGATGTATCGCCGGCGCCAGGCCCTGCTGGACGATGTCTTTAGCCATGTCGAGGCGGTGCTGTCGGGAACCCGGATGGACCCCCACCGGCAACGCCTGGGGCAGGTTCTGGCAGAACAGGAGACGGGGCCTGCTCCGCAACCGGGGCTGTTCAAGGAGAAGTTGGCGACGCTCGTTCGGCAGTTTCAGACCGAACCGCGGCCTGACCAGCGATTCATCGCCTACCTGCGCAAGGCAGGGCTGTATTCCACATTGGGAAAAGCCTGGCGTGAGCTGCTCAAGCAAGGGCCGGGCGTGTTGTGGAAACCACCGGACATCAAGCGCAAGAGCCTGGCGCTGGACACGCCGCGGGTAGCGGCGCGCGAACTGTTTCCCCGAGAGGTACTGCTGTTGGTCGAAGTCGAACCGGTGGCGTTCGCAAAGTCACGGCCTGGGCAGATCCGGCAACTGCTCGAAGGGCTTGGCTACCGGTGCCGGGTGCTTGACTGGCGCAACCACGTGCATTGCCTGAATGCCCTGCAGACCAGTGGGGCGGTGATTCTGCATCGTGTGCCCGCCAGCCCGCAGGTACTGCTGCTGCTCGATGAAGCCCGGCGGCTCGAAGTGATGTCCTGTTGGGACAGTGACGAACTGACCTTCGAGCCCCAGGCCTATCGACGGGCGCACGACATGGCCGGTCTGAGCGCGGAGGCCGCCGATCGGCTGATGGCGGCCGTGGCGCTGCACCGGCAGGCGCTGTTGTCCTGCGACCAGGCGCTCGCCTCGACAGCGGAGCTGGCGTTGGCCATGAAAGAGGCGGGTGCTCGCCAGGTCACGCTGGTCGAGGCGGGTACCGGCGACCGGGAAACGGAGCAGCTCAGGCGCCTGTTCCCGATACCCGCGGCCGCGCCTGGCAGGCGCGTGCTGTCAGCCAATATCTTCTTCGCCCCCCGCAGCTTCGGCGGTGCCACCGTCGTCGCCGAGCAGATGGTGCGGCTGATGGGCGAGATGTCCGCCTGGCAGTCGTTCATCTTCACCTCGCTGCCGGTGTCCGAGGTCGCGCCCTACGGGCTGCTCAGGTACGAGGCACATGGGGCACCGGTCATCGGTGTGGGGCTGCCCGAGACGCGCTCGGCCCATGAGGATTTCGAGAACCCCGCGACTGTCGCGGTGTTCGACCAGGTGCTCGCCTGCGTGGCGCCAGATATCGTCCACCTGCACTCCATCCAGGGGCTGGGGGCGCTGCTGGCCAACAGTTGCCGCAAGGCCGGCGTGCCGTTCGTGGTGACCCTGCATGACGCCTGGTGGATCTGCGGTCGCCAGTTCATGATCGACAAGCACGGGCAGTACTGCGGGCAGACCACCATCCAGGGCGACGTGTGTGCCCGTTGTGTCGACGACCCGCCCTTGAACGCCTACCGCCAGCGCTTGCTCGCCGACACGCTGAAAACGGCCGACCTGCTGCTGGCGCCGAGCACATTCGCCCGGAACCTGTATATCGCCAATGGCTTCGACGCCGGCAAGATCCGCATCAACCGCAACGGCATCCTCGCGCCTGCGGCCGACTACCTGAAACATCCTGGGCAAATGCTGCGCTTCGGCTTTGTCGGCGGCAATTCGTCCATCAAGGGGATCAACCTGATCACCCGCGCATTTGCTTCGCTGGAGCGTTGCGACTATGAATTGAAGGTGGTCGACAACCTGCTGCACCTGGGCTTTCGCTCGTTCAACCGGCATAGCGTGAAGATTCCGGGGACGGTCAGCATCATCCCCGGCTACACCCAGGCGGATATCGATGCGTTCTTTTCCGGCATCGATGTGCTGCTGTTCCCGACCCAGTGGAAGGAAACCTTCGGCCTGGCGGTACGCGAGGCGCTGGTGCGGGATGTCTGGGTGGTCAGCACCGACGCCGGGGGCACGGTGGAGGATATCGTCGACGGCGTGAACGGCACCATCATTCCCTTGAGTTCGGATGAGCGCTACCTGCGCGAGGTGCTCGACGACATCCTCGACCACCCGCAGCGCTATGTGCAGCATCGCAACCGATTCAAGGACGGCATCACCCTGTGCAGCGACCAGGCCCTGGAGCTTCAAGGGATCTACCAGGATGTCGTCCATGTGAGTGAACCGGCCGGCCAGCCATCGTCGGCCATCGACAGCCTGAAGTAGAAAAGGCCTGTCATTCCAGGACGCAGGGATCGTTTCGGGGGCTTATGCGCATCGCTTACTTCATCAACCAGTACCCCAAGGTCAGCCACAGTTTCATTCGCCGGGAGATTCTGGCGCTGGAGCGCCAGGGCTTCGAGATCCAGCGCATCGCCTTGCGCGGCTGGGACGCCGAGCTGCAGGACGGCGAGGACCTGGCGGAGCGGGACAGGACCCGCTACATCCTGCAAGACGGCCTGCGCGGGTTGCTGGCGCCTACGTGGCAACTGCTGAGGGCGCAACCCCGACGCTTTCTTGCCGCGCTGCGCCTGGCCCTGCGCACGGGGCGCCGGGCCGACCGGCCCTGGCCCTACCATCTGGTGTACCTGGCCGAGGCGTGCCGCCTGGTGCAATGGTTGCAGGCCGCTGGCGCCGAGCATGTGCACGCGCATTTCGGCACCAACTCGGCCGAAGTGGTGATGCTGGCCAACGCCCTCGGTGGCCCGGGCTACAGCTTTACCGTGCATGGCCCGGAAGAATTCGACAAACCACAGTTCCTGCACATGGGCGAGAAGGTCAGGCGCGCGGCCTTCGTCGCGGCGGTCAGCTCATACGGGCGCAGCCAGCTGTATCGCTGGGTGGCCCATGAGCATTGGGGCAAGGTGAAGGTGGTGCATTGCGGCCTGGAGCGCAGTTTTCACGAGGTCGACGCCGTCGCCGTGCCTGCGGCCCCGCGCCTGGTGTGCGTGGGGCGGCTGTGCGAGCAGAAGGGCCAGCTACTGTTGCTCGAGGCCGCCCGGATCCTGGCGGGCCAGGCGGTAGCATTCGAGCTGGTGCTGGCGGGCGACGGTGAGATGCGCGCCGAGATCGAAGCCCTGGTGCTTCGCCACGGGCTGCAGGGCAAGGTGCGTATCACCGGCTGGATCAGCAGCGCCCAGGTTCGCGAGGAAATCCTCGCGGCCCGTGCCCTGGTGCTGCCGAGTTTCGCCGAAGGCCTGCCGGTGGTGATCATGGAGGCCATGGCCTTGCGCCGCCCGGTGCTGACCACCTACGTGGCGGGCATTCCCGAGCTGGTACGCCAGGGCGACAACGGCTGGTTGTTTCCCGCTGGCGCCGTGCAGGAGCTGGCCGCGGCCATGGCCGACTGCCTGGCGCAACCCGAGGCGGTGTTGCAGCGCATGGGCGAGGCGGCCTACCAGCGCGTGCTGCAACGCCACGATATCGACACCGAGGCGGCCAGGTTGGCCGGCCACTTCAGGGCACCGGCATGATGATGTTATTGGCGTGGTTGCTGGTGGTGGTCACGATCGTACTGCTCGTGCCAGTGCTGGTGCTGGTTGCCCAGGTGCTGCTGGCCTGCTTGCCGGCACGCACGCTGCCGACGACGGCCGGGGCACGCGGGCGGGTGGCCGTGCTGGTACCGGCCCATGACGAGTCGACGATTATCCGCTCGACCCTGGCGAGCATCCTGGTGCAATTGCAGGCGGGCGATCGGCTGTTGGTGGTGGCCGACAACTGCACCGACGACACCGCGCAGCTGGCGCGTGCCGCCGGTGCGCAGGTGGTGGAACGGGCGGATGCCCAGCGGCGCGGCAAGGGCTACGCGCTGGATTTCGGCGTCCGTCACCTGGTGGAGGATCCGCCTGAAGTGGTGATCGTCATCGACGCGGATTGCCAGGTAGGCGAGGGCGCCATCGACCAGTTGGCCCGCTGCTGCCAGGCCAGCGCACGACCGGTACAGGCCCTCTACCTGATGCGCGCGCCGGCTGGCGCGGGGCTCAAGGTGCAGATCGCCGCGTTCGCCTGGCGGGTGAAAAATCTGGTGCGCCCGCGTGGCTGGGCACGGCTGGGGCTGCCGTGCCAGCTGATGGGTTCGGGCATGGCCTTCGTCTGGCGGGATCTGTCCGCCATCGATCTTGCCAGCGGGCACCTCGTCGAGGACCTGAAACTGGGCCTGGACCTGTGTCGCGCTGGCAAGCCGCCGCTGTTCTGTCAGGCGGCCCAGGTCGACAGCCAGTTCCCTGGCAGCGATGAAGGCCTGGCCAACCAGCGCAAACGCTGGGAGCACGGTCACCTGGGTGTGTTGTTTGGCGAGGCCCCCGGATTGCTGGTCGGCGCGGTGGGGCAGCGCAATGTTGGTTTGATGGCATTGGCCCTGGACCTGCTGGTGCCACCGCTGGCGCTGCTGGTGCTGGCACTGAGTGTCTGTTTCTGCCTCACCTGGCTGTTCTTCGCGTTGTCTGGCCTACTGCTGCCAGCGCTGATCTGCAGCGGCGCCCTGGCACTGCTGGGCGTGGCGGTGCTGCTGGCCTGGGGGCGGTTCGCCCGGGAACTGATCCCGTTTTCGACGCTGATGTACGCGCCGTTCTACGCGCTGAGGAAAATTCCGCTGTACCTGGGGTTCCTGGTCAGGCGCCAGGTTGATTGGGTGCGTTCGAAACGGGATGACAGCTGATGGACAGGCATGCATGGCGCATCCGCTGGAAGAGTCTGGTAGAAACACTGCACGTAGTTGGCGACCCGTCGGCCGAACAGCGGCTGATCGAGCGGTTGTCCCGGCCCGACAAGACCACCGTGCTGGCGTTCGTCAACGCCCATGCCATGAACCTGGCGACTCACAACGTTGAGTTCGGCAAGGCGTTGACGATGGCTGATGTGTTGCTGCGCGACGGTTCCGGCATGGCGATCCTGCTTCGCCAACTGGGCCTGGAGCCCGGCCTGAACATGAATGGCACCGACTTCATCCCCAAGCTCCTGGCCGCGTACAAGGGGCGACGGGTGGCCTTCTGGGGCACGCGCGAACCGTATCTCGGGCAGGCGGTGAGCCGCAGCGTGGAATGCTTTGGCATTCAGCCGGTCTCGGTCCGTGACGGTTTTGCCGAACTCGACAACTATCTGCGGCTTGCCCGTGAAACCCAGCCTGAGCTGATCGTGCTGGGGATGGGCATGCCCAAGCAGGAGGCGCTGGCCGCCGCGTTGGCCGTCAATGGCGAGCCGTGCGTGGTGGTGTGCGGTGGGGCGATCCTGGATTTTCTCGGTGGCAAGGTAGAGCGGGCACCGCAATGGCTGCGAAGGCTGGGCGGCGAGTGGGTGTTCCGCCTGGCCCGGGAGCCCAGGCGCCTGTTCATGCGTTATGTGGTGGGCAACCCGTTGTTTTTGCTGCGTGCGGTGTTGTTGCGCAAAGCGGTGGCAAAAGGGGCTTGAAGGACCTCTGTAGGAGCGGCTTTAGCCGCGATCACCCGCGAAGCGGGTACCAGGCACCGCGTTGGCTGCATCGCGGCTGAAGCCGCTCCTACAGGGTGGTGGATGATGGCCGGATGTACTGCACCACACTGATGGCCTGGCGCTGCTACAGTGATATCAGACCTACACCCGTGAACCGTCAACATGGAATCGCGCACGCCGTCGTATCAGTCCTGTGGGGGATGAGTACCTGAAGGCGCGCCGAAGGGGTTATGAAGATCATGGGAACATCCCGCCGCCGCAGGCTTGCGGCATGTGTCATCGCACACCCTCGCTTCGCATTGCACAGGTCGCTGGCTGATCGCCCAGCGTGAAAGACAGGCATTTGCTCACTCACTTTTCGATGAGGCCTGACCATGGTGTTCGAACCCCGCAGCAGTCGCTCCTTGCTCCAGCGCAGAAGCAGCGTCAGCAACGCCATCCAGGCCGGCCTGGACGGTATCGCCGTGACCGGCGTGGCCTGGTATTTGATCTACGATCAATTCGGTTTCATCACTTCCGACTACGTGATCATGCTGCTGTTGCTGATCGGTGCGCTGGCGGTGATCTACGATCACTACGGCATCTACCGCAGCAACGTCGGGCTGACGCGCAAGGCCTTCCGCTTGTTCAAGGCGTGGTCGGCGACGTTCTGTTTCCTGGCGGTGATGGCGTTCCTCACCAAGCAGAGCGAGCAGTACTCGCGGATGCTGGTAGCGCAGTTGTTCGTCATCGGCTACGCCGTGCAGCTGTTCCTGCACATCGCCGTGCGCGAGGTGCAGAAACGCTACATGGCGCATGCCTCCAGGCCGGAGAACGTGCTGATCATCGGCGCCGGCGACCTGGCCGAGTTCCTGTACCTCAAGATCAGCAACAACCCCTGGCTGGGTGAGCGGGTCGTCGGTTGCGTGCTGGTCGACGATGGCAGCGCCGCCGACAGCGAGGCCCCGCAGATCAAGTCGCGCCTGCCGGTGCTGGGGCATATCAGCGAACTCGATGGCATCGTTGCGCAAAACGCGATCAGGACGGTGTACCTGGTCACGCCGCTGGGCGGCTCCGACGTGATCAACGACGTGTACATGAAGCTGCTCGACAAGTGCATTGCCGTGAACTGGGTGCCGGACATCTTCTCCCTGCGCCTGATCAACCACAGCGTGCGCGAGATCGCCGGCATTCCCGTGCTGACCCTGTCGGAAACCCCGCTGACCGGGATGAGCCTGTTCCTGAAGAACCTCGAAGACCGGGTGCTGGCGGCAATGATCGTGCTCTGTGCCTCGCCGGTGCTGCTGACGCTGGCCGCGATCATCAAGTTCGACAGCCCGGGGCCGGTTTTCTTCAGGCAGGAACGCACCGGCTGGACCGGGGAGTCGTTCCGCATCTGGAAGTTCAGGAGCATGCACGTGCACCAGCCGCAGGACGGCGTGGTCAAGCAGGCGCAGAAGAACGACCCACGGCTGACCCGGATCGGGGCGTTCATCCGCCGCACCAGCCTGGACGAGCTGCCCCAGTTGTTCAACGTGTTGACTGGCGAGATGTCCCTGGTGGGGCCGCGCCCCCATGCATTGCAGCACGACACGCTGTATTCCCAGGACATCGTCGACTACTTCGCCCGCCACAACATCAAGCCCGGCATGACCGGCCTGGCCCAGGTGCGCGGTTATCGAGGGGAAACCAAGGATATCGCGCAGATGATCCAGCGCGTGGATTCGGACATCGAGTACATCAACAACTGGTCACTGTGGCTCGATTTCGTGATCCTGGTGCGCACGCTCAATGCGTTTACTGGCAAGCAGGCTTATTGAAGGGGCTTTTGATCGCGTGGTGGCAAGCAGGTGCAGGGCGGTAGTCATCTGAGGATCGAGCGGGCGCATCGCGGATGAATCCGCTCCTACGTTTGTTGCAACGTGCCGCACCTGTGAGGCCATGGTTGCCGTTCGTAGAACCATGGCTGTAGGAGCGGATTCATCCGCGATGCGCCGTGTCGGCGGCGCTCGATTTCATAGACGCTGAAACGCTCCAGGCGAACACCTTGAAAGAGCGCCTTCTCATACCGGCGGCATAACTTCGGAGAGTGGGTGCAAGGCCCGAAACCCCTGCGCTTCCTCCACCAACCAGTCATGCACCGCTCGCGCCCCCGGCTGGCTCAGCCCGCCGGGCTGGTACAGCAGCACATAGCGCTTGTGGTTGGCGATCGGCACCCCGAACGGCACGATCAGCGCGCCACGCTCCAGCTCGTCGTTAAGAAGCGTGCGCCGTGCGATGGCCACGCCGACCCCGGCGATGGCTGCCTCGATGGTCAGGTGGTTGCGGTTGAAGGTATGCCCCCGGCGCACGTCCAGCCCCTGCGCGCCGATACCCTCCAGGTAGAACTCCCACTCGGCATATTCCGAACTGCCGCGCCAGGCGGTGATGTCGTGCAGCAGCGGGTAGTGCACCAGGTCCGCCGGCCCGTGCAGGGGCGGGCGGCCACGCAGCAGGGCGGGTGAGCATACCGGGAAGATCTGTTCGTCGAGCAAGGGGGTGGAGAGCATGCCCGGGTAGCTGCCGTCGTTGAGGTCGATGGCCAGGTCGAAGTCATCCGGGTGCAGGGCCTGGTTGCTGTCCTCGGCCACCAGGCGCAGCGCGATGTCCGGGTAACGTTGTTGGAAGCGCGGCAGGCGCGGGGTCAGCCACTTGGCCAGGAACGAGGGGATCGAGCGCAGGCGCAGGGTGCCGCGGATCTCGCCGGCATCCAGGCGCAGCAACTCCGCCTCGATGCCGCCGTAGGCCTCGGCCACGGTCTGCGCCAGGCGCTGGCCTTCGGCGGTCAGCTCGACACCCCGGGCACGGCGCAGGAACAGGCGAAAGCCCAGGCGCTCCTCGAGCAAGCGCATCTGCTGGCTGACCGCGCCGGGGGTGATGTGCAGCTCTTCGGCGCAGCGGGTAAACGACAGGTGCCGCGCGGCGCAGGAGAACACATGCAGCCAGACGAATACCTGGCCATTGAGGGATCCTTTCATCGTTTAGTACTGCTAAAGGCTTGTGTAGGAAGTTTCGTTGGTCATGGCGACCTTGGCGAGGCAGTATCGCGCAAATTCGCAATACCGCTCAATTTCTTCAGACAGCCGTGACGCATCGTCCATTGTGATCACGGCCAGGCATTAGCATGGCTATCAGTGTTTTCGACCTTTTCAAGATTGGCATCGGCCCCTCCAGTTCCCACACCGTCGGCCCCATGCGTGCGGCGGCGACCTTCGCCCAGGCCCTGCGCGAGCGTGGCTGGCTGAGCCGGGTGACGCGGGTCGAGGTGCGCCTGTACGGCTCGCTCTCGGCCACCGGTGTCGGTCACGCGACCGACCGGGCCTGCCTGCTGGGGCTGATGGGCCAGTGGCCGGACCGCATCGACCCGCACAGCATCGAGTCGTGTATCGACCAGGTCATGAAGGAACAGAACCTGATGCTCGACGGCAACCACCCGGTCGAGTTCCAGTATGCCCGTGACATGCGCCTGCTCGACGAAGACCTGGCCTATCACCCCAACGCGATGACCCTCGAGTGCTTCGACGGTCAGGCCAGCTTGTTCAGCCAGACCTATTTCTCCGTGGGCGGTGGCTTCATCGTCGAGCAAGGCGAGATCGACGCCCCCGAGGCGAACGTCGGCCAGGTGGAATTGCCTTATGAGTTCTCCAGCGGCGCCGAGTTGCTGGCCCTGTGCAAGGCCCACAACCTGAGCGTCAGCCAACTGATGATGGCCAATGAATGTGCCTGGCGCCCAGAGCATGAAGTGCGCGGGGGGCTGCTGAAGATCTGGGGCGCGATGCGCGAGTGTGTCGACAATGGCCTGCGCAACGAAGGCATCCTGCCTGGCGGCCTCAACGTCAAGCGCCGCGCCGCGCGCCTGTACCGCAGCCTGCAGGAGCTGGGCAAGCCCAACGTGATCGGTTCGACGCTGAGCGCCATGGAGTGGGTCAACCTGTTCGCCCTGGCGGTCAACGAAGAGAATGCCGCCGGTGGGCGCATGGTCACCGCGCCCACCAATGGCGCGGCGGGGATCATCCCCGCCGTGCTGCACTACTACATGAAGTTCAACCCCGATGCCTGCGACGACGACGTGGTGGCGTTCCTCCTGGCGGCGGCTTCGGTGGGCATCCTGTGCAAGAAGAACGCGTCGATTTCCGGCGCCGAGGTCGGTTGCCAGGGCGAGGTCGGTTCGGCTTGCTCGATGGCGGCGGCGGGCCTGGCTGAAGTGCTGGGAGCCACTGCGCCACAATTGGAGAACGCCGCCGAGATCGCCCTGGAGCATAACCTGGGGCTGACCTGCGACCCGGTGGGTGGGCTGGTCCAGATCCCTTGCATCGAGCGCAATGCCATCGCAGCGGTGAAGGCGATCAATGCGGTGCAGATGGCCTTGCGCGGCGATGGCGAGCACTTCATCTCCCTCGACCGGGTGATCCGCACCATGCGCGACACGGGCGCCGACATGCATGCCAACTACAAGGAAACCTCGCGTGGTGGCCTGGCGGTCGCCTTCGTCGAGTGCTGACCCCGCGCCGCAACCCCGTAGGAGCCAGCCTTGCTGGCGAACACCGGCGGGGCCGGTGCCATACAACGTGTTGTCTGATTCGCCGGCAAGCCGGCTCCTACAAGGGATTGGGCGGTCCCGCCACGCACCCGTAGGAGCCAGCCTTGCTGGCGAACACCGGCAACGCCGGTGCCAGGTACAGCGAAAGCCTTCAATCCTCCAGCGCCGTCCTCAGCACCGCACTCAGGTGCCGGCGCTGGCTCTTCTCATGCTCCAGCAACACCATCCTGCGGGTCAGCTGCGGCTCGCCGAAGGGCAGCACGGTGGCGGCCGGCAGGCGCTCCAGATCTTCGTCGGCCATCGGAATGATCGCCACCCCCAGGCCCATGGCCGCCATGCGTGCCAAGGCCTCCTGGCTGTCCAGCTCCATCTGTTCGCTGACTTGCAAATGCTGGCGGCGCAGCTCCTGTTCGATCTGCCGGCCGGCCCAGGCGCGCTTGTCGAAGCGCAGGAAGGGTTGCCCGGCCAGCAATTGCGTCACACTCTGCCCAGCCAACTCCGGGCTGGCGATGGCCCAGAAACGGTCCTCGAACAGCGGGGTGTAACGCAGGCACTGCGGATAGGGGCTGACCGGTTCGGTGGTGATCGCGGCATCCAGCTCGCCGTCCTCGACGCGCCGGGCCAGTTCCGCCGACATGCCCGACACCACGCTGATGTGCAGGTGCGGGTGATGGGCCTTGATCCACACCAGCGCCTTGGGCAGACGCCGGGCCAGCACGGTGTGGATCGCACCGATGCGCAGGCCCGGGCCGCTGGCCAGGGTGTCGGCGAGTTCCTCATAGGCGGCGAGGATGGTTTCGGCGCGGGCCACGGCCAGTTGCCCGGCCTCGGTCAGCACGACTTGGCGGCGGCTGCGGTCGAACAGGGCGACCTGCAGTTCGTCCTCGAGGGTCTTGATGTGCAGGCTCACCGCCGACGGTGTCAGGCTCAGCAGGTCGGCGGCGCGGGCGAAGGTGCCATGGCGGGCGATGGTCACCAGGGTACGCAGGGCTTTGAGGGACACGCGGGGGAGGCTCCGGGCTGCGCTGGTCGTGGGCGATTGTCCGGTTCGCCCACGGTGCTGGCAAGCCCGGCCGTGGCGTCAGCGACGCTTGCGGCCATAGGCCTGGCTGATCCGGTCGATCACCATGGCCAGCGCGACGATGGCCAGCCCGGCCTCCATGCCCTGGCCGACATTGAGCGTCTGGATACCGGCCAGCACATCCTCGCCCAACCCCCGGGCGCCGATCATCGACGCCACCACCACCATCGACAGGGCCATCATCACTGACTGGTTGAGCCCGGCCATGATGCTCGGCAGGGCCAAGGGCAGGGCGATGCGCGACAGCCGCTGCCAGCGACCGGCGCCCAGGCCATGGGCGGCCTTCAGCAAAGAAGGGTCGATCTGCGCCAGACCCAGCTCGGTCAGGCGCACCAATGGCGGCAGGGCGTAGATCAGGGTGGCGAACACCGCTGGCACCTTGCCCAGGCCGAACAGCATCAGCACCGGGATCAGGTAGACGAAGGCCGGGAGGGTCTGCATCACGTCCAGTACCGGCAGCAACAGGCGCCGGGCCAGCGGCCGGGTAGCCAGCAGGATGCCCAGGGGCACGCCGACCAGCACGCACAGGCTGGTGCTGACCAGCACCAGGGCGAGGGTCTGCAACAGCTTGTCCCACAGCCCCAGCACGCCGATCAGGGCCAGCAGCAGCGTCAGCGCCACGGCCCGCGCCAGGCTGCGGCTGGCGTGCCAGGCCAGCCCCCCCACCAGCAGCAGCAACAGCCACCAGGGCAGCAGGCGCAGCAGGTTCTCCAGCGCCACCAGCAGTTGCAGCAGTTGCTCGGAGACACCACGCAAGTAATCGCCGTAGTGCAGCACCAGCCAGTCGACCAGGCGGTTGACCCAGGGCGCGAAGGAGAATTGCAGGGCTTCGGGAAAGCCACCGCTCACAGGGCGGCCTCGACCTTGGCGGCACTGTCGGCCGGCAGCCAGGCTTTCCACACTTCAGGGTGGTCGCGCAGGAAGGTGAGCGCCGCCTCGCGTGGCTTCTGGCGTAACTCGCTCATCCTTGCCAGTGCCTTGTTCAGCAGGTCGATGGGCAGATCGACCTTCTCGAACAGGGCGACCAGTTCAGGATGGGTGTCGTGGAACGCCTTCGACACGCCAATCGAGAGCTTGGCCGGCAACGAGCGGCTGCCCTTCGGGTTGGGGTTGGCGGCATCGGTGAGGGTGGCCCAGGCGCTGGCGTCGAATGGCGGCTCTTCCAGGCGCACCAGATCATATCGGCCTATCAGTGGGGTCGGGCTCCAGTAGTAGAACAGCACCGGCTTGCCCAGGCGGATCTGCGCCGCGATCTCGGCATCGAGGGCGGCGCCGGAGCCGCTGCGGAAATTGTTGTACAGGCCGTCAAGACCATAGGCCTTGAGTTTCTGGCTGTTGACGGTCTCGGAGGTCCAGCCGCTGGGGCTGTTGAGGAAGCGGCCCTTGCCGGGGGCCTCGGGGTCCTTGAACACTTCGGGGTAACGCTTGAGATCCGCGACGTGGTGCAGGTCGGGCGCCAGTGCCTTGAGGTTGCGCGCGGCGTCGCCCTTGATCACATAGGCCGGCACCCACCAGCCTTCCTCGGCGTTCTTCACCGTGTCGCCCAGGGCGAACACCTGGCCGGCCTGTTCGGCCTTGACCCAGGCCGGGCTGCGGCCGGCCCATTCCTCGGCGATCACCTGCAGGTCGTTGCGGGCCAGGGCCACTTCCATGCTGACGGTACTGCCGGGGAGTGTATCGGTGGGGTAGCCGTAACCGTGCTCGACGATGAAGCGCAGGATCTCGGTGGTCAGGGCGCCGCTTTCCCAACCGATGGCACCGAAGTGGATGGGCGCCGGTTGCTTGGCGGCTGCGGCGGAGTCGGTGGTGGCCAGGCCCAAGGCGAGCAGCAGGCCGGCCAGCAGGGTGGGGATCTTTTTCATCGGGGCCTCGTCGATTGCCGTTCCATGGGTAGGGGCAAAGTGTAGACGACGACATCTGAGCCCCGTCGCGTGGCCTGCTTGGGTCGCGTCCTATGGGAGCAACAGGCTTGCAGGGTCTTGGGGATTTACGCTTACCTCTGTAGGAGCGGCCTTGTGCCGCGAAAGGGCCGCAAAGCGGCCCCGGCGATCTTTGCTTAACACTGAGTCCTGGGGCCGCTACGCAGCCCTTTCGCGGCACAAGGCCGCTCCTACAGGGGAGGCACCGATCCAGAGGCTGGTACGGTCCCGGTGGGAGGGTTATCCAGCGTACTGCAAGGCCCGGCTGCGCCCTTGCTGCTTGGCTTGGTACAGGGCGTGGTCGGCCATCGACAGCAGCCGTGAGAGGTCGCATTGCTGCGCGGGTTGGCTGGCAATGCCGATGCTCACGCCCAGCGCACCGGGCTCCAGCAGTGGCAAGGCGGCGAATGCCGCGCAGATCCGCCGCGCAACGTGTTCGGCCGCCGCTTCGTCGCCACCCGGCAGCAGGCAGGCGAACTCTTCGCCGCCAATCCGCGCGAACAAGTCGCCCTGGCGCAGGTGGCGACGGGCTTCCTCGGCGAACGCCAGCAACACCTGGTCGCCCTTGGGGTGACCGTATTGGTCATTGATGCGCTTGAAATGATCCAGGTCGCACAGCAGCAAGGCCACCGGCACCCGTTGCGCTGCGCAGTCGTGCAGCAGGTGGGTGCCGTGCTCCATGAACGCCCTGCGGTTGCCGATACCCGTCAGTGGGTCGCTGTAGGCGGCGGTGCGCAATTGCACTTCGGCACGTTCACGGACCATGGCCAAGGTGACGTAGGAGATACCGATGGCGAACAGCATCGATTCGAACAGGATGAAGGCGAAGAAGCCTGGGTGCCTGCCCTGGTCGGCGATGGCCTGGTCCAGGGCGGCGCCATCGTCGATCAGCAGGCGCGCGAAATACACCGCGCCATGCAGCCCGGTCAGGATCAGCGCCGGGGTGTACGACACCGGCAGGCGGACCCGTGGGCGGTACAGTTCGCGCATGCACAGGCCGGTGTAGAACAGGGTCAGTAGCGAGTAGGCCTGCACCCGCAGGCCAAGGGTGGCGTAAAAGCCCGGCCACAGGCTGAACAGCCACCAGAGCACGGCGCCGGCGAACACCAGCGGCCAATGTGCGGTGCGCCCGCCGAACACGCGCATGGCGGTCCAGCCCAGGCCTGCGCCGACCAGCAGGACGATGTTGCCCAGCACCAGCGCCAGGTAGTCCAGCCCCAGGCCGCGCAGGGCGTTCAGGCTGACGCCGAGAGTGCAGGTCAGCAGCATCGCCCCCAGGTAGCCCAGGCTCGGGTCGCCGGCGCAGCGGCGCCAGGCGTGCAGGGTCAGGCTGCCCATCAGGGCGAAGATGAACACGGCGACCAGCATCAGGGTCGGCAGGCTAAGCGGCACGGTGCAAGGCTCTTGGGATAAACGGCGCATGCTAAGCCAGGCTTGTGGCCATTTGCCAGTTCACTCAGTGGATACTTGAGGCCAGTTCGAAGATCGGCATGTACATCAGGATCACGATCAGCCCGATCAGCAGGCCGATGAAGGTCATCAGCAGCGGTTCGAACAGTTTGACGAACCACTCCACCCAACGGCCGATCTCCTGGTCGTGGAAGTCCGCGCAACGTTCCAGCATCTCGCCCAGGTTGCCCGATTGCTCACCCGCACGCAGCAGGCGCAAGGCCACTGGCGTCACCAGTTGCCCGGTTTCCAGCGCGTCGGACAGTGGCAGGCCTTCGGTGACACGGCGGCTGGCATGCTCCAGGCCATCGGCTGCGGCGCTGCCGAGCAGCCCGCGGGCCATGCCCAGGGCGGTGAGAATCGGGATGCCACCCTGCAGCAGGATCCCCAGCGACCGATAGAAACGCGCCAACTCATACATCATCAGGCGCCGGTGCAGGGCCGGGATCCGTCGCGACTGGCGGCTGGCCCAGCGGCGCACGCCGGGATGGCGGCGCAGGGCGACCAGCATCGCGATGCCACCGAGGGCGCCGAGGCCCAGGGGCAGTTGCTGGGCATGCAGGAACAAGCCGATCTGCATCAGCACCCGCGACAGCCAGGGCAGCTCGGTGCCCATGCCCTCGAATACCAGGCTGAAGCGCGGCACCACGTAGCCCAGCAGGAACAGCACCACGCCGCCGCCCACCAGCAACAGCAGCAGGGGGTAGACCGAGGCGCCGACCAGTTTCTGCCGTACCAGGTCCAGGCGCTGGCGATAGCCGATGTAGCGGGCCAGGGCATCCCCCAGCGCACCCGTGCGCTCGCTCGATTGCACCAGGGCCACGTAGAGGCTGGGAAAGACCTGCGGTTGCCGGGCCAGGGCCTGGGACAGCGAGCGGCCTTCGTAGAGCTGGCGCACCAGCAGCTCGAGGGTCTTGCGCGGGGTACCGGCGCTGGCCTTTTCGGCCAGGCTTTCCAGGGCGTCGATCAGGGGCAGGCCGGCATTGAGCAGGGTGGCCAGCTCCTGGCTGAACAGCACCAGGTCGAAGGCGGCGGCCTGGCGCCAGGGTAGGGCGGGCAAGCGCAGCCCCTGGCCGCGCACGCTGAGCACGCGCAAGCCCTGGTCCTGGGCCTGGCGTCGGGCCTGCTCGCTGTCTTCAGCTTCCACGTGCAGCTGCACCACGCCCTGGCTGCCCAGGGCCTTGAGTCGAAAACGCATGGCTTGGGCCCTCACTGCCAACTGGTGATCTCGGCGTTTTCCCCGTCGCCGCCGGGCTGGCCGTCCTTGCCCATCGACAGCAGGTCGTATTCGCCGCCGTTCTCGCCCGGTTGTCGGTAGAGGTAGGCGCGGCCCCACGGGTCCTGGGGCACGGCTTTCTGCAGGTAGGGGCCGGACCAACGCGCCTCGCCGCTGGGCGCGACCACCAGGGCCTGCAGGCCCTGTTCGCTGCTGGGGTAGTGGCCGACTTCGAGGCGGTAGAGGTCCAGGGCTTTGCCCAGGCCTTCGATCTGCGCCCGCGCCACCTTGGCTTCGGAGCGGCCGAGCTGGCTGAAGTACTTGGGCGCGACGATGCCGGCCAACAGGCCGAGCACCACCAGCACCACCAGCAGTTCGAGCAGGGTGAAACCACGTTGGGTGTGAATGCTGCGCTGCATGGGGGAACCCTCCGTTGCGTGTGCACGGTGCTCATGCAACAGCCGTGCACGTCTGCGCCGGGCCCTTGCGCCGTGCGGGGTGGCAAGCGGCACGCGGCTTGCGTCGTCACTGCGGGCCCCGGGTTTTGCGGGGCATTTCCCCCACATCGGGGGCCACGGTGGGAGGCGATCGACATGCGTGGACTGATTCTGGGATTGACCGGGTTGCTGGCGTTGGGTGCCCAGGCCGATGTGTATGTCTCCAGCGACGGCAAGGGTGGTTACGTGCTGTCCAACGTGCATCGGCCGGGGCGGCACTATGAGCGGGTGATCAGCGAAACGGGCACGGGGCCGGTCGATGCGCAACTGGTGACCGGGCGCCCCTATGCCGACCTGGTGGCCGCCGCCGCGCTGGCCAACGATGTGCCGCAGGCCTTGCTGCATGCGCTGATCAAGGCCGAGTCGGGCTACAACCCCAAGGCGCGCTCGGCCAAGGGCGCGGGCGGGTTGATGCAACTGATGCCGGACACCGCCAGGGAACTGGGGGTGAAGGATGTGCTGGACCCGCAGTCCAACCTGCAGGGTGGGGCACGTTACCTGAAGCGCATGCTGACCCTGTTCGACAACGACATCACCCTGGCGGTGGCGGCCTACAACGCAGGGCCCGAAGCGGTGCTCAGCCGTGGCAAGGTGGTGCCCCCGTTTGCCGAGACCCGCCGTTATGTGCCGACGGTGCTGCGCGATTACCGACTATTGCGAGGGCTGGCAGAAGACGCGCCCTTGTAGGAGCCGGCTTTGCCGGCGAACACCGGCGTAGCCGGTGCCATCCACCGCGTCGTCTGGTTCGCCGGCAAAGCCGGCTCCTACAGGGGGCCATCAGAGCATCGCCAGGCGCTGCTTGCGCGTTGGCGGCGCGAACGCCTGGTCGATTGCCCGCAGGTCCGCGTCGTCCAGCACCAGCGCCGCGGACGCCGCGTTCAACCGCACATGCTCGGGTTTCACCGCCTTGGGAATGGCGATCACCCCATCGTCACGCGTCACCCACGCCAGGCTGACCTGCGCCGGTGTCGCCCCATGGCGCTTGGCGATTTCCCCCAACACCGGGTGGCGCAGCAAGCGCCCGGCCTGGGCCAAGGGGCAGTAGGCCATGGTCGGCATCTGCCGCTCTCGGCCCCATGGCAGCAGGTCGAACTCGATGCCGCGCTCGGCCGGGTTGTACAGCACCTGGTTGGTGGCGCATGCCGGGTTGTCCAGTTCGCGCAGGTCATCGAGGTCGAAGTTGGACACGCCCCAGCGGCGAATCTTGCCCTGCTCGACCAGGCGCTCGAAAGCTTCCACTGTCTCTTCAAGCGGGTACTGTCCGCGCCAGTGCAGCAGGTACAGGTCGATACAGTCGGTGCCAAGGCGCTTGAGGCTGCGCTCACAGGCTTCGGGCACGCCGCGCCGGCTGGCGTTGTGCGGATACACCTTGCTGACCAGGAACACCTGGTCGCGGCGCCCGGCGATGGCCTGGCCAACCACCTGCTCGGCACCGCCCTCGGCATACATCTCGGCGGTGTCGATCAGGCTCAGGCCCAGCTCGATGCCCTGTTGCAGCGCCGCCACTTCGGCGGCCCTGTGGCCCGGGTCCTCGCCCATGTACCAAGTGCCCTGGCCGATGGCCGGCACGCGGGAGCCCGCCAGATTCACGTAACGCATGTCACCTCCTGTGGAAGGGTATGGGTCAGCAGTACATCGAGCAGCGCCTCGGCGGCTTTCGACAGCTTGTGGTCGCTCAGGGCGATCACGCCGATGCGCCGTTCGACGGTGGGCTCCACCAGGGCCACGCAGCGCGCGCCGAGCTCCTGCATCTGGCCGATGCACAGCGCCGGCACGGCACTCACGCCCAGGCCGCTGGCGACCATGCGGCCGACCGTCGACAGCTGGTGGCTTTCGAAGGCCACCGCCAGCTTGCCATGGTTGGCGGCCAGGTGCTGCTCCAGCAACAGGCGCACCGCCGAAGGCCGCTGCAGGGCGATGAAATCCTGGGCCAGCAGCTCCTGCCAGCGCACCTGGGGCTGGCGGGCGAGGGGCGAGTCGGCGGGCACCACGGCCACGAAACGGTCCATGTACAGCGGATGAAAGCGCAGCGCCTCGCTGCGCTCGGGCTCGAAACCAATGCCCAGTTCGACGCGGCGGTGGCGCACCAGCTCCAGCACCTGCTCGTTGATCACGTCGTGCACGGTGACGTTGACCTTGGGGTAGCGCTGACGAAACACCTTGAGCGACTGCGGCAGCAGGTTGCCGGCGAAGGCCGGCATGGCCGCCACCGATACCCGGCCCAGTTGCAGGGTGAAGCGCTGGCGCAGCAGTTCTTCGGTGTCGTCCCAGTCGGCCAGCAGGCGCCGGGCCAGGGGCAGCAGCACCTCGCCCTCGGGGGTCAGGCTGACGCTGCGGGTGGTGCGGGTGAGCAGGGCGCCGCCGAGGTTGTCCTCCAGTGCCTTGATGGTCAGGCTCAGGGCCGGTTGCGAGACGTGCAGGTGTTCGCCGGCCTGGGCGAAGCTCTGGTACTTGGCCACGGTGACGAAAGCACGCAGCTGCTTGACGTTCATGACAGGCTTGCCCTTTGTTTTGCAAAAGTTATCAATCGATGACGAAAACAAAATTAACAAATCAGTCGTCTACAGTGAAGATGACCGCACGGTTCCAACAACGACAAAAGGCGACTGAGCATGGCCGGACTGGACAAGCGTGTAGCAACTTATGAAGAGGCCCTGGCAGGCCTGACCGACGACATGACGGTACTGGCCGGCGGCTTCGGCTTGTGCGGCATCCCCGAGAACCTCATCGCCGAGATCAAGCGCCGTGGCGTCAAGGGCCTGACCGTGGTTTCCAACAACTGCGGCGTCGACGGCTTCGGCCTGGGCGTGCTGCTCGAGGAGCGGCAAATCCGCAAGATGGTCGCCTCGTACGTGGGCGAGAACGCCGAGTTCGAGCGCCAACTGCTCAGCGGCGAGCTGGAAGTGGAGCTGACCCCGCAAGGCACCCTGGCCGAGAAGATGCGCGCCGGCGGTGCCGGCATCCCGGCCTTCTACACCGCCACCGGCTACGGCACCCCGGTCGCCGAAGGCAAGGAAGTGCGCGAGTTCAAGGGCCGCAAGTACATCCTCGAAGAGTCGATCACCGGCGACTTCGCCATCGTCAAGGGCTGGAAGGCCGACCACTACGGCAACGTGGTGTACCGCAACACCGCGCAGAACTTCAACCCGCTGGCCGCCACCGCCGGCAAGATCACCGTGGTCGAGGTCGAGGAAATCGTCGAGCCCGGCGTGCTGCTGCCCAGCGAGATCCACACCCCGGGTATCTACGTCGACCGGATCATCGTCGGCACCTTCGAGAAGCGCATCGAGAAGCGCACCGTCAAGGCCTGAGCGCCGTCCTCAAGAACAACAAAGAGATCCTGACCATGGCATTGACCCGCGAACAAATGGCCCAACGCGTCGCCCGTGAACTGAAGGACGGCTACTACGTCAACCTCGGTATCGGCATCCCCACCCTGGTGGCCAACTACGTCCCCGCCGACATGGACGTGATGCTGCAATCGGAGAACGGCCTGCTGGGCATGGGCGAGTTCCCCACCGAAAGCACGATCGACGCCGACATGATCAACGCCGGCAAGCAGACCGTCACCGCCCGCCGCGGCGCGTCGATCTTCGACTCGGCGCAGTCCTTCGCGATGATCCGCGGCGGCCACGTCGACCTCACCGTGCTGGGGGCCTTCGAGGTGGACGTGGAGGGCAACATCGCCTCGTGGATGATCCCCGGCAAGTTGGTCAAGGGCATGGGCGGCGCCATGGACCTGGTGGCCGGCGCCGACAACATCATCGTCACCATGACCCACGCTTCGAAGGACGGAGAATCCAAGCTGCTGCCACGCTGCAGCCTGCCGCTGACCGGAGCCGGCTGCATTCGCAAGGTGCTGACCGACCTGGCTTACCTGGAGATCGAGAACGGCGCGTTCATCCTGCGCGAGACCGCGCCGGGGGTGAGTGTCGAGGAAATCATCGAGAAGACTGCCGGCAAGCTGATCGTGCCGGATGATGTGAAGGAGATGACGTTCTGATTTAGGTGCACGCCGACAGCTTTGCAGCGTTCTCAATACCGAGCGCCGCCCGCGCGGCGCTCGATCTGATGAACACTGCAAAACCTTCGTCGTACACCCCTAACGCGACGCATTGATCAACGCACCCGCCCGCTGATAATCATGGGGCACCCCGATATCGATAAACCGCCCCGACGCCTCGAACCCCAGCACGTTCAACCCGCTGTCCAGCCACTGCGGCAGCAGCTGTTCCTCCAATGAAGCCGCCTGCCCGGCCCGATGGGCGAGGTACTCCAGGCACGCACGGCGCATCCAGTAGACCCCGCCATTGACCCAGGCCTCAGCATCGGCACGGGTATGGGCAAAGGCCAGGACATGGCCACTGTCGTCAAGGGTAATGCCCGTATACCGCCGGGGTTCCCCATTGCGATAGAGCGCCAGGCAGCAGTCGGCGCGGTGCTGCTCGGCATACTGCTGCAGCGTGGCCAGGTCCAGGGTGAACCAGGTGTCGCCATTGAGCAGCAGGAAATTCTCGTCGGCCTCCGTCAGGTGTTCGAGCGCCATCAGCAACCCGCCACCTGTGCCCAGGGGCTGCGGCTCCCTCGCATAGTGCAGCGTGGCACCCCGGTAGCGTTCACCGAAGTGCTCGACGATCGCTTCGTGGCGGTAGCCAACCGAGAGCACGAAGCGCTCGATGCCCTGGTCGATCCAGTAGTCGAACAGATACTCCAGGAACGGTCGCCCGGCGACGGGCGCCATCGGCTTGGGTACATCGCTGACCACGCTGCGCAAGCGTGTGCCCAGGCCACCGGCCAGAACCACCGCGGTACGTATGGACATGTCTTGGGCTCCTGTATCAGGTGGGGCTGGGCTGGTAGCGCATCAACTGGCTGCCGGACTGCTCGAAGCGAAAAGGCACATGGACAAGGTCGCGCAGGCTTTCGCGGACCTGGGCTTGCCGCTCGGGCCTGACGAACAACAGCATGAAACCGCCACCGCCGGCCCCCAGCAGCTTGCCGCCAATGGCACCGGACGAGCGGGCGATGGTGTAGAGGTGGTCGATGTCTTGATTGCTGACCTGGCTGGACAGGTTCTTCTTGAGCAGCCAGCTGCAGTGCAGCAACTCGCCGAAGGCCTCCAGCGACCCTGGGCCCTGGAGGATGGCGAGTGCCTCGTCGACCATGGCATGGAGGCGGGTCAGCTCATCGAGACGCTTGCCCAGGTTGTCGATCTTCGACTGGGCAATCTTGGCCGCGATCCTGGAAAAGCCGGTGAAGAACAGCATCAGATGTGCTTGCAGCGCTTCGAGACGGGGCCTTGGCACTTCGGCCGGGGTGACGGTGAAGCCGCCTTCGCCGCGCAGGAAGTCGATACGGTTGAAGCCGCCGACCGCGGCGGCGATCTGGTCCTGCGACCCGACGCTCTCGCCGATGACCTGTTGCTCCACATGCTGGGCCAGCCTGGCCAGTGCTTCACGGGCGATAGGTTGGCCCTGCAATGCCTTCACTGCATGCAGCAGGCCGACGGTGAAGGAGGAACTGGAACCCATGCCCGAACGGGCCGGCAGGTCGCCGTCGACATGGATTTCCAGCCCGTCCTCGCAGCCCAGGTACTGCAAGACCGCGCGCACCGCGGGGTGTTCGATCTCGCGGGGGTGCATCACGTTCTCGATCCGTGAATAGGCAATTCGGAAGCGATGTTCGAAGAACGGCGGCAAGTGGCGGCAGCTGATATAGCAATACTTGTCGATGGCGGTGGACAGTACCGCGCCGCCATGGGCTGTGTACCAGGCGGGATAATCCGTGCCGCCGCCAAAGAACGAAATACGATAAGGCGTGCGGGTAATGATCACAGGCGAGCGACTCCCAATATACAACTGTGTATGTGGGGGCGTGATTCATTGTGCCGGCGGCTCACAATGCAAGCGCCATCCATTGCTGTTGTTACTTAGGCGAGTTCCCTGCCTAAGCGATGAAGTTATCATGTTGGTGTTATATAAAAAGCACTAGTCAACTTGAAGTTTACCTGCATCTTAATGGCGCGCTGAATGCCCAGCTTAGCAGGGCGGCAAGCCCATTTCGGCGCCGTTTGTCGGCAGGGTTAATGCGGCTTTTCCATGTGTTGGACACGTATTGCATCGCTGAAATCCGGTGCTATCGTAGAACTTCACCGCGCGCCTGGCAGGCAGGAAGTTTTCAGGTGAGAGGCTAGGGAAGCGTCAAGTTCTTGGTCCCACGGACAAGCAGGGAAGTAGGGGCGTTCGGTCATGACTGATAATATTCAGTTTATTCAGCTTAAAAGTGCCTGTAGTGATCCGGTGACCCATGCCGAACTACCGCGCGCTATATACATCGAGTTGACGGACCGCTGTAACCTGGTCTGCCCGATGTGTCGCTGCAGCCCGGTCAAAGGCAATATCCTGCCGCTGCCGATGTTCAAGGAAATGGCGGCCGCGCTGTTTCCCACCGCCGAGTTCGTCGACCTGCGTGGTTGGGGCGAAAGCACCATCGTGCCCGGCTTTCTCGACTACCTGGACGTGGCCCTGGGCTATCCGGTCAAGCTCAAGCTGATTACCAACGCGGTGGTGCGTAAACCGCAGCTGTGGCAGCGCCTGGGGCACGAGGGCATCACCGTTGGCGTCTCGTTCGACGCCGCCACGGCGCCGCTGTTTCGTGAACTGCGTGGTGGCGCTGACCTTCGGCAGGTGCTGGGCAACCTGTGCCTGCTCACCGAGGCGCAGCGCGAGGCCGGGCATGACCCGGCGGAAAAACTTTACCTGTGCGTGACCGTCAGCGGGCGCAACCTTGACGAACTCGAAACCATCATCTCCCTGGGTATGGAGCTGGGCGTGCGCCGGTTCAAGTTCGAACCGCTGTGGGCGCCCGACGAAGATCCCAACCGCCTGGAGTTCCACACTGAGAAGGTCGCCACGGTGATGGCCCGGCTCGGTCAATTGCAACGCCAGCACCACCTGCAACTCGAACTGTCGGCGGCGCTGTCCGCAGCCAGCATCCAGCACCACGCCGTGAACAAGGTCTGCATCCACCCCTGGCAATACCTCTACATCAACAGCCGTGGGCGTCTGGGTTTCTGCGACCACCTCAACGGCCGCGACGAGTTCACCTTCGGCGACTGGCAGCAGGGTGGTTTCGCGGCCTTCTGGAACGGCCCAGAGATGCGCCAGTTGCGCGCCGAGCATCACCAGCGCCTGGGCGGGCCGGCCATCAAGCAGTGTGCCGATTGCAACTGGTGCTACGAGCGCCGCTACATGGACCTGGAAGACTGGCTGGAGCCTGAGTGGGCCAACTACAGGGTGACCCTATGAACCTTCGCGACATGACCCTCGACCCACCCTGGCTGGCGAACTTCTACGACCCGGCCTTGTTCGATGCCAGCGCCGGGGACGCCGACTCCGCCAACACCATCGCCTGGTACCGCGAGCAACTGCGTGGGCCCGCGCGCCAGGTGCTGGACATCGGTTGCGGCACCGGGCGCCTGGCCCTGCCGCTGCTGGAGGATGGCCACCGGGTGCACGGGGTGGATATCAGCGAGGCGATGCTGGGCTACCTGGCGGCCAAGGCTGGGGCCCTCGCGCCACAGGTCAGGGCCCGTTTGAGCTGGGCTCACGGCAGCGTGCTTGATGAACCCCTGCGGGAGACTTTCGACGCCCTGGTGGCCGCCGATGATTTCGTGACCCATTTCGACCGCGACCAGTTGCAGCGCTTCATGGCGATCGCCCATGCCGCGCTGCGCCCCGGCGGCCAGTTGCTGACTGATATGCGCGAACGCGCGGCGGCCCGCCTTGCGGCGGCTGCAGCACCATTCCCCAAGCCGATGCAGAGCCACGGCCTGTCAGGAGGCATCGCCAGTGAGCAGGGGCAGTTGCATGTGGCGATGATGGGGTGGGAGGAATACGACCCCGAAAGCCGCTGGCTGGTCAGCCACCAGCTGTACAGTTTCATCGATAGCCAGGGGCGCGAAGCGCGGCGTGACTGGAAGACCATTCGCCAGCGCAACCACAGCAATGCCGAACTGGTCGAAGCCGCGCAGCGGGCGGGTTTCGCGGTCGAGCGCATCATCGGGCGCGACCTTGATGGCGTGCCGGGCGAACAGGGCGGGTTCTTTCAGTTGGTACGCCCATGAAGCCTGCGCTGGAGCTGATCTGGGTGGTGCCCTCGCTGGCCAGCTTGGGCGGCAGTGAATATGCGGCCGTGACCTTTGCCCGGCTGGTGGCTGGCGACGGTCATCGTGTGCGCTTGCTCACCGGGCCTGAAGTGCACCCGGCATGGCGAGCCCTGTTGCAGGTCGAGGGCCTGAGCGTGGTTCAGGATCCGCACGGCAGCGCGACGGCGATGGCCGACACGTTGGCGTGCCTGCTGGCGGCACGGCCCGCCGACCTGATCCAGTTCATGCCCATCGAAGCCCATTGCCTAGCGTGGCTGGACCGGCGCACGGCGGTGCCGGTCATCGGTTGGGAACCCACCGACCTGAGCCCCCGATGCTGGTGGCTGCCAAACACCTTGAGACAACGCCTCCATGAGCTCGACGGGCTGTTGGTGCTCAACCCCGATGCAGCCATTCATGCCCACGAACACTACGCCTACCGTGGGAGCGTCAGCGTACTGGCCAACACCTTGCTCAGTGTGCCTGCCAAGGTTTCGGCGCCCCGCGAGCTGGGGCAGGTGGTGGGGTGCATTTCGCGCCTGTCGGCGGAAAAGGGCCTGGAGTTCCTGCTGGCGGCCTTCGCCTTGCTGCTTGAGCGCTGCCCACGCGCCACCTTGCGCCTCTGGGGCGAAGGCGAGGACCAGGCGCGCCTGGAAAACCTGGCGCGGATGCTGGGCATCGAGGCATCGGTGGACTTTGCCGGCGGCTTCGAACCTTTTGGCGGCATCGATGACGTGGCTGCGAGCGCCGATGTGTTCGTGCTGAGCTCACTGTTCGAAGGCGCGCCGGTCGCGCTCCTGGAGCTGGCGGCCAGGGGCCGGCCGCTGGTGGCCTCGGCGACCAGCGGTGCCCGCTGGGTGTGCGGGCAGGCATACCCGTGGCTGACGGCGGTCGGCGATACCCGCGCCATGGCCGATGCCCTGGCGGATGCACTGAACGGCCAAGGGCGGTCGACCCTGGGGGCGCAGTTGCGCCAACGCTTCGAGCAGCAGTTTGCCCCGTCCCAGGCACTGGCCACCTTGAACGCGGCCTATGCCCGTGTGCTGGCGACAGGCCTGCGGCCATGAGCAGCCGGGGCGATGCCTGGCTGCTGTCGCCCCACTGCGACGACATCGCCTATTCGCTGGCGGGGCGCTTGCTGAGCGGGACGGAGCGAGGGCCGGGCGTGCGCCTGCTGACGATCTTTTCCCAGAGCCGGTTCGCCCCATACGCGCCGACGCTCAATACCCAGGCGCAGATTTCCAGCTGGCGCCAGGCTGAAGAAGCACGTTTCTGCGCCGCGCTACACCTTGCCCACGAGAGCCTGGACCTGGCCGAAGCCCCGCTGCGTGGCTATCCCGATGTCGATTCGCTGTTCATCGTCGACGGCGTGATACCGGACGACCCGGCGCTCGAACACCTGGAGCAGCAGTTGCGCCAACGCCTGGCCCAGGCCCGCCCGGCCAGGGTCTATGCGCCACTGGGGGTAGGCGGGCACATCGACCACCTGCTCACGCGCAGGGCGGCGCAACGGGTGTTCGCCGATATCTGCCCGCTGCTGCTCTATGAAGACTTGCCCTATGCCGGCGAGTTGTCGGCAGGCGCGCTGGCACACCAGTTGGCGCGCACCGCCCGGGGTTTGCGGCCCTTGCTTACGCCGTTGGCGGACTGGCTGCCGGAAAAACTCAGGCACCTGGCCGGTTATGCCTCCCAGGTGGCGGAAAAAGACCTGGCCTCGGTGGCAACCCATGCTCATTTGATCGGAGGTGAACGTGTCTGGACCCTTGGCTGATATCTGTATCCTGACCTTCGCCGTGGACCGCCCGCAGGCGTTGGCGCGCTGTATCGCCAGTGTCGCCGCGCAGCAGGGCGGCCTGCGTGTCGAGCATCGCATCCTGTCCGAGCGGGCCATGGCACTGCGCTCGCATCCAGCCTTGGTGGGGTGGCGTGAGTGGGTGGTGTGGCAGCCGCTCGAAGGGCAGCCTTTCCAGGGCGCTTCCTCGCAGCGCATGGCACGCCTGCGGGCCGCGGCGTTGGCCCAGGTGGAGCAGCCGCTGGTGGCGTTCCTCGATGATGACAACGCACTCGAACCTGAGCACCTGCAGACCCTCTGCCAGTGCCTGGAAGACCCGCAAATGCAGGCGGCCCACGCCTGGCGCCAGATCCTCAACCCGGACGGCACGCCGTTCCCGTTCACCCATTACCCCTGGCACGACGATCCGGTGGTGGCCAACAGGATGTACCGCTGGGGCCTGGCCCATGGCGTGTTCAGCCCCGGCAGCCCGGTGATGCACGACGGCGTGCGCGGCCCCGAGGAGCCCGACAGCTGCGCCACCGTGGACATGAACGAATGGCTGTTCCGCACCGAGTGCCTGCGCCGCCTGGGCTTCGACGAGCGCTTCAGCCAGCGCGAAGTGGACCTGCGGGTCGGTGAAGACGACAAACTGTTCCAGCGGGTGCGCGAGCAAGGGGTGAAGTTTGCCTGCTCCGAGCGCGCCACCGTGCGCTACTACCTGGGCGGGGTGTCCAACCTGCGCCAGACCAGCGGCCCGACCCAGGCCAGCGCCGGGGTCCACCCATGAGCGGGCTTGCCTTGTTCGGTGGCACCCCGGTGCACAGCCAGGCCTGGCCGCAATGGCCGCAGTCCACGGTCAAAAGCGAGCGCGCCCTGCTCACGGTGATGCGCAGCGGGCGTTGGTCGGTCAGCGGCCTGGAGACCGACGGCAGCCCGACCTGGGACCAGCGCTTCGCCGAGGCCTTTGCCCATTACAACGGCGTGCGCCACTGCGTGCCCACGGCCAATGGCACCAGTGCCCTGATGGCGGCCATGCAGGCCCTGGGCATCGGCGCCGGGGACGAGGTGATCGTCCCGGGGCTGACCTGGGTGGCCTGTGCCAGCGCGGTCCTGGCGATCAACGCGGTGCCGGTCATCGTCGATATCGACCCCCACTCTCTGTGCCTCGATCCCCGTGCGGTGGAGGCGGCGATCGGCCCGCGCACCCGGGCGATCATGGTGGTGCACTTGTACAACGCCATCGCCGACCTCGACGCGCTGCTGCCGATGGCCCGCCGCCACGGCCTGCACCTGATCGAGGATTGCGCCCAGGCCCATGGCGCCCAGTGGCGGGGGCGGCATGTGGGCACGCTCGGTGCGGTCGGCACCTTCAGCATGCAGAACGGCAAGGTCCTGACCAGCGGCGAGGGCGGCGCCTGCATCTGCGACGACCCCGCCTTGGCCGAGCGCATCTTTCGCCTGCGCGCGGATGGTCGGCAGCGGGTCACCGATTCGGTCCCGGCGGGCTACATGACGCTGGAGGAGGGCGGTCGGGGCTTTGCCCAGAATGCCTGTCTCAGCGAACCCCAGGCGGCGATCCTGCTCAGCCGCCTGGAAGACCTGGACCATGAAAACGCCCAGCGCGCCCGCCAGGCCCAGCGCTTGCGCCTGTTCCTCCAGGAGATCGGCGGGTTCGCTTTCCAGCAGACCGCCGAAGGCACCGAGCGAACCACCCTGTACCATTTTCCGGTGCGCCTGGAGGGCCCTGAGTTCGAGGGTGTGCCGGTAGAGCAAGTATGCCGGGCTCTGTCCGCCGAACTGGGCTGCTGGGTGCACCCGCCTTATCCGCCGATGGATGCCTTCGCGGTGCTTGCGCCCGGCCACTCCCAGCGCCTGTTGACGGCCCCGTGGGTGCCGCAACCGCTGCGTCGCGCCCAGGCCGCGCATCGCCAGCACGTGATGCTGGCCCATTGGTTGTTCCTCGCCGATGACCAGGCCATGGTCCATGTCGCGCAGGCGTTCGCCAAGGTCAAGGAGCACGCGCACGAACTGCGTGCGGGCCAAGGAGAAGGGCTATGAACTCGCTTCTGCAGGATATGCCGGCGCGGAGATCGATCCAGGAGCAGCCGGTACGGACCCTGGACTTCCGCTTCGGTGAGCAGCGCATGGAAATGCTGCTGGGCTACTGCTTCACCGATCAAATTGCCCAGCGGGTCAGCGAGCAGGCCGCGCATGTCCTGCTGGTGGCTGATCGACGGGTCTACGAACTATGGGGGGCGCCGTTGCTCGCGGCCCTGCAACGCCACCTGCCGGTGACCTGCCTGTTGGTGGAGGCGATCGAGGCGGCCAAGACCCTCGGCGTGCTGCAGGATCTGCTCGACCAGGCCGTGGCCGCTGGCGCGACCCGGCGCTCCGTGGTGGTGGCGTTCGGCGGCGGCCTGACTGGCAACCTGGCCGGGATGCTGGCCGGGTTGCTGTACCGTGGCATTCGCCTGGTGCACATCCCGACCACGCTGCTGGCGATGTCCGACTCGGTGCTGTCGCAGAAGCAGGCGGTCAACGGCAGCGCCGCGAAGAACATGTACGGCCTGTACCACCCGGCAAGCCTGTGCTGCGTCGATGTGCAGTACCTGCAGAGCCTGCCGGCGCCGGCGTTCTCCGCCGGGGTGGTGGAGCTGTGCAAGAACGGCCTGGCCTTCGATGCCGCGACCGTGCCAGCGCTTGAACGCCTGGCGGCGGACACCACGCCGGCCGGCTGGATCGAGCTGGTCCAGCTGGGGATCCAGGCCAAGCAGCAATTGCTGCTGGACGACCCGCTGGAACACGACCTGGGCGTGGTGCTGGAGTATGGGCACACCGTCGGCCATGCCCTGGAGCTGGAGACCGGCACCCTGACCCACGGCCATGCGGTCGGTCTGGGGATGCTGGTGGCCGCTGCCATCGCCCGCGAGCGTGGCTGGCTCAGCGAACAGGAAGAACACCTGCATGCGCAGCTGCTGCTGCGCTGCGGCGCGCCCCTGAGCCTGGAGAACCTGCCGGCGTTCGACCAGGTAATGGCGCGCGTCCGCCAGGACAACAAGCGCGGGCGCATTCGCCTGAATGCCGGGCAATACCCTTTCGTGCTGCTGCGCGGCATCGGCCAGCCCGCCATGAGCCAGGGCCAGCCGCTGGTGGGGGTGGACGAGGGCGAGATCCGCCGCGCCTACGCCAAGTTGCAGGCGGGCTACTACAGCGCGCTGCGCGTTGCCGAGTAGACCTTTCCGACCACCGCTCGCGATAAGGAATGTCGTGATGCCCGAACCGAGTTTCAACCTGGCCTGGGTGGATGAAGCCCGCCTGGCCAACACCGTTGACCAGGCCAACCGCGAGCAACGGCCGCTGTACCTGATCGTGCTCGCCACCAAGCCGTGCTACATCAAGCTGGCCAGCCTGGTGCTGGCCTGCGAGGCGCTGCGGTTGCCGTTCCTGCTGGTCGACACCGGCCAGCACTACGACCCGGTGCTGACCCAGGCCAGAGAGGAGCTGGGTTACGAACACCTGTTGGCGGTGAGTTTCGGTATCCGTGGCTCATTGTTGGGGCGCACCGCGCAACTGGCACTGGCCATCGAATGCCTTGATGCCCGGCTCAAGGCCGTTGGGTTGCGCCAGAGCGCGGTGCCGCTGGTGTCCGGGGACACCGCCACGGCGGCGATGTTCGCCCAGTTCTGGTACCTGGCCCATGGCGCACGCAGCGTGCACGTCGAGGCCGGGCTGCGCAGCTACGGCCCTGATCGTGGTGCCTGGGCGAACCTGCAGGATCTGGCCGAACAACGCCAGCTGCGCTGGCAGCGGTTTTACGAAGAGCCCTTCCCGGAAGGGGTCTGCACCACGCTGGCCAGTGTGGTCGGCGACCTGCTGCTGGCCCCGGTGGAGCGCAATGTCGAGCACCTGCTGCGTGAGGGCTACCCGCTGCCGCAGCTGCGCCAGGTCGGCTCCCTGAGCAGTGACGCGGTGCGCCTGGCCTTGCCACGGGCTGCTCGCAGTCAATTGTTCAGCCTGTACCCGGAGCTGGTCCTGGGCCGCTGGCTGCGGGTGGACCTGCACCGGCGCGAGAACATGACCGCCCAGGCCTTGCAGGCGGTGTTGCAGGGGCTGGGGCGACTGGCCCTCGACGGCGTGCAGGTGGTGCTGGTGCGCACCAACGCCCTCGACGGCGCACTGGTCCAGCATCAGCTCGCCGGCCTGCTGGACGAAGTCCGGCTCAAGGGCGTGGTGGTACAGCCGATGTGGCCGCACTACACCGATGTCATCCACTTCCTGAGCTCCGGCCATTGCCTGGCGCTGTACACCGACAGCGGCGGCCTGCAGGAGGAGGCCACGGTGCTGGGCGTGCCTTGCCTGACCTGCCGCCTGAGCACCGACCGCCCGGAAACGGTGCTCGACGCGCAGAGCAACCTGCTGCTGCCGCCGCTGTCGGCGGCGTTCGTTCATCGCCACCTGCGCGATGTGCTGGCGCGCCCGACGGCCGAGGCCTGGCCGGGTTTGCAGCGCGGCCGCACGCTCTATGGCCAGGCCGTGGGGCAGGGCATCGCCGAGCTGCTCAAGGTGTACGAGGCACCCGCCGTGCTGGCGGGCGCCCAGGCACAGTACTTGCCGCGGGTGTCAGAGTGAACCGCCCGGCGCAGGTCACCACCGCCAAGGCTGCGTCTGCGCGCCTGTGTGGTGGGCTGGGCGGTGGCGCGGGCGATCTGCGGCCCTGGCTGTCGCCCATGTGCCAGGCCCTGGGGCTTGAGGCCGACCACCTGCCGTCCACCGCGCACAGCCATACACTGTGGTGCGGTGAGCTGTTCAACCGGGCCCAGTTGCAGGCATGGCTGGGCTTGGCGGCGCAGCCGTGTACCGATGACGAGCTGCTGACCCAGGCGTTCCTGGCCTGGGGCGAAGTGACGACCCTGAACCGGATCAACGGCAAGTTCGCCCTGGCGCACTGGAGCGCCGAGCGGCAGCGGCTGGTGCTGGCCTGCGACCGTACCACGCAGTTCACGGTGTTCTATGGCCGACTGAATGAACACTGGTTGTTCAGCAGCGACTTCGGCGCCTTCCGCCCGTTGCACCGGCAACTGGACGTCGACCGGCAGACGCTGGCGCTGTTCGTGCGCTACGGTTTCGTTCCGGCGCCGCACACCTTCTACCGGCAGGTGCGCAAGCTGCAGCCCGGCCACTGGGTGTCACTGTCGGCCCACGACACCGGCGAAGTGACGCAACAGCCCTATGCACCTTCGTCCTGGGCGTACCTGCCGACCACCCAGCGCAAGCCCATCGAGGCAGGGCCCGCCACGCAGGCCTTCGAGCGCCATCTGCTGGCGGCCGTCGAAGCCCGGCTGGACGGCTCCACGGCAGGCGCCTTCATGTCCAGCGGGTTCGATTCGACCCTGGGCGCGGCGCTGCTGCAGAAAACCCTGGGCAAGCCCATCCACACGTTCACCGCAGGTTTCCAGGGCATGCATTGCAACGAGGCCCCGGACGCCGCTGCCATCGCCCGACACCTGGGGACCCTGCACCACGAGATCCGGCTCGATGACGCGGCGCTGGCAGGCGTGGTGCCTGACATCCCCTATGCCTATGGCGAACCCCTGGCCGACTCGTCGCAACTGCCCTCGATGCTGTTGGCCCGCGCCGCGAGCGAGTACGTCGACACGGTGTTCGCCGGCGATGGCGCCGATTGCGTGCTGGGTGAGTACGCCCAGCGCCTGGACATGTACCGCAGCGTGCTCCGTGCACGCCGTTTGCCGCCTTGGGGCAGGGCTGCGCTGGGCCATGGCCTGGAGCTGGCCGAACGGTGCTCGACGCCGCTCGCTACAGGCCTATCCCGTTGGCTCGGTCGACGCCTGGCGTTGGACGACCCCGGCCGTGATGCTTTCGAGGACGTGCGGGGCGTGCTGGCCGCCAATGGCCTGGGGCAGGTTGAGCGCGTGCTCGGCGCGCGGGTGCTGGACCCAGGGCGGCTGGTGCTCGGCGAAGGCTGGCTGGATATTCCCTGGCCGGGGACCGACGCCGAGCCACCCAGGTTGTCGGTGTTGCTCGACCAGTTGGTGCAGGTGCAAGGGGAAATCCTTATCGCGCCCGTGACGCAGAAGACCATCGGTGCCTGCGACCACGCCGGCCTGCGGGTGGCCATGCCGTTTCTCGACGGGGCACTGCTGGACTTCGCCAGGGGCTTGCCCCACCCCCTCAAGCACCGCAAGCACACTTCGAAATGGCTGCTGCGCCAGGTGGCCTACTCGTACATCCCCAGGGCTTTGCTCGACCGCAAGAAGCTGGGCTTCAGCATCTGGGTGAGCCCGCTGCTGCGCCACCACCTGCGTGACTGGGCCGAGCACCTGCTGGCGCCGGGCCGTCTGCGCGACGAAGGCTTCTTCGACGTGGCCCAGGTGCGCCGGGAGTGGACGCGGCTGCTGCACCACGGCGAGCACTTCAGGGAAGAGCGGCTGTGGTCGGTGCTGATGTTTCAACAATGGCTCGACAGCAGCCGGGCCTTCAGCTTGCGGGGGAACGGATGAGCGCGATACGAACGGCCTTGATCGGCTGCGGCACGGTGTGCGACTGGCACCTGGAAGAGCTGGACAAGCTCAGGGACCTGTTCGACGTGCGCTGCCTGTGCGACAGCGTGCCGGGCAAGGCCCAGGCGCTGGCGCAGAAATGGCGGGTAGGCGGCTGGACCGAGGATTTCCAGCAGGTGCTGGATGACCCGCTGATCGAATGCGTGTGGATCCTGACCCCGCCGTTCAACCACGCCGAACTGGCCATCGCGGCACTGCGGGCCAACAAGCATGTGTTCTGCGAGAAGCCCCTGGCCAAGACCTCGGCGCAATGCCAGGAGGTGGTGCGGGTAGCCGAAGACAGCCAGCGGGTGTTCCTGCTGGGCTATCCGATGCGCTTTTCCGCCGATGCGGGCAACTTGCGCAAGGTCGTGCAAAGCGGCGTGCTGGGGCGCCCGGTGGTGCTGCGCGATGTCTGGGCGGTGTGCAAGGGCGCCGACAGCCCGGCCATCCACGATGCCGAGCTGGGCGGTGGGGTGGTGTTCGAGCATACCCACTGGCTGGACTTCGTGACCTGGATGTTCGGCCCGGCGAGAAAGGTTTATGCCTCAACCCGCAAGCTCAAGCTCGGGCCGACCAGCGCCCACGACACGGTGATCGCGGTGATCGATTTCGTCTCCGGCGACCAGGCGCTGTGGTCCGAGTCCTGGGCCGCCAGCGGCCTGGGCTGGGAGCCGTTATGCGTGGGGCGCGCCGGGATCCGTCCGACCTTCGATGTGGTCGGCGAGCAGGGCGTGCTGCAGTTCCCCAACGCCCAAGGCGAGAAAGTCCTGAGCCTTTACCGCTACGACCGGCCCGAAAAACCGGTCGACAGCTGGACCTGGCAGCACGACTGGGGCACCAACGACGACGCTTTCCCCAACGAGCATCGCCACCTGTACGCCTGCATCCGCCACGGCACGCCGCCGGTGTGCCAGGCCCGCGACGGCCTGCGCGCGGTGCAGCTGGCCGAAGCCATTCTCGAGTCCAGCCGCAGCGGCCAGCCGGTGTTCCTGCAGCCATAGCCGATCAACAGGGAGGGGATAGCGTGCAGCAGTTCAATCAGATCGTGTCGGTCAATTTCCAGGGCGTGGTGGTGGTGTTCGGCCGCGAAGTGGCGGGCAAGAACGCCATCTACTTCGATGTGCTCGGCCAGGACGTCGACAGCGACGACGATGACCTCGACTGGTCGGGCTTCACCGCGGTGACCTTCACCGAACAGGTGCGCCAGGTGGGCATGAGCATCATCGCCGTGGATTGCGATGCCTCGACCCTGGTGCCGTCGCTCGCGCCGTTCCGGGTGGTGACCGACCAGAAGTACATTTCGGTCATCCAGCAGTCCATGAACGGCACCTTGTACGTGAACCGTTTTCGCCTACTGAAAAACAAGTCGGGCACCGACCAGAAGACCACCGACTACGAACTGTCACCGGCATGGGAAGTGCGCTACGCCCGCAGCCACAAGGAGGATGTGCCCGCCGACAAGTCCGACAAGCAGGACTTCCTCGACCCCGACGGCCAACCCTTCCTCGAGCCTTCCCTCGAACTGTCGATGATCACCGGCGTGACCGATGGCCATTTCGACGTGCTGCTGCTGCCGATCGCCGGCAGTGAGAGCTTCGCCTGGCAGTTCCTGGCCCTGGATGCCAGCGCCACCTCGGTCAAGCTGTTCAATTTCCCCGCCACTGACAATGGCCTGTTCGACGTGGCTGGAAAGCCTGTGGACAGCGACCTGCGCATCCAGCCGGACAGCGTCTTCGGCGTGGCCAAGGCCGGTACCAGCACCGCGCTGCCGATCACCTCGGCGCCGCGCGCGGTGACCTACGTCAAGCATGAGAAGGTGGTGCAGCCCGACGGTTCGAGCATCGGCGTGCGCCGCGCCACCCGGGTGATGATCACCTTGAGCGTCGCCGATGGCACCGTCACGCTGGACTCCGCCATCGGTGTGAACGGCACCATGGCCTACCTCTCGGGGGTGATTGTCACCTCCAACATTGTCCCGGCCGAGTTCGACCTGCGCTTCGACGGCGTGTCCTGCCTCAACCTGCTGCCGCCCGCCAGCGGTACCAACCCATTGGCGATCAAGGGCCCGTTCGAGATCGGCCTGATGCTGGCGCCGGGCGTCAAGGGCGATGGGCTGAAGGTGCTGGGCGGGGCGGCCCAGGCCGAGGAGAAGAACCTCGCGCCCTATGTCTGGATCGTCGATGGCGACAAGCTCGAAGTGGGCTTTGGCAATGGCAGCGCGCGGGTCAGTTGCCGCACCTTGCACCAGGTGCTGTTCAACGACGTATGGAGCGACCTGCATATCCGCTACGCGGGCAAGGGCGACAATCCCTTCACCCTGACGGTGAACGACGCGCCGGTACCGCTCACGCCCTGCAGCACCACGGCCGAGCCCTGCGGCACGGCCATGGCGCTGGTGGCGGCCGGCAGCAACGGTTTCGTCGGCGCGCTGAAACGGCTGGCCATCACGGTAGGGGGCACCGCTGCAGTGCAGCTGGACTGCAACAGCGTCAACTACAGCGACAACCCGCCGACCACGCTCAACCAGGCCGCCTCGGGTGTGAAAGTGACGGTGCAGGGCGCGCGCCTTGAACCCTCGGCCTCGCCGGTCAACAGCGACATGAGCGGTGAGTTCTACATCGATGCCATGGGCCTGACCTACTACGCAGGCCTGGCCGGGTTCATCCGCCCGAACGCGGCCACCTGCCTGATCGACGGCTCCGACGGCCTGCTGCACCTTTACTACCCCGGCGACGGCAACCTGCTGACCGTGGCGCAGTTCTCCACCCAGTCGGCGCGTGCCACCTTCACTGTCGACTGGACCACGCAATGGGGCAGCAGCGGGGCCAGGGCGGCGGCGCTGGAGCTGCCCGCGACTTCGGTGGCGCTGTACCGTGGCGTGAGCTGCGAGCACTGGGCGCCGGTGGCGGCGCGGCTGCTGGTGGCCCCGGACACCACCCAGAGCGGCTTCGTCAACTTCGTCGCCCATCGGGTGGGCACCTACATGAACAGCACGCGGATCACGGTCGCCGCCTCCAGCGTGTCCGAGTTGCTCTGCGACATCCACGTGGAGGCGTCGCAAAGCGTCGGCACGGAAACCTGGCGGGGCTTGCCACGGGATATCGCCCAGCTGACGCAGATCTGGAACGGCGCCGCCGCCAACAACCCGGACGACCCCCAGGTCCTCGACCAGTCCAAACCCTATTTCGACTATGCGGGCAGCGCGCCAGCGGTGCTGGTGCCCACCCGCACGGGCGGCAACGGCAGCTTCTTCCTGCTGACCTCGGTGCCGCAGCTGCCGGTCACGCTGACCTCGGTGGCGGTCGCTGCGGGGGCCACCGATGAATTCGTGGTGGTCGACATCACCCTGGCCGCGCCGCCGCGCTGGCCGGCCAGCGCCACCCTCAACCAGCACTGGCCCGCCGTGCCGGCAACGCCGCGTACCTTGCTCGACGTGTTCGCCGGCAAGGCACCGCACTACGACTACAGCGCTGTGACCACCGCCGGCAGCCGCGCCTACGGGCTGCCCCTGAGCCTGGCGCGCTCCGACGAGCAGGTCAGCCATGTGCTGGTGTTCGTGCGTGACGAGCAGAAGGACTTTGCGGTGACGGTCAGTACCGCCACGCAGCCCCTGCTGTGCAACGTGGTCATCTGTGGCGTCAGCCTGCCCGACGTACCCCGCGCGCAGGCCGAGTTTGTCAAGGTGCTCAACGGCGACGCCACCGGTTATACCTATCCCAGCGGCTACCAGACCGGCCTGGCGACCTTGATCTATGCCATGGGCAACGGCTTGAGCGCCGACGTGGTCGACACCCCGGCACCGGCGCCTGAAGGCGGCGCGTTCGCCTATGCCGGGCTGCTGCGCGTGCTGTTCCAGGGGCCCAGCTACGATGCTCCTGGGATGGCCCCCCAGGCCTTGACCAACGCGGCGGTGATCCAAGGCGCGCGGCTGGCGTTCAATGGCCGGGACGATGCCATTCGCGGCTCGATGCTGTTCGGTGCGCTGGTCGAGGCACCGCCCACCGACGGCGGGGTGGGGCGCCTGACCAACACCTCGGTGCACCAGGGCGGTATCGCCCCGGTACTGACGCCCGGGGTCAACGGCGGCTGGATGCCGCTGCCACCCAGTTTCAGCCTCGACCTGAACCCGCCGAACAAGAGCAACTACGTGGCGTTCAATGTCGACAAGGCGTTCTCGCCCTCGGACCAGTTGGCGATCACCGACGACCTGACCGTGGAGGCCTGGCTGGCCCTGAGCGACAGCCGCATCAACCCGTCGTCACGGGCGCTTTCCTATAACGTCCTGGGTAACCGCAAGCACCCGGACCTGCCGGTGCAGTACATGATCGGCGCGCGCCAGGGCCCGGGGCTGGAGATGAGCGACAGCACCTACGTGACCCGTGCCTTCAACTTCAAGCCACCGGCGTTGTCCTTGCAGGTCTATGTCTACCTGCCCCAGAGCGGCCTGAGCGGCACGTTGCTGTCGGTCTCGCAGGTGCGCGGCAGCGACCAGTACGTGCAGTTGGCGGTGGATGAGTACGGCAAGGCGGTATTCACCTTCCTGGAGGACAAGGGCGAGGTGAAGACGGCCCAGCCGCTGTCGGTGGGGGCCTGGACCTGCCTCACCGCAGTGGTGGAGCTCGCCGGGCAGGGGCAGGTGACCCTCAAGCTGTCGGTCAACGCCGGGGCGCCGGTCAAGGCCACGGCCAGCAACACCTTCAGCGGCGACCTCGGCGCGTTGATGCTGGGCAGCAACCAGGGCGGCAGCCTGCCGGCTCGGGTCAATGGCGTGGCGTTCTGGCAGCGGGCGCTGAGCGACAGCCAGATGCAGAACAGCTTCAGCCAAGGCTTCGCCGACACCGACTCGATGCTCGGCATCCGCTGGAACCTGGCCGAAGGCAGCGGCATCGTGATCACCAACTCGGCCGCCACCGGCATCGAGTACGACGCCACGCTGATCAACCCCGCCAGCCCCGCCTGGAACGCGCAGGGAGCGTTCCAGGTGCCCTATGCCGGGCGCAACGAGCTGGTGCTGACCTCCAACCGCATCCTCAAGGGCTGGACCCATGTGGCCCTGGCCTCGCGCCAGGGGCACGGGCTGAGGCTGCTGGCCAGCAACTACGGCAAGGTCAGTGACGGCGATGCCTTCAACCCCTCCAGCACCTTCGCCCTGGAGGCCTGGATCGCGCCGTCGGCCTTGAACCGCAAGCAGATCCTGCTGGAGAAGAACGGCAGCTATTCGCTGTACATCAACACCCTTGGCCAGGTGTGCCTGACCGTGCAGTTGCAGATGGACCCGCCCAAGTACGACGACCCACCCGTCAACTTCACCCATGAAGTGAAGTTCGCCATAACCGCAGGCGTGACCACCTACGTGGCGCTGAACTTCAGCACTGGCACCGTGGCCAACGACAACGGCAGCAAGGAGTACGTGGCGCAGAAGTACTACGTGCGGGCCGGGCTGTACCTCAATGGTGTCCAGGTTGCCGAGCAGATGCGCAACGACCTGGCGCGCCCGGCCACGGTGCGCACGCAGACCTCCTCGTTCTACCTGGGGGTCAACGATGACCTCACGTTCAACTACGAGGGCTTGATCTCCCATGTGCGGGTGTGGAACCGCACCCTGGCCACCGACCAGATCGCCCAGACCTACGCCCTGCGCCTCACCCCGGCCTCCACCGATGGCCTGGTGGCCGCCTGGGACTTCGACGAAATGGCCGGCACCAACGCCAAGGACCTCACTGGCAACAACACCCTGGTGCTGAGCAGCAACCAGCTGTGGACCATCTGGCAGGACGTGGCCCAGGCCAGCCTGGTGGTCAACGGCCGTGGCAGCTTGCCGCTGCGCCTGACGGTGGCCGATGTCGGCGGCTATCAGGACAGCCAGTTCACCTTCGGCGGCGCCCGCCAGGGGACGACGCTGACGCTGCCCTACAGCGGCCGTATCGACGATGTGCGGCTGTTCTCCACGCGCCTGACCGAGCAGCAGATCCGCGAAAGCATGAACAAGGCACTGACCGGTGGCGAGGAGCACCTGGCCGCCTACTGGCGCATCGAGGCCGGCTCCGGCCCGACGCTGTTCGATTTCACAGGCTACGGCAACAACGGCACCCTGACCCCGGCCGCCAGCCCGCCGCAGTGGAGCAGCGCCGCGGCGCCGATCCAGAACGAGGCGCAGTACGTGGTCAACACCCTGGGCGGCACGCCGGACTACTACGTCGCGCGGATCCAGGGCCAGCCCTCGGTGATCGAGTACGCCAGCGCCGAGAAGGACGCCTACGGCAAGATCTTCAGTGTGATGAAGCGTGGCTACTTCTACCAGAGCAGCGACGGCGTGACGGCGCTTGAGGTGGGCTACAAAGTCGGTGACCTGGACACCTTGTTCGTCGGCCAGGTGCAGAGCAAGCCGACCATCATCGGCTTCATCGAAGGCGGCCCACCGCTGCCCAGCGAGAACCAGACCCTGGCCTACTGGGTCGGCGACATGGGCGGCCCGGCGTCGGACTACGCCTCGGCCTGCTCGGTCACCTACCAGGAGAGCGAAAGCAAGAGCTGGACCTTCACCGGCAACAAGACCTCGACCTTCAACGGCGAGTTCAACCTCAAGGGCGGCCTGTACCAGAAGAGCAAGAGTGATGTGTCGGTGGGCCTGGGCGCCGAGGCCGAGACCATGGTGCTGGAAACCACCATCACCGGCGGTGCCAAGATGGTGCTGTCGGGCAACCTGGGCGATGGCCTGGAGGTGTCGCAGAACCACTCCAGCAGTGTGAGCCTGGCCACCTCGATGACCCCCACCGGCAACTGGGAGGCGGCGAATGCAGTGCTCAACCTGACGGTGGGGCGGCGATACATCCAGAACAACGTCGGTATCGCCCTGGTCAAGTCGTCCACCGCCGACCTCTACATGCAGGCGCTCAAGGGCACGCAGACCCCCGTGGGCTACGTGCTGGCGCCGAACACCACGATCCCGGTGGACACCAACATCATCGACTTCCCGATCAACCCGCGCTATGTGAAGAACGGCACCCTGGACGGCAAGGTCGGCCTGGTCAACGACCCGGACTACCCCGAAGCCAATGACGAACGCGGGAGTTATTTCAAGCCGCTCGAAGCCTACGACACCAAGCGCAAGATCGAGAAGCAGGAGCAGCAGCTCAAGGCCTACTACGACCAGTTCGACGTCAAGAAGTACCGCACGGTGGCGGCCATGGACAACCTGCGCGACAAGCTCAGGTCCAACCAGTTCTACGACTTCGCCAACCAGCGCAACCTGCGCAGCCTCTACAACAACTACGTGTGGACGGCGGCGGGGGGGCTGCACAAGGAAGAGCACAGCTTCGCCAACAGCTACAGCGAGACCTACACCGGCACCAGCAGCCTGACCTTCGCCGCGGGCCTGGAGTTCAAGGCCGACATCGGCACGCCGTTCGGCGGCTACTACATCGAGGCCGACACCCTGCTGGGCAACACCTGGACCATGACCGCGACCAAGGTCGAGGCACTGTCCAACGGCTTCGCCCTGAGCTGCAGCGTCAGCCCCACCAACTTCCTGCCCGCGCCGATCCTCACCCAGGAGGGCGGCAACCTGAAGTTCAGCGGCTATGGGCCCAACGCCGCGCCGGGCAAGGTCGATGCCTACCGCTACATGTCGTTCCTGCTGGCGCCGGCCGCCGACAACTTCAGTGTGCTTTCGCAGGTGGTGGACCAGAACTGGCTGAACAATTCCACCAGCGCCTCGGCGGCCGCCATGCGCGAGGCCATGAACAACCCAAGCGAGCCGTGGCGGGTGATGTACCGCACCACCTATGTCAGCCGCGTGCCGGCGGCGTTCCAGCCGGTCAAGGCCGACACCAACGCACCCAACATCACGCCCCCGGCCAACCTGCCGTCCAACCACTGGCTGGTGACCGTGATCGACAAGCAACTGGACAAGACCGACCCGACTCGCCTGGAGATCGGGACGGCGATCGACACGGTGCTGGGGAGCCCCGGCGCCGGCCCAGGCCTGCTCAAGGACCTGATCCCCTGGTGGGCCGCCTTCTACACGGCGGCCAAGGTGTACGGGAGCGACGAATTCCTCGAACTGGCCGAACTGCGGGTCGACTTGCTGAACTACATGGCCAGCAAGTACGAAGCAGAGCACTACCGCACCAGCTGACCCACAACCCACGTAAAGGAGCTACGAACATGGCAGATACAAGCTTTGCGGTGACCGGTATCTTCTCCGGCCTGCAAATCGTCTCGACCGGCATCGGCGGCCTGGTCAACGTCGCCTCGAGCGTCTCGGCGCAGACCGGCTACGCCATCGCCCGCCAGCAGACCTCCGACGGCACGCCGTACACCTTGCTCACCGCCGCGAATACGCAGGCGGTGAAAGACCCGGCCAGCCTGGTGGTCAGCGCCCAGTACGCGCAGATCGTCACCTTCGCCGAACTGGACCTGGAGGTGCGCTACACCGACATCCCGGCGGACACGCAAGTGTCGGTGGATGCCACCAACCCGAAGCTTGCGGTCGCGCGCCAGGACATCGCCGGCACCAGCCTGCTGGGCAAGCAGAGCAAGAAGCAGGAGGCCTTCGAGATGGAGCTGAGCCTCAACCTCTGGGTGGCCAAGCCCGAGCAGCTCAAGCCCACCTCGTCGATCACCCTGAGCCTGTCGAGCATCGATGGCAGTTCGGGTGGGCCGGTGAAGAAGACCCTGCTGCAGAAGGTGCAGATCAACCTGTCGAAATAACCCCTGCAAGGAGCACGCAACATGGCTACTGAAACCTGGAGCGGCATCGTCGTGCGCGCCACCCTGGCGGAGAACGGCACGGTCCCGCGCAGCGCCTCGTCGTCCTCGCCCGACATCATCCTCGCCGGCAAGGAACCGCTGGCCGTCCCCTCGGTGCTGACCGACCCGGCCAACTACAACAACGGCTACGACAACAAGCTGTACATCGGCTTGCCCAACTACCTCTACGTGCGCGGCAAGAACTACACCGCCGGTGACCTGGCGGGGTACTGGAACCTGTTCTGGGCCACCCCCAACATCCTGCTGTATCCGTACCTGTGGGAAGGCAACCAGCTGAAGACCTCGGGGGGCGACAAGAACCCGCCGTTCAGCATCAAGCCGGGGGCCATCGGCGCTTCCCTCGACTGCTTCACCTGGGTGCCGCCAGACACCTCCGACCACTACTGCATGATCGCGGTGGCCAGCACCCCGGACCATCCCAACCCGCTGAAGGGCGTGACCAACATCACCGACCTGGCGGACGTGCTTTCGAAGAACGCCAACATTGCCCAGCGCAACGTGCAGATGGTCCGTGGCGACCTGCCGCAGGTGGTCAGCACCGCTGGCTACAACCAAGGGGACGAGGGCGCGCTGGTGGACTTGGCGGTGGTGTTCGAGAACATTCCCAAAGGCACCAAGTACACCATCTCCTCGGGCACGCCGCTCAATGGCAAGACCCTCAGCCATTCCGACAACAACACCCTGGATAACGACTTCAAGTACGCCTGGGTCGGCCAGGACATTCCTGCCAACTGGAATACGCTGTTCACCTTCACCCTGTCGTTCGGCAGCGACTGGTCGGGGATCCCGGCGGGCAAGAAGCCCAAGGTGACCATTCGGGGTGAGTTGGTGCAGGGTTCCGCGGATCGGCTGTACCACAACCCGGCGGCGTACTTTGCCGACCCGCATCCGCACACCCGCGCGGTGCGCCTGGATGCGACGGGGGGGCCGGTGAAGCTTATCGTGGCGGGCAGTGTCACCACGCTTTATACCGACATCGGGCCTAAATAACGGCCCTTGCAGCGTCCATGAAATCGAGCGCCGCTCTCGCGCCGCATCGCGGATGAATCCGCTCCTACACACACACAGGCAGGGTCACGTGTAGGAGCGGATTTATCCGCGATGCGCCGCGCGGGCGGCGCTCGATCTTGAGCGCAGCGCAGACCTATCGCCAAGCACCTGGCCGGCATACAGCTCTCGTGCCTGCCTAATACTTTAGTCGTAGCCCCTCGGCCCCCAACCACGCCCCCCTTATAGACTCGCCCGGTAATCCGACAATCCAACAACAAAAGGACATTACCGTGGCCGCTGAAATCCAAGACAGCCGCTCCGCCCGCTTTGCCCTGCGTTGCTCGAACTGGGCCGAACGCTGGTTCCCCGACTCCTGGGTGTTCGCCGCCCTGGCCGTGATGCTGGTGTGCCTCGGCGCCCTGGCCATGGGTGGCAAGCCCACCGACACCGCCAAGGCCTTTGGCGACGGCTTCTGGAGCCTCATCCCCTTCACCATGCAGATGGCCTTCGTGGTCATCGGCGGCTACGTGGTGGCCAGCTCGCCACCCGCCGCGCGGCTGATCGACCGCCTGGCGCGGCTACCGAGCAATGGCCGCTCGGCGGTGTGCTGGGTGGCGCTGATCTCGATGCTCGCCTCGCTGCTCAACTGGGGCCTGTCGCTGGTGTTCGGCGGCCTGCTGGTGCGCGCCCTGGCCCGTCGCACCGACCTGAAGATGGACTACCGCGCTGCCGGTGCCGCCGCCTATCTCGGTTTGGGCGCGGTGTGGGCGCTGGGCCTGTCGTCGTCGGCCGCGCAACTACAGGCCAACCCGGCCAGCCTGCCACCGTCGATTCTCGCTATCACCGGGGTGATCCCGTTCACCGAGACCATCTTCCTCTGGCAGTCCGGGGTGATGCTGGCGGCACTGGTGATCGTCTCGCTGATCGTCGCCTACGCCACCGCCCCCGGCCCGAACAGTGCCCGTAGCGCCCAGGACTGCGGTGTCGACCCAAGCTTCAGCGCGCCACCTTCGCCACAGCGTACCCGTCCGGGCGAATGGCTGGAGTACAGCCCGATCCTGATCCTGCTGCTGGTGGCCCTGGCCGGCGGCTGGCTGTACCAGGAGTTCGCCACCAAACCTGCGATTACCGCGATCTCCGGGCTGAACACCTACAACCTGCTGTTCATCATGCTCGGGGCCTTGCTGCACTGGCGCCCGCGCAGCTTCCTCGACGCCGTGGCCCGCGCCGTGCCGACCACCACCGGGGTGCTGATCCAGTTCCCGCTGTACGGCTCGATCGCGGCCATCCTCACCCAGGTCAAAGGCGTCGATGAACAGACCCTGGCCCATCACATCTCGCTGTTCTTCACCCAGATCGCCACCCATGACACCTACGCGCTGCTGATGGGGGTGTATTCGGCGGTGCTGGGCTTCTTCATCCCGTCCGGTGGCGGCAAGTGGATCATCGAGGCGCCGTACGTGATGCTGGTGGCCAACGACCTGCAGTACCACCTGGGCTGGGCGGTGCAGATCTACAACGCCGCCGAGGCGCTGCCGAACCTGATCAACCCGTTCTACATGCTGCCGTTGCTGGGGGTGTTGGGGTTGAAGGCGCGTGACCTGATCGGTTTCTCGTTCGTGCAACTGCTGGTGCATGTGCCGTTGGTGCTGGTGTTGTTGTGGGCGCTGGGCACCACCTTGCAGTACGTGCCGCCTGTGATGCCGTGACAACCGCTTTCGCCAGCAAGGCTGGCTTCTACGGATCGAACGCATCCCCTCGTAGGAGCCAGCTTTGCTGGCGAAAGCGCCCGTAAGACCACTGAATGACTTCCTTCTTGTCACAATTCGATAATGATTCGCATCTGTGAATCGTTCTCCTATGGCTGTCGCTCACCGGCAGCCAAGGACACCCCTCGAATCGAACAAGGAGACAGGCAGCGATGTTCGCGCCCATCAGCCGTTCCATGACCCTCACCCTGGGTCTGTGCGCCACCGTCATCGGCCCATTCGCGCAAGCCGAAGAGACCGACCCCAAGTCCACCGACGGCGTGCTGGAACTCGGCTCCACCGAAATCCTCGCCCAAGGCCTGGGCAGCACCACGGAACACACCGGCTCCTACACCACCGGCAGCATGAGCGCGGCCACGCGCCTGAACCTGTCGATCAAGGAAACCCCGCAATCGGTATCGGTGCTGACCCGCCAGCAGCTCGACGACTTCCGGCTCGACTCGCTGTCCGAGGCCATGGCCCACGTCACCGGCGTCACCGTGCAGCGCAACGACTCCGAGCGGCCGACCTATTTCTCCCGTGGCTACGCGATCAACAACTTCCAGATCGACGGGATGCTCAACACCTTCTCCGGGCTCAAGTCCGACTCCGACACCATCATCTACGACCGCATCGAAGTGGTGCGCGGCGCCACCGGCCTGACCACCGGGGCAGGGGACCCATCTGGGACCATCGCCATGGTGCGCAAGCGCCCGACCACCCAGCTGGATGTGCGCACGGGCCTGAGTGCCGGCAGCTACGACAACTACCGCGGCTATGTCGATGTCGGCGGGCCGCTGGGTTGGGAAGGGCGCCTGCGTGGGCGTACGGTGCTGGCCTACCGCGACAGCAAGTCGTACATGGACAAGTACGCCAGCCAGCGTGAGGTGGCCTACGGCATTCTCGAAGCCGACCTCACCGACAGCACCGTGCTCGCCGTGGGCTACGACTACCAGAACAAGCACGTGCAGGGCGCCTCCTGGGGCACCGTGCCGTATTGGAACGCCGAGGGCGGAAAGGCGCATATGGCGCGCTCGACCAACCTGGCCGCGCCGTGGTCGTCCTGGCCCTTGAAGGACCAGACCGTGTTCGCCACCCTCGACCAGCACCTGGGTAACGATTGGCTCCTCAAGGCCGCTTATACCCACCGCCAAAGCGACAGCGACGGCAAGGTGTACTACGGTGGCAATGGCTTTCCCGCCGCTGACCGCAGCGGCATGAACGCCTGGAGTTCGCATTTCGCCGGGGTGGAGAAGATGGACGCCCTCGACCTGAACCTGGCAGGGCCCTATCAGTTGCTGGGGCGCAGCCACGACTTCATGGTCGGTTATGGCGTATCGGAATTGCGCAGCACGGCGCCGGCGTTTGTTGGCCGTGTCGACCCCAAGGATTACGCGAAGATCCCGGATTGGAAGTACATGGGCGCCATCCCCAAGTTCAGCGACCGCGACAGCGGCCTGGATTCGTCGCGCTCCTATACCCGGCAGAAGGCCGGCTATATCGCCACCCGCTTGAACCCCACCGACCGCCTGCATGTCGTGCTGGGCAGCCGCTACGGCAGTTGGGAGAGCGAGAGCAAGAGCTGGACTTACGACGCCAACCTCGCGCTGACCCGCTCCAGCGTCAGCAAGCAGACCCAGAACGACCAGTGGACCCCGTATGCCGGCGTGCTCTACGACCTCACCGAGCAGTACACCGTGTACGCCAGCTACACCGACATCTTCAACCCGCAGACGCGCAAGGACGTCAGCGACAAGTTCCTCGAACCCATCGTCGGCAAGGTCTATGAAATCGGTTTGAAGGGCAGCCTGTTCGACGATCGCGCCAACCTCAGCACGGCTGTCTACCGCAGCAAGCAGGACAACGTGCCGGAGCTCGACGACTCGGTGCCGCTCGGGCCCAATGGCCAGCAGTACTACAAGTCCGGCGGCAAGGGCGTGGTGGTCGAGGGCTTCGAGGCAGAGCTGGCGGGGGAGGTGATGCCGGGCTGGCAGATGAGCCTGGGCTACAGCTACAGCCATGCGGCCAATGGCGACAAGACCCGCAAGAACACCGAGCAGCCGATGAACCTGGTGCGCTTCTCCAGCACCTACCAGTTGCTGGCGCAGCTGACCGTGGGCGGCACACTGGATTGGCAGAGCGATATCTACGGCAATGGCAGGCGGCCGATCGGGCGTGATAGCAACGGCAACATCGTTACCACGCCGGACCGCATGACCCAGGACGCCTACGCCCTGGTCGGGCTGATGGGGCGCTACCAGTTCGACGAGCACTTGTCGGCGTCGGTCAACGTGAAGAACCTGTTCGACCAGCACTATTACAACAATGTTGGGTTCTACAACGGTGTGTACATGGGGGAGCCGCGGACGGTGATGGTCAGCCTTGACTGGAAGCTGTGAGGGCGCCTTATCTGCCTGCAGGACCATACGTTGTTTTTCGAGTGGTTCGACGGGAGGGGGGCTGCGCCTATGAGATCGAGCGCCGCCCGCGCGGCGCTTCGCCGGCAAAGCCGGCTCCTACATCTGTTTCGGGCCAGTTATGCCTGTGCCAGAGGCGGTGCTCGCGTTGGCGCATGTCTCCCGTCATGCGCAGCGGCGGCAGCGCCCATGCTGAAACTGCGTCGTGCCAACAAGGCGGTCCCCGGTACCTTCCCAGACAAAACTGGCCCGAGACAAACGGTAGGAGCCGGCTTTGCCGGCGAAGCGCCGCGCGGGCGGCGCTCGATCTTGAGCGCGCTGCAAGGCTTGCGACTTGCACCTGATAGCCATCACGCGATATCTGTAACAAGCCTTTCGTAGTGTCCTGGTGCTGAACGCCGATATCGCGCCAATAAGTCGGAATTTCCCTATTCCATGTAGTCCATTTCCGAAGCATGCTTTTGCCGCCCTCCAGCCCTTGCCCCAGGCCAACCCGGTCACTAGTCTCGGCCAGCCGCTGCCAATTCAGCGGCCGGTTTTGACAGACCGTAGACGTTGCCCTCATAGGCTCGCTTTCATGGCGGCTGTACGTGTGGGCACCTCGTGTGCGCCGAGTGCCAACGTCTCGGTCTGTCAACCCGCGTACAGCTGCCACCCTCTTGTTTTGACAGCAAAGTGTGGCGGCTCCATCTCATACGTTGGAGTCTAATCATGCTGAAGATTGTCCCCGATCCACCTTCCCCCCAAGACCACGCCCACTTCCTCGAAGACACCCTCGTGCGCGCCCTCGAGTACGCCTTCTGCGCACTCACGGTCGCCAACCAGGCCGTGCAGCTGAAACCCAGGTCGCCCGGTGCGATCCTGATGCTGGCCGCTGCCCACGAAATGGAGGCGGTGCGCACGTTGCTGGAGTCCGCCCTGGCCCAGGTGCAGCACTCGGCCCAAACGCCGAGCGAGCCACCCACGCTGCACTAAGGGTGATCGACCATGACCACGGATAATGGCAATACCCCCGTCACCCCCGGCAAGACCCGCTTCTACCAAGGCGAGGGCAAGAACGCCCAACCGCTGTTCTGCATCGAGCCCGGCATTCCCTGCCAGCATGCCCGCGAGCAGGCATCCGAACTGATGGACTACGTGCGCCACCTGACCCTGGTCGGGGTGATGGACGAAGACCCACGAATGGTCTGGGCCGCGCACTACCTCAGCGCCCTGGCCAAGGCACTGATGGACGACGCGGAACTGGGCATGGCGCACTGACGCCCAGTGGGGCGGTCGGCCCGCCCCACTGGCCAAAGCGTACTGTAGGAGCCGGCTTGCCGGCGATGGGCCGCACAGCGGCCCTGGTATTTCTACCAGTATCCCTTTCTCCCCAAGTCGTCTACCGTCCTCCCAAATGCATCAGGGAGGCTGCCCATGCAGGCCATGGCAATGGATCTCCACGCGAACACACCCACAGTGACGGTGTTCGACAACCGCAGCCAGGCGGTTCGCGAGGTTGCCTTTCACCGGCATCCCGGCACCCCGACCGTTACGGACACGCGCATCACCCGCCACCACTACGACCCGCGCGGTTTCCTGAACCGAAGCCAGGATCCCCGCTTGTTCGCTGCCGACCTTGCGAACTTCACCTGGCTGGCTGATCTCGCTGGCACCGCTGTCCGCACCCAAGGCGTCGACCCCGGCATCTCGCTCGACCTCAACGACATCGCGGGCCGCCCGTTGCTGGCCGTCAGCCAGATCGCCCCCGGCCCGGACGGCGATGACCACCGCCAGGCGGTCACCCGTACCTGGCGCCACGAGCCTCCGACCTTGCCCGGACGTCTGCTGGCCATCACGGAGCACACCAGCGGCGAGCCTGTCCGCCAGGCCGAGCGCTTCGTCTATGCCGGTACCGACCAGGCGGCCAGGCAGCGCAACCTGGCCGGTCGCTGCAGCCACCACTACGACACGGCGGGGTTGCTGCGCACCGACAGCCTGGCCCTGACCGGCCCGGCATTGGCCAGCCTGCGACGGTTACTCAAGGTGGCCGACGATGTCGGGTTGATGAGCGACTGGCAAGGCGACGACGCCTCGGTGTGGGAGACGCAGTTGGTGCCAGAGGGCGAAGGCCACCTCACCGTAAGCACCCTTGACGCCACCGGTACGCGCCTGAGCAGCATCGATGCCGCCGGCCATGGGCAACGTGTGGCCTATGACGTGGCCGGGCATTTGCGAGGCAGTTGGCTCAAGGTGACGGGCACGGCGGAGCAGGCAATCGTCGTGTCGCTGGACTATGCCGCCACGGAGGAAAAGCGGGAAGAGGTGCATAGCAACGGGGTGGTGACCCACTACACCCGCGAGCCCCGTACCCAACGCCTGGCCGGCATCAGGACCGAGCGCCCAGGGGCCAAGGTCCTGCAGGACCTGCGATACACCTACGACCCGGTGGGCAATGTGCAGGGCCGGGTGGACGAGGCGCTGGCGATCACGTACTGGCGCAACCAGAAGGTCGAACCGCGCAACACTTATGAATACGACAGTCTGTACCAGCTGGTCAGCGCCAGGGGCCGCGAGATGGCCGGCGGCGGCAAGCCGGGTCCGGTCCGGCTGCCATTCCACTCATTCGACTACGCGACGTACACCAACTACACCCGGCTCTACAGCTACGACACGGCCGGCAACCTGACACGGATCGAACATCAAGCCGATGCCGGCGGCAACAGCCATACGACGGACATCACCGTCAGCGACCGCAGCAACCGGGCGGTGACGGGCGAGCTGGCGAGCAGCGCGGCGGACGTGGAGGCATTGTTCACGGCGGGCGGCCAGCAGAAACAGCTGTTCCCAGGCCAGCACCTGGCCTGGACCCTGCGTGCGGAATTGCTGCAAGTGAAGCCGGTGACCCGCGAAGGCGAACCGGACGATCACGAGGGCTACCGTTACGCGGGTGACAACCAACGCTTGCTCAAGGTCAGCGCGCAGAAGACCTCCGGCGGTGAGCGGACGCAGCGGGTGGTATACCTGCCGGGGCTGGAGTTACGCCACACGGCAACGGCAGGAAGCGCGGTGGAGGACCTTCAGGTGATCTGCGTGGGGCAGGCGGGGCGGGCGCAGGTGCGCGTCCTGCACTGGGTGACAGGTAAGCCGCCAGAAATCGACAACGACCAGCTGCGCTTCAGCTACGACGACCTGCTTGGTAGTGGAGCGCTGGAGCTCGATGGCCAAGGCGAGGTCATCAGCCAGGAAGAGTATTTCCCGTTCGGCGGCACGGCGGTGTTCAGTGCGCGCAGCGAGGCGGAAGGTAGTTACAAGGTGCTGCGCTACTCGGGCAAGGAGCGGGATGCCACGGGGTTGTATTACTACGGCTACCGGTATTACCAGCCGTGGGTGGGGCGCTGGTTGAGCGCTGATCCTGGCGGGACTTTGGATGGGCTTAACATTTTTGCAATGCTGGGCAACAACCCGATTACATTTCTTGATTCGGGTGGGTTGATAAAGACTGAAGCCAACGAAGCCGGACATGAAGCTGAAGTGCTGCCTCAAAGCCCTGGCGCAAGGCCGGTCCTGAGCGTTGTAAAAAACCAGAGCCCGCCCTCCAAGGAGAATCCAGGGGCGGCTCAGGTCGTGAAGGCCAGAAGTGCGGCCAGCGCGAATAAAGTAAGCCTTAAATTAGTTGAGAGGCAGGAGAACTTTGACAAGTCCAGGGCAAAAGAAATTGAGATGAAGGCGGTCAACGATGCCGCCAGAAGTGTCAGTGCTGAGATGAGGGCGAAGCAAGCGTTGGAAAGTAGAAACCAGAGATGGGGCCCAGATCAAGACAAGCTTCTGGAGGAGGCTGCCGCACAGCACAAGGTTCAGCGTGATCAGGTAGTTGACATACGAAAGACCCGCGCTGGAAAAGTAGTCTGGTTGGAAACAGGTAATGAAAAGAGCGGATTGCAGCACATCCATATGGGGCATGAGGATAATTTTATAAAGCAAGACATCCCCGCTGATGAAATTCATATTTATATTATGGATGCTCTTGAGTCAGGCGAGGTCATTGGGCTTAAGGGCACCCGGGGGGTCTATAAACTGAAGGGGCACTACATGTCAATTGGCGTGGGTGATAACGGGTATGTGGTTCAAGCCAACCCGCTGAGCGAAAAAGATGCCAAGAAATCAGCTAGAAAGCTAAATGCGGCGATGGGCAAGGCGTAAGTCTTTCCGGCAGGCAGACCTTGCAGGGCAAGCGCCCTGTCGAGGATGGGTAGCACAGCGCATGACCTGGGCGCCCTGATCAAAGTCATGATGGACGACGCGTAACTGGTCATGGCCCCTGACCCACGGCGCTCAACAGGGCAACTGCGGCAGCACCGAGATGATACCGATACAATGCTCGTCGATTTCCGCCAGCACTATCCGCTCGCCGTCAGTCTGCACATCGAAGTCCATCAACTGGAATTGCTCGCTTGGCCACCAGGTGAAGGTTGTTCTGCGGCTGTGCAGGAACAGCGCGCGCAAGTTGGTTCGGTCGGCTGGCGTAGCAGGCCGGATACAAGGTGAAACGACTCCGGGCGCTGCAGGCGTGGAAACGGAGGGGAGGGAAGGCGGCATGGCTGGCCCGCGCGAGGAGAGGGCGTCCCGATATTAGCAAGCGGCCCCTTCGGGCAGGAGTTCCCGCTTCAAGGTAGCGGCTGCGTGGCGGTGCAATGTGCTCTCCATTACCAGGAGATTCATCATGAACCGCAATATCCTTCCAAGGCCTTTATCCACCTGTTTCGTTGGCTTGACCTGGGCCTTTGCCGTCATTGCCTGCGTGGCGGCCGAGCCCGGGCCACTCGATCCACAAGATCAGGCGCTGCAAGCGCGCATGGCTGTATGCCAGGGCCGCATCAACCAATTCGAGCAGTTGATGATCGACCACATAGAAGGAACCGAGCTGCGATTTGGTGACCAGTTGCGTCGACGGCCGGAACTTGAACAGTTGATTCGTGTGGCACAGGCCGAACTGGACCAGGAGCGGGCCTATTACGACGATCTGCCTTATCGGCCCGAACACCAACTGTACCTGCGTGGGCTTGAGAGCAATATCGACAACCTTCGGCGCAGTCTCGCTGTTGCCCTTGAGGCCGAGCGCAGGATCGAGACCATCAAACCGTTCCTGGCCCAGGCCCGCACGCGAGGCCAGGGCAACCGCACCTTGCTGGACGACTTTGACTTTGCGTTGCAGGACTGCGCCACTGGGGCCGTGGAGCAGGCGGATTGCCAGGCGCAAACCTTGCAACCATTGCGCAAACCATTGGCCGATGCGCTGAACGCCAGTTTTTACCTGCTGTACGAGGCAGTGCCACCACTGGGGTTCGAAAACGTGCGTTACCCCAGCGCCTGGGAAGATGACTGCAGGTCTCCCGCCATTTGAACCGGGGCGCTGTTCGCCGGCAAGCCGGCTCCTACAGGGTCGGATTTCGTCTGTTCGCTCTCTTATGGCGGGTTGCTTCCTACGCATACCGGGATTGTTTCCTGCTTAAGCCGCCCCGTGCGGCAGGTGCAAATTCGCCCTGCCGCCTTGTAGGCAAGCGCGGACTCACAATCAGAGAAAAGGATTCACGGTATGTCTGAAGTCATTTCGTTCACCAACCGCAACACCCTGCTGGACAATCAGATCATCGAGCAGGCGGCGGCCATCACCGCTGTCGAGCCCCTGCAATTACCGGCTGGCGACGCCTCACTGGTCACCAGCTTCAAGCACAAGATCGAAGGCAACTACGAGATCGCCCGGGCCAAGACCGATACCGACCATGCGATCGAGTTGCTGTACATCGCCTATAACACCACGCCACAAGAGCAAGGGGCGATCCGGGTCCGCATCGCCAATATCATGAACCGCCTGATCAGCGCACAGCAGCAGAGCGAGCTGACCATCAAAGATGCCGTGCGAGAGGCGCGCAGCATCGGTACACGCCTGCAGCGGGAACTGCCGATCTGGCTGGATGTGAAGGCATCGGGCGAGGACGAGGAGATCAGACAGTTCGTCAGTACCGAGCTGCTCAAGCTGGCGCGGGAAATCGTTACGAAAGCGGAAGGCGTGCGCAACAGCCTGGGCGTGATCGTCGATACCTACGAGCAGATCCTGGGTGAAATCGAGGAGGTCATGGCCAGCAGTGAAATGGCCTTGAGTGACAGCCTCGAAGCGGACCTACAGATCAAGGCGGAAATCGCCGAGGCCGATATCCGTCGAAAGGTGCTCGATGGTCTGGTCGCCGACCTGCAGGGACAGATCGAACGGTTCGAGCAACAGGCATTGGCCTATGGCCAGCAAGCAAAAAGTGCTGAGCAGAAAGCGTTCTGGGCCGGGGTGTTCAAATCGTTCACCCAAGTCCTGTCGGCCGTGCTGCCACTCGCGGCCTTGGGGGCCACCGGCGGCGGGGCAGCATTGCTCGGCGCGGCCAGTGTCGGGGTCATGGCGGGCCAGAACAAAGGTGAAGTCGATCCAGCCAAGCTGGTGGAAAAGGCCAACCTGGAAAGCCTGCGTATTCGCCAGCAGCAGATTGTCGCGGATCAGGAGCGAGAAATTGCCGATCTCGAGCGCAAGCGTGACGAGGCCACCAGCGAACTGGTGAGGGACCAGATGGACGAGGCACTGGTCGGGGAACATGCCGAACTGGACGAGAAAAAGGCAAAACTGGCCGGCATCGAGGCACAGTTGAGCGAGCTTTTGCGTACGTTGGAGCATTTTGCCGGTGAGGTGAGCCAACAGCTCAGGGAGCAGGCGGGCTCGTTGCGTGCACTTGAGCGGCAGATGCTGGACAAGGTGGAGGAATACGAGAATGTCAGGCGCGAGCAGGCCGCCGAGCTGATACGCATCACCCTGTTGCTCGATGGCCAGCGCAACGAACAGCAAAGTATCGTACTGGCGGTGAAGTCGCTGAACCTGAGTGTGTCCGCGCTCAAGCGCAGCAAGGAAATCGTCGTGGAGATCGCCTTCTTCTTCAAGTCCTTCAGCGATTTCCTGCAGTTGATCATCGACGATGCGCTGGAGCGGGTGGAGGCTTACGAGGACGCGGGCGAGCGAGAGTCGCTACGTCGTTTCTACCTGGAGCAGTTGCTGGCGTCCACCGACCACTTCTTTGTTACCCAGGCCGCGCAATGGTTGGCGGTGGGCGCCGTTTCGGAGGAATTCGTGCAGGTGTTCAACGATGGCTGGAGCAAGCTGAACACGCTTTCGGGTACCTACATCACCGGTGACGAACTGGAAGCCTACCTGGAGCAGGCATCCTTGCAACTCAAGGCGATCGCCGCGGATCGCGAGGCCGACAGCCGTCAACGCCTGGCCTCGCTGGACGACTACCGTGAGGAGCTGGACCGCAGGGCTGCCGAAGGCTGATGATGAACGTGCGTAAGGCCACGCACATCCTGTAGGAGCCAGCTTTGCTGGCGAACGCAAGGCGTAGCCTTGCCGGCCAACATCGTGTCGTACCCTTGGCCAGCAAGGCTAGCTCCTACAGCTCGGCGCCGCACGACTTCAACCGTGCGGCGCCGCCTCCTTCCCCGCAGTGCCTGCGAACTGGGCCTTGAGGTGCCCTTGCTCATCCAGCAGGTACGCATCCATCACTTCGCGCACCACCGGCCCGGCCACTCGGCCTCCGGCCTCACCGTTCTCGATCATCACCGCCACCACCATCGCCGGGTGCTCGGCCGGCGCGAAGCCAACGAACAGGGCGTTGTCGCGGTGGCGTTCGAGGGTCTTGTCGCGGTTGTAGCGCTCCCCTTGCTTGATCGCCACCACCTGCGCCGTGCCGCTCTTGCCGGCGATACGGTACTGGGCACCGGCGGCGGCGGCGCGGGCGATGCCGCGCGGGTCGTGCATGACCATCTGCATGCCCTGGCTGACCTGGTCCCAGGCACGGCGGTCGTGGAGCACGATGTCCGGCATCGGGTTGGGGTCGATGGGCGCCTGGCCACCGACGCTCATCGCCAGGTGCGGGCGGTGCCAGGCGCCCTTGCTCGCCAGCAGGCTGGTGGCCTGGGCCAGTTGCAGCGGGGTGACCTGCATGTAGCCCTGGCCGATGCCGAGGATCAGCGTCTCGCCGGGGAACCAGGCCTGGCGCCGGGTGGCGCGCTTCCAGGCCTGCGATGGCATCAGCCCGGGCGCCTCCTCGAACATGTCCAGCGAGACCTTCTGGCCCAGGCCGAACTCGGCCATGTAGTCGTGCAGGCGGTCGATGCCCAGCTTGTGCGCCAGGTCGTAGAAGTAGGTGTCATTGGAGCGCATGATCGCGGTGTACATGTCCACCCAGCCATCACCGGTGCGATTCCAGTTGCGGTACTTGTGGTCATAGTTGGGCAGCTCGTAGTAGCCAGGGTCGAACACCCGGTTGCCGGGGGTGATCACGCCGCTGTCCAGGCCGGCGATGGCCACCTCCGGCTTGACCGTCGAGCCGGGCGCGTACAGGCCGCGCAGCACGCGGTTGAACAGCGGCCGGTCGATGGAGTCGCGCAGGGCCGAGTACTGCTTGTAGCTGATGCCCTTGACGAACAGGTTGGGGTCGAAGCTGGGGTTGCTGACCATGGCCAGTACATCGCCGTTGGCCGGGTCCAGCACCACCACCGCGCCACGGCGGTCGCCCAGGGCCTTTTCGGCGGCCTGCTGCAGGTGGGCGTCGAGGCTCAGCACGATATCCTTGCCCGGCACCGGGTCGTGGTGGCGCAGCACCCGCATCACCCGGCCCTGGGCGTTGGTCTCGACTTCCTCGTAGCCCACCTGGCCGTGCAGTTCGCTCTCGTAGAAGCGCTCGACGCCGGTCTTGCCGATCGACTGGGTGCCGCGGTAGGCGGTGCTGTCGAGGGTCTTGGCTTCCTTCTCGTTGATCCGCCCGACGTAGCCCACCGAATGGGCAAAGTGCTCGGCCAGGGGGTACTCGCGGATGAACTGCGGTGCCACATCCAGGCCGGGCAGGCGGAACTGGTTGACGGCGATCAGGGCGATCTGCTCCTCGCTCAGGCCGACCATCAGGGTCACTGGCTCGAAGGGTTTGCGGCCACGGCGCAGGTCCTTGTCGAACTGATGGCGATCATCCTCGCCCAGGCCAAGGATCTGCGTGAGGGTGTCCAGCACTCTGGCCGAGTCGCCGGCGCGTTCGCGGGTCATGGTCAGGTCGAAACTGGGCTTGTTGGTCGCCAGCACCACGCCGTTGCGGTCGTAGATCAGGCCGCGCTCGGGCGGGATGGGCAAGACGTGCACGCGGTTGTTTTCCGACACCGCCGACTGCTGGTCGTGCTGCAGCACCTGGAGCACGTACAGCCGGCCCACCAGCACCGCCACCAGGCTCATCACCAGGACGGCGCAGGCCAGCAGCCGGCGGTTGACCAGGCTCTTTTCCTTCTCGTGGTCCTTGAGGGGGATGGGTTGCGGCATGGGGCTCGGTTGGGTCGCCAAAGGCACAGGTAATGATGGCGCCATGACGAGGATCAGCGGGATCCTCGGGCGTGGCGCAGGGGCGGGGGATGCTACGCAAGGTGAACGGCAGGCTCAAGGCTCGCGCAGCTCCCCCGATGCGCTGGATTGCGCCTGCGCCCCGTGCACGGGGCGCCTGCGCCGAACATGAAGATTCCTTCACGTGACCGGCGGCCGCTGTGTCTTGCCACCTTGCATCACGGCTGCCATTGCCCGGGGACTTTGTCGGTCCTGCTGAACCAGACTTCGATCACGCCTTTGGCGCCATTGAGCGTGGGGGAGAGGGGTTGGAGTTCCCAATCGGCGCCCTCCACGGTGGCGTTCACCGTTTCCACGATAAGGCGTGCGCAGTCGAACCCTGTCGTGTCGTGGTAGCGCACCGTCGTCCTGGACACTTCCCTGGGCGCTGGACGTGCCGCACGGAACGCGGTTGCGACGACGTCTTCGATCGGTGGCACGCTGGCCTGCCACTGATCGTGCCACAAGCTCCTGAAAGTGCGAACCTGGTTGCGCATTTGGGGGCCATAGATCTGCATGTAGATCGTGCTGCCCTTGCAGGCCGTGCTTGCTTCTCGGGGAGGCAAAGGTGGTTGTTCGGAGCTGGTGGCGGACGTATCGGGCTGAACGGGAGGGGTAATGACAGCAGGTGTGGTCGGTACGACCACGGCTTTGCTGCCGGCCTGTGCCACATCTGCCGATGTCACTGGACGGCAACCGACCTGCACGCCAGCCAATTCATCCGGTGAACGGGCGTCTTTTACACTGATCTCGTAGAGCTGCTCGAAATTGCTGTACTGCTCGACCAACACGCTACGTTGCGTGGAACAGGGGTGCAACGTCTTCCAAGTGCCGGCTGCGCTGTAGTCGTACCCCCAGTAGATTGCCTTCGAAGGCGGCGCAGCCCTCAATAGGCACGATCCAGCATCCAATGACTTCAGGCCGGATCGAGCCTCGACCATCACTTGGCAGGCTGACCCCATTCCACCTTTGAGAGCCGCGCACGCCTGCACGCCATCGGCGATCACGCGTCTGCCGAACTCGGACTTCATGAGCCAGCCTGCGTCACCTTTCATGCAATAGGTGTCGCCTGCACGCAGCAGGGCAACTGCCAATCGGTTCGCCGCGCCTGCAAGGTCACCCGTGGAGGTTGCGGGTGGTAATTTCTCCCACAGTTTCGAAATCTCCACCAGGGCTGCACGGTCGTCCATCTTTCTGGTCTTTTGGGTCGTGCGATACACATCGAAGGATTGCCAGGCTGCAACGGCCAGTGAGAGGGCCACGCCTGCGCCTACGGTCGCGCCGACTGGCCCAACCTGGCGCCCCCAGACACTTCTCGAGGTGCGCTCGGAGGACCGTTTGGCGGTCGCGCCTGAGTTCGCCGAGGCTGGCAGCGAGGGGGCGTTGTCGTCCTCCAGGTCGAACAGCACTTCCAGGTGCGTCCTGAGCTGGTCGATCATTCGGCGACTCAGGTACCCACCTAGTTCGCTGCCCAGCGCGAAATAAGATTCCCACTGGCGCTCGCTGAAAAATTGATCGCTGGTGGGCTCCTGGGGGAACAGTGGGCACTGGCGCTTATAGTTAGCCACATCCATCGAAACCGACCGGCAGATGTTGGGCTTGACCACGATGAGGATCGCCGGTGGCGCATCCGGATAGACGATGGTGGCGAGTGCGAGGCAGCTTTCGTTGTCATCCTTGGCCAGGTCCTGCAGGGTGCCGAAGTACCCGATGGCTTCACACCAGTCACACTCCGGGTCATCGGCAGTAGCCGGTGAGAACAGCCCAGGGTCGCGTGGTTGGCGGAAAGTGATGGTGATGTTCATGTCGATGCGTGCCTTGCGCACCAGGTTCTCGACGTCCTCGAAAGAGTAGCCGGGGTCTGCGCCGCAGTCGGCCAGTACGATCACGCTGGCCCGCTCCAGCAGCAGCGGATAGACTCCGGTGTTCTCGAAGTGTCCGCCGTCGGTAACGAACCAGTCGTCCCTGGGGCCTGCCCCGAAACTTGCGGACAGTTCGTTGCGCAGCGCCGTCGATTTGCTGAGGCTTCCCGCTAGCCTCCGTCGTATCCAGGAGCGGCTTTCGACCATCGGCCCTCCACGCTCATCCCAGGAAAGCCAGTAACCCAGCCGTATACCGGCCAGAGTCAGCAGCGCCGCCAACCCACGTTGCGTGCGGGCGCCGAGGCCCGGCGCGGCCGCGGCACCGGAAATTGCCATCCAACCACCCAGGCTGAGTTCACCGATTCCGAGGGTGTCGCTTCGCCAACCCTCCTGGCTCAAACGTGAGCCGCCGCCGGCGCGCACGCTCAGGATCAAGCCTTTTCGGTCACGATTGAACAGCCTGCCCTTGGGGTCTGCTGTCTGGTTGACACAGGTGCTGATGATGTGGACAGGGCCGCCAGCCTGGTGCGGCTGGTAGGCTGCAAGGGAGACATCATCGCCAGGCGCGACCTTGCCGACATTACTGACCTCGCTGGTGGTGAGTTCGTTTGGTTCGATCCGAGCCAAGGCCGAGGCGGCACCGCTGCCGCTGAAACGTGCAGGGTTGGTTGCCCCCAGGTAGCTGCGTACCAGCCGTGCCTTGTAGAACGTATGCAGGGAAGAAAGATTGAGAAAACCCAGGTTCGACCCGGTGATCGCGACATACAGTGCCGGAGGAACCACGATGCACAAAAGTGTCAGCCATCCCGCGCCGAACTGAGGCTGGATGACCTCGGCCGGGGCGCCGTCCGATTTCACGAACTCCGGAAACACGGGCGTGAAGGCGACTTTCAGGACCAGGGACACCCACCAGACGAACAGTGCTGCGGCCAGCAGGTAGCCGACCAGTTGCAGCAGCAGCGGCACAAGGCGGCTGGGGGGCGCGGCTTGCCGTTGCTGGCGGCCCTTGCTTGCACGCAGGCTGAGCATCAGTGCCTGGGCGATACCCGAAGCGATCGCCAATGTGATGCCCAGGTCAAGGGTCTCGAACGAATGAGTCTGAAATGCCAACAACCAGGCCAGCCGTTCGGCAATGCCCAGTGCGAGGATGAGCAGGCCGATGCTCAGGCATGCCCACAGCTGCAGTGTCAGGCGATTGCGTATATCCGACAGGGTATCCTTCGCAGACTCGCTGCCGTTGGTTCGCTGGTCTTTCGTCGCCGTCCGACGAACCCAACTGAGCCGTACATGAAGTGCGGACGAAGCCAGGAGCAGGACGACCAGCAGCGCGATGCCAGGCAGGAGCCGGGCCAGGCTCGCCGAGTCCTGGTCGGCAGCGGATACCTGCGCCATGTTCCGTAGCAATAGGGCGGCGGCGACCAGCACAAGGGACATGACGACCTTGCCGACACAGCACCTTGCAAAGTGCCTGGCGACCCATTGGGTATCCCAGTAGGTCAGCACGAGGTGCAGCGCGACCGGCACCACCAGCACGAGCAGGAGCCAGGCGGTTGGAAGCCAGGGTTCGAGGAGCATCAGGCCATTGAACAGCAAGGGCGAGTCCCATTGGTACCCTATGGCCGCGAGACTCTGCCACACCCCAAGGTCCAGGGCGGTCAGCATGCCACCCGCCAGCACCGCGAGCAGGCCGAATTCGAAGTGCAAGGCCAGCAGGTTACGCAGGTAGAGGGTGATGGCGAACAGTCGGTCCGCGAAGCCGGCGGGGGCCAGGTAACGGCCATTGGCGCGCAGCCACCAGCCGAACCATCGGCTTTGGGCTTGGGCCATGGCGTCTTCCACCTGATCGGCGACGGCCAGTGGTGGCGTGCCGTTCGCCGTGCTGGCGGCGTCGGGAGGCTGCTGGCCAGGACGGATTCGGTCATAGAGCCGGCCGAGCATGCAGCCGACATAGCCACCGCCGGAAACGGTCGAGAGTAGGTCGAAGCGGCTGAGCAGCTTCTGTCTGGCGAGCCCGCGCAACAGGCCGAGGCTGAAAGTCGCACTGCGGATACCCCCGCCGGAGAGCGCCAGGCCCCATACGTCGCTGTTGTCGCAGGGAAGCTGGCCGGTCACTGCCACTTCGGCCTTTTCTTCGAAGAGTCGGTCTCGTCGCTCGGCGATGAGGTCGCTCGAAAGGTTGGGTGGCACAGCAAGCGGGACCTGTGACTGTGGTGCATGCTTGGTCGCGTTTTGTTCGTTCATGGTTCATTCCCTTGAGAGCATTCGGTTGCCCTGGGGCAGCGAGCGGGCGACTGACTTGCCGATGGCAGAGTGGCGCTTATTGCCACCGAGGCGTCGGAAGGCGCCTGGAGTTTCCTTTCATGCGATTTCCTCTGCTTTCGATGAAACCCACCAAATGAACAGCGCCAGATCATTGATCCGCCTGCGCTTGTTTTTTCACGGGTGGCAGGGCGATCTGCGCGAAAGGTCTGGGCAGGTATACCTGTGCCGCAGGTGTCTGTTTGGCAGCCAGCTCAATCACGTGCCTCTGCATCTCGATGACGGCCTTAGTGTTCAGTGGAGGGGCATGATCGAGGTCGTATCCGAAGAAGTTTTCCCAGTGACCCAACACCACCACCCGCGGCGTATATGCCTGCAACAGACGGTCAGGGTAGCCCGCTGCCTTGCGCCACGAGCCCACGCTAAGGAGCTCGACATCGACTGTTTGGTCATCTGGCCAGATGGGCAGGATGCCGCAGGGCGCGGGGGCGGCGCTGTCCTGGAAATGAATGCGGTACTCCGGCTCGCCCGCCTCATCCAGCAAGTCGATCAACCAGGCCATCGACTGGCCCTGTTTCCAGCCGGACAGGGTAGTGGGGACTTCGCTCAGGTCCTGGTAGTAGTGCCCGTGACCTACGGTGTAATTCAGCACATGCGGCGCATGCATGCTCTGGATCGGCATGGCCCTGATATGCCCGCCTTGCGAGGTGATCCAGTAGCCGGGCCAGGCGGGCGCTTGTCGGCCATCACACCCTGGAACGGTTGCCATGTAGCCTCTGGCACTCTTCACCCGGTTCGGGTCCACCCAGGTCCAGTGCGCATCCTCCACGCGCGTGGGGTCCTTCATGGCGTGGAGCATGTGCACGACGGTGTCCGAGCCATAGACGATCGCCTTGGGCGCGTACTTGCGCATGATCCATGGCACATCCAGCAGGTGATCGTAGTGACCGTGGCCGACCAGCAGCAGGGTGACATCCTGCGTCGCAAGTCGCTGCATGTAGTGGTCAATACGAGCCTTGTCGGCTACGACCCGCACGGGCGGGAGCCCCTTGGACAGCCCTGACGGGTTGCTGAACGAGGGCGCGAGCATCACGCCTTCGCCCCGCCAGTGGATGAGCCAGCCGCCTACACCCAGGTACTGGATCTTCGGCTCGGGCAGGCCGCGCGCATTAAAGTACTTCGGATAATCGTCCTCGGCGCCCTGTGCGCAGGTGCTGAAGACCAGCCACAGAACCAGCCACACGGTTATACGCATGGACGTCACCTCGTCAGGCGATGATCGGTACTGCTCTGGGGAAAGCGTAGGGTAGGAAGTGGCAGGTGACAAAGTCGGCGCGCCTCAGGCGCGCCGTGGGGATGGCGCTTCAGAAGTCCACGGTGGCGGACAACTCGTAGGTGCGCGGAGCCCCCAGCCCCAGGCTGGCGGTCAGCGGCACGCCCCAGTAGTCCTTGTCGGTGAGGTTGGAGATGTTGGCGCGGAAGGTCACCGGCTTGCTGGCAATCTGCATGGCATAGCGGGCGCCGACGTCGAAGATCGTGTAGCCGGGGATCGACTGGCTGTTGTCGGCACTGATGTACTGCTTGGACAGCGACGTCACGTTACCCGTCAAGGTCAACCCTTCCACTGCCGGAGTGTCCCACTCCATGCCCAGCTTGCCCTGCAGCTTGGGGAAAGCGGTGGCGGTCTTGCCCTCGTTGACACCGCCCGCGGTCTTGGTCACCTCGGGGTCGACATAGGCCACGCCGCCCATCAGGCGGACATCCGGCAGCGGGGCGCCGAAGAAGGTCCACTCGACGCCGCGGTTGCGTTGCTCGCCGCCGAACGAATAGACGTTGGTGGCCGGGTCGGTGTAGCTGTTCGGGCGCTTGATCTCGTACAGCGCCAGGGTGTGGCTGAAGGTACCCAGGTCCAGCTTCAGGCCGACTTCCTTCTGCTTGGACTTGAACGGCGCGAACACCTGGCCGGCGTTGGCGGCGGTCACCGGTGCGATGGTGCCCTTGCTCAAGCCCTCGATGTAGTTGGCGTAAAGCGACAGCTCGTCGGTCACCTTGAACAGGATCGCGCCGGCCGGGGTGGTGGCGTGGGTGTCGTAGCCGGGCTTGTTGCGTGCGCCGGTGGCAACGTTGTAGGTGTCGGTGACCACTTCCTGACGACGCACGCCGGCGGTCAGTTGCAGGCGGCCGTCGAACACCGACATCGTGTCGGCGATGCCGTAGCTCTTCAGGTCGTTCTCGGTGTGGCTGATCTGTGGGAAGGCCTGCGGCGCCTTCGGCCCCCATACCGGGTGGTAGATGTTGGTCACCCAGTTGCCGCCTGGTACAGAGCGACGCCCGTAGTCCTTCTGCTTGTCGCTGTACTCGGTCGCGTTCACCGACCATTGATGGTTGATGCCAAACGTGTCGAAGTGGCCGCGCAGGCCCACCTCGGCGGAGGTCTTCTCGATCTCCATCTTCAGCTGGCCCATGGAGGTGCTGAGGTCGCCGGCGTTGTTGATCACCGTGGCGACCATGGCGCCGCTGTACTTGTAGTCGGTCTTGCTGGTGCCGATGGCGCCATAGGCCAGCAGCTGGTCGGTCAGCTCATACTCGCCACGCAGGATCACGCCCTTGTCCTTGGTCTGGACATAGGCCCAGTCGGGGTTGAGCAGGGTGTCGGACTTCGGTGGCTTGGGCACCGCCACGCCGGGAGCCAGGCCCAGGCCGCGGTTCTGGCCGCGGATATGATCCTCGGCGTCGAACAGGTCGACCGACAGCTTGGCGCGTTCGCCGCGCCAGTCCAGGGCCAGGGACGACAGCACGTTGCGCTTGGACTGGTCTTCGGTGCTGGTGTCGCCGTCGCGGTACACGCCGTTGAAGCGCACGCCGAACTGGTTGCCTTCACCGAAGCGCCGGCCGACGTCGACATGGCCACCGAACTGGGCGTCGGACTCGTAGGTGGCGGTCAGGCGGGTCAGCGGCGTGTCGCCGGCGCGCTTGGGGATCAGGTTGACGATACCGCCCACCGAGCCGCCGGGGGGCATGCCGTTGAGCAGCGCCGACGGGCCCTTGAGCACCTCGATGCGCTCGTACATCTCGGGCGAGGCGCGGTAGTAGGGCGCCATGCCGAACAGGCCGTCGACGGTCATGTCGCTGACGCTGGTCTGGAAGCCGCGGATCGAATAGTTCTCGCTGAAGGTGCCCTTCAGGCCGTTGCTGAACACCGACGGGTCGGTGGCGGCGATCACGTCGGTGATGTCCTTGGCCTGGCGGTCCTGGATGTAGGTGTCGGTGTAGCTGACGGTGCTGAACGGGGTCTCCATGAAGTCTTTATTGCCCAGCAGGCCGACACGCCCGCCCGTGGCGACCTGGCCGCCCGCGTAGACCGGCGGCAGGTTGCCGGCGCCGTCGGTGTTGCTTTCGATGCGCGTTTCGTCCAGCTCCAGGCTTTGCGGCTGCGCAGTCTGGTCGTCGGGCTTGCCGGGTTCGGCTGCCACTGCGGCGCCCGAGATGCCCAGCAGCAGGGCCATGTGTACGGCCATGCAGGTGCGGTTCAGGGAAAACTGGGGCGCGACAAGGTTGAGGCGTCGTGAAGTACAACGTTCCGACATGCTGGCTTCCTTTCGATTCGGAGGGTAGTGAAGGCATTCACTAGGGTTTCCGAACCAAAGCGTGAATACCTCAATGATAATCATTTTTATTTATTGCACCGCCGTGGGCCGCGCATTCCCTGTAGGAGCCGGCTTGCCGGCGAACCAGGCAACGCGGTGAATGGCACCGGCGTGGCCGGTGTTCGCCGGCAAGCCGGCTCCTACACGGGGGGGCTCAGCCTCGGTAGCCCTGCATCACTTCGTCCGCCATGCGGTCCAGGCAAGTCACGCTGGCGGTGCACAGGTACCAGGTCTGCGCGTCGACGAAGACCACCCGGCCGTTGTTCCAGGCCTTGGTCCTGCGCAACAGGGGGTTGTCCAGGGTCTGCAGGTCGAGCGCCGGGCGGCGCTCCATCACTGCGGTGCGGTCGATGACATAGAGAATGTCGGGGTCGGCCTGCTGGATGAACTCGTTGGAAATCGGCTGGCCGTGCAGGCCGGCCTCGATATCGGTGCTGGCCGGTTTCACCCCCAGGGTGTCGAACACGAAGCCATAGCGCGACTTCACGCCATAGGAGGTGAAGGCGCCATTGTTATGCAGCACGATCAGGGCTTTCTCAGGCCGCCCTTCGGTCACCTTGCGGGTCTGTTCGACCTTGGCGTCCATCTGCGCCACTTTCTGCTCGGCCAGCGCCTCTTTGCCGAAAATGCGCCCCAGGGTGGTGAGGTGCTGCTTGGCGGCGTCGATGAAGTTGCCATGCTTGTTGTTGAGGTCGACGTCGTCGTACACCGTCGGCGCGATCTGGCTCAGCTCGGTGTAGTTCTGCGCCTGCAAGGGCGAGATCAGGATCAGGTCGGGCTTGAGCGCGTGCAGGCGTTCGAGGTTGGGCTGGATGGTGGTGCCGACGTCGGCCACGGCCGGGTCGTCGCGGTACTTGCTCAGGAAGCTGGCCACGTAGTCCTTGGCGATGCCGGCCACCGGCGCGCCCAGCTGGTCGAGGCTGTCCAGCTCGCTCATGTCGAACGCGACCACGCGCTGGGGCAGCTTGTCGATCACCGTGGTGCCCAACGGGTGTTCGATGCTCACCGGCTGGTAGGGCGCTGCCGCGGCTTGCGCTGGTGCGGGCGCTTGCGCCGTGGGTTTGTCGCAACCCTGCAGCGCCGTGGCGATGGCGAAGGCGAGCAGGGTGGCGGTGATCCGTTTTCCGCGGGCGTTGGTCATATCAGTTCCCTTGATGGCGATGGATTGAAGTAGTTGCAGACGAAACCCCGCTCGCTGCGCAGGATCTCGAAGTCCAGGTCGAACAGTTCGGCCAGGCGCTGCTCGCTGACCACCTCGGCCACCGGGCCCTGGCAGTGCACGGCGCCACGCTTCATGGCGACGATATGGTCGGAGTAGTTGGCGGCGAAATTGATGTCGTGGACCACCAGGATCACCGTGCGCTCCTGTTCGTCGCACAGCCGGCGCAGGGCGCGCATGATCAGCACGGCATGCTTCATGTCGAGGTTGTTCAGCGGTTCGTCCAGCAGCAGGTAGTCGGTCTGCTGGGCGATGGTCATGGCCAGGAATGCCATCTGCCGTTGGCCGCCACTGAGCTCGTCGATGTAGGACTGGCGCAGCGCCTCCAGCGACAGGAAGGCGATGGCCTCGTCGATGGCCTGGCGGTCTTCGGCGGTGAGGTTGCCGCGGCTGTAGGGGAAGCGACCGAAGGCCACCAGTTCCTCGACGGTCAGGCGCAGGTTGAAATCCGGGGCCTGGCGCAGCGTGGCCACGCGCTTGGCGTAGTCGCGGATGGCAATCGACGCGATATCGCGCCCGCCGATGCTCAGCTCACCGCGGGTGGCCGTCTGCAAGCGTGCGATCAGCATCAGCAGGGTGGTCTTGCCGGCGCCGTTGGGGCCGATCAACGAGGTCACCTTGCCCTGGGGAAACCGTACGCTGACATCGCGCAGCACCGGCTTGTCGCCATAGGATTTGTGGACATGGCTGAGGGAGATCATGCGGTGCCTCGTGTGCGAACCATCAGCGCGAGGAAGTACACGCCACAGACCAGGTTGATCAGGATGCTGACGGAGGTGTTGTAGTTGAACAGCTGCTCGACCAGGTACTGGGCGACGATGAACAGGGCGATGGCGATGGCGCTTGCCATCGGCAGCGTGACCCGGTGGCGGTGGGTGCGGGCCAGGGTGTAGGTGATGTTGGCGACGAACACGCCCATGAACGCGGTCGGCCCGACCAGGCTGGTGGACAGCGCCACCAGGAGCGCGATCAGCGCCAGTTGCAGGCGCACGCTGCGCTGATGGTCGACCCCGAGGGAGATCGCCTGGTCACGCCCCAGCGCCAGCACATCGAGCACCGGCAGGGTACGCCAGGCAACCAGGCCCACGGCCGCCACCAGCGCGGCCGCCGCCATCACCTGCGCCGGCTGGGCCTTGTTGAACGAGGCGTAGTTGAAGCCCTGGAAGATGGAGAACTCGCCGGGGCTGATCTTCAGCTGGATGAACTGGGTGAAGGTGGTGATCACCATGCTCAGCACCAGCCCCAGCAACAGCAGCAGGTAGACGTTGTTGCGCCCGTCGCGGAACAGCCAGCGGTGGATCAGCCAGGAGTACAGCAGCATCAGCAGGATCGACAGCGCCATGTTGCCGCCGCGCCCCAGCAGCACCAGGCTCTGGGTGCCGAGGAACAGGATCAGCAGTGCCTGGAACAGCAGGTAGATGGCCTCGTAGCCCATCACCGCGGGGGTCAGGATGCGGTTGCCGGTGAGCGTCTGGAACACCACCGAGGCATAGGCCACGCAGACCCCGGCAACGCCCATGGCTGCCAGGCGGGTGAGACGCCGAGGGATCACCCAGGCAAAGTCGAAACCGGAGCCCAGCAGCAGGAAACCGAGCGCCAGGGCCAGCACCAGCAGCCACAGGCCACGGCGGATCAGTGCGTCGCTCATGGCTTGCTCCTCATCAGCAGGACGAGGAACAACACGCCGCCCACGCTGCCGGCGGTCATGCCGATGGGCACTTCGAAGGGGTAGATCAGCAGGCGCCCGACGATGTCGCAGGCCAGCAGCAGCGAGGCGCCGCACAGGGCGACGATGGGCAGGGTGCGTTGCAGGTTCTCGCCGTAATAGATCGCCACCAGGTTGGGGATCACCAGCCCGACGAAGGGAATCGCGCCCACGGTGATCACCGTGGCCGACACCGTCAGCGCCACCAGCAGCAAGCCCAGCGCGGTGTTGGCGGCATAGTTCAGGCCCAGGCTGCTGGCCATGCCTTCACCCATGCCCAGCACGGTGAAGCGCTGGGCGAACAGGTAGGCCAGCGCCACGATGGGCAGGATCAGGTAGATGATTTCGTAGTTGCCCTGGACGACTTTGGAGAAGTCCCCCAGCAGCCAGCCCTGCATGCTCTGCAGGACGTTGTGCTGGAAAGCGTAGAACTCGGCGATGGCGCTGAGCACGCTGCCGTACATCAGGCCGATCACCGGCACCAGCACGGTGTTCTTGAAGCGGATGCGGCGGATGATCGCCACGTACAGCAGGCTGCAGGCAAAGCAGAACACCAGGGCGACGCTCATCTTGGTGAAGGTGCCGGCGGCCGGCAGGGTGGTCAGGGCCACCAGGATGCCCAGCTTGGCCGCGTCCAGGCCGCCGGAGGTGCCCGGCTCGACGAAGCGGTTGCGCACGATCTGCTGCAGGATCACCCCGCACACCGCCAGCCCCACCCCGGTCAGCACCAGGGCGGCCAGGCGCGGCAGGCGGCTGGCGGTCAAGGTCAGCCAGGCATCCTCGGAGACGTTCAGCAGGTCGCTCCAGGCCACCTGCTTGACCCCGACCATCAGCGACAGGCCGCACAGCACCACGAACAGCAGGACAAGAGAGGCAATGCGCTTCAAGCAGTGCCCTCGCTGACCGGCTGCGCGGCGATGCGCCAGCCCTTGGCCACGCGGCGCTGGGCCAGGAAGTGCGCATACAGGCCGGGTGTTTCGCTCAGATGCGCGGGTGTGCCTTGCTCGGCGATGCGGCCGTTGTCGAGCACCACGATGTGGTCGGCCATGGCCACGGTCGACAACTGGTGGGCGATCACGATCAGCGTACGTTTGCCGCGCAGGCGTGCCAGCGTCTCGGTGATCGCCGCCTGGTTTTCCACATCCAGTGCCGCGGTGGCTTCGTCCACCAGCAGGATCGGCGCGTCCTTGATCAGCGCCCGGGCGATGGAGATACGCTGGCGCTCACCGCCGGACAGCCGAGCGCCGCCTTCGCCGACCGGGGTGTCCAGGCCCTGCGGCAAGCGTTCGATGATCTCCAGCACGCCCGCCGCGCGCGCGGCCTCCAGCACCTCGGCGTCGGTGGCGTCGGCTTTGCCGATGCGGATGTTGTCGGCGATGCTGCCCTGGAACAGGTAGGCGTCCTGGAAGATCTGGCTGATCTGCGCCGCCAGTTGCCCGGCGGACATTTGCCGCACGTCCACGCCGCCGACCTTGAGGCTGCCCTGGGTGACATCGAAGAAGCGCGCGATCAGCCGCACCAGGGTGGTCTTGCCGGAGCCTGAGGCACCGACCAGCGCCGTCATGCTGCCTGGGGCGATCGTCAAGCTGACCTGGCGCAGCACCTCAGGCTGGCCGTCGGCGTAGCGGAAGCTCACCCCGTCCAGCTCAACCCCGGCATGGCCTGGCGCGGTCGGCTGCTGCGCCTGTGGCAACGGCTTGACCGCGAACAGCTCGCGCAGCACCCCCAGCTGGCTGCGCGCGCCGCGCAGCACCTCGCTGTAGCTGGCCACTTCCAGCAGCGGGTCGATGAAGCGGCTGACCAGCAACAGCGCCAGGACCACCGGAATCAACGCGCTGGCCGGCAGGCCGGCGCCCCACAGCTCGCCCAGCCACGCCATGCAGCCGACCACCAGGGCGGCGAACGCGGCCTGCACGGTCCAGGTGTTGAACACCACCGACATTGCCGAAACATGGATCAGGCGCTTGGCCGACTGCTGCTGGCGGGCGATGGCCTGTTCGAGAAAACGTGTGCCGCCGTCGGCGCCATTGAAGGCGCGCAGCACCGACTGGGCCTGGGCGAACTCGACCATGCGCTGGCTGGTCTGTGCGGTGTCGGCGTGAAAGCGTTCGTCGGCGCGTTGGCCAAGGCGCGCGGTGAGCGCGAACAGGCCGAACAGCAGGGGCAGGGTGATCAGGGCGATCAGGCCCACCTGCAGGTTCAGGACCAACAGCGCCACCACCACCACGAACGGCGTGATCACACCGGTGATCAACGGGGTGAAGACGTGGGCCGGCAATTGCGCCACGGTCATCATGCCCTGCGCGGTGACATGGTTCAGGCGCGCGGTGTTGTGGGCGTCGAACCAGCCCACCGGCAACTGCGCGACGTGGTCGCCGAGGCGATGCCGGCCACCCTGGAGCACGGCAACGCCGACGCGGATGCCGGCCTTTTCGACCACACGGCGCAGCGCCCAGCACACCAGCGAAGCGACCAGCAGCGCGCCCAGCCAGCGCGTGGCACCCGGCAGGTCGCCTGCCAGCAAATGGCCGAGTACCGGCAGCACGCTGAGGATGGTCAACCCGCACAGCAGTCCGTAGACCAGCGCCTTGACGAGATAGCGATGCAGCACCGGGGCGTCATCGCCGAGCAGTTCGATCAGGGTCTTCAGCATGGCGCCTGCTCCTGTTCCTTGGCCTGTTGGTAGCCGCCCAACGCCCACAGCCGGGCGTAGTGGCCGTTGCGTGCGAGCAACTGCGCGTGGTCGCCCTGTTCGAGGATGCGGCCGTTGTCGAGCACGATGATCTGGTCGGCGTGCATCACCGTGTCCAGGCGGTGGGCGATGACCAGCAGGGTGCGCTGGCGGGCGAAACGCGACAGTGCCTGCTGGATCTGCACCTCGTTCTCGGCGTCGGCGGCGGCAGTGGCTTCGTCCAGCACGAGCACAGCAGGGTCGAGCAGCACTGCGCGGGCGATGCTCACTCGTTGCAGTTCGCCGCCGGAGAGCTGCACGTCCTCGCCGACCACCGAGTCATAGCCGCGGGGTAGGGCGAGGATGCGTTGGTGGATATTGGCGGTGCGCGCCGCCTGCTCGATCTCTTCCTGGCTGGCCGAGGGCCGGCCCAGGGCGATGTTGTCGCGCAGGCTGGCATGGATCAGGCGCACCTCCTGCAGGACGAAGCCGATATGCCGGTACAGCTGGGCGGTGTCGAGCTGGCGCAGGTCGACACCGCCCAGGGTGATGCGCCCGTAGGTGGGGTCGAAGAAGCGCAGCAGCAGGCGCGCCAGGGTCGACTTGCCGGCGCCGGACGCGCCGACGATGGCCGTGACAGTGCCGGGCTCAAGGGTGATGTTGATGTCATCGAGCACCGGGGTGGCACCGTCATAGCTGTAGCCCAGGTGTTCGAAGCGGATCTCGGCGTCCTTCGCCAGCGTCCGGCCGTTGTGCGCCGGGGCTTCCAGCAGCGGCGTGCGCAGCAGGCCGTCCACCCGTTGCGCCGCGCTGGTGGCGGCATGCAGGTCGTGGGTGATGTAGCTCATCAGCAGCAATGGCGCGCACATGCCCGGTGCCACCAGGGCGAACGGCAGGATGTCCACCGGGCGAATCCAGCCCAGGTACGTGAAGAGGGTGCCGAAGGCCAGCACAACGCCCAGCACCGCCACCGGCGTGACCAGCGCATGGGCATTGGCCATGGCGCTGACCAGTGGCCGGGTGAAGTCGGTGAAGGCGGCAGCGAAACCATCGACCGCCTCGCGGTAGCTGCCATGGGCCTTGCCCTCGATACCGAAAGCCTTGACCACCGGGATGCCGTTGACGAACTCGACCACCGCGTTGTTGATGCGCCCCATGTGCGCGCCGAACGCTTGCATGTTGGCGCCGCTGGCCTTGGTGGCCCTGGACACGAACAGGAAGAACAGCGGGAACGGCAGCAGCGAGACAATCGCCATGCGCCAGTCCATGGCGAACAGGTACAGCACCGTGGCCACCACCGCGCCCCAGGTGCGGCCGAGGGTGGTGTAGTAGTGCGCGGTGAGGCTGTGCAGGGTGTTCACGTCGTCCTGCATGGCTTGCTTGACCTCGCCCGAGGCGCGGTTGGTGAACCAGCCCAGCGGCACCTTGGCCAGGCGCTGAGTGATGGCCAGGCGCAAGTGGCGGGTGATCCGGTTGTCGGCCAGGTGGGCGAGGGTCTCGCCCAGGGAGATCAGGATCATGCCGACGAACAGGGCGCCCAGGCTGAGGCCCAGCACTTGCCAGACGCTGGCCTGGATCTGCGCCCAGGGCGCGACGCTGTCACCCTGGCCCAGCGCCAGCTGGCCGATATGGGCGACCCCGGCCAGGGGCACCAGGGTGAGCATCGTGCCGATCGCCGCCAGGGTGCCGGCGACGATCAACCGCCCGCGAATTGGCCGCAGTACCTCGGACACCGGGTTGCTGGCGGCGGTGTGCTCCTTGCTCGCATCGTTGGCGCTCATTCCATCTCCTATGGAAGCAAACTTGACTCTTGCTGTGACTGCTGTTCGCCGGCAAGCCGGCTCCTACAGGTTCGGCGCTGCCCTCGGTAGGAGTCGGCTTGCCGGCGAACAGTAGGTGCATATATGTATTCCGAGCGACCGCGCAAAACCCTCAATGCGATTCATTCAGCAGTGCCGGCGAAAATGGCGAGCAACTACGCAGGGCCGAGGCGATGTACTTCTCGACCGACGACACCGACACCTTCAACTCGGTAGCGATCTCGCGGTGGGCCATGCCGTTGAGCTTGTGCAGCAACAGCGCCCGGCGGCTGTTGGCGGATTGGCGCTGCAAGGCGGCATCGACCTCGACCAGCGCCTCCAGGGCCAGGGCGCGGATCTCCTCGGAAGGGGCCAGGGCTTCGTCGCGCTGCATGAGTTCGTCGAGGTAGCGGGCCTCGAGCTGGCGTCGCCGGTACAGGTCGATCACCTTGCCATTGGCGATCTGCGCCAGGTGGCGGCGGCAGTCCTGTGCCGCAGGCACGCAGCCCTTGTTCAGCAGGATGAGGCAGATGTCGTGGGCCAGGTCGGCGGCGTCGCAGGCATTGCCCAGCTTGCGCCGCAGCAGGTTGCACAGCCAGCCATGATGGTCGACATACAACTGTTCCAGTTGTTGTCGGAGTGCGAACGATCCCTTGTCCACGAACTTCTCCAATACCGCACGAGCAAACAGATTTTTGACTAATGATAATTACTACGATTAGCATCGAAAGCATACGGTGTTGATCAGGTACATGCAACGCAGCCTGAGGCCGTTAATCCAGCGTCCGGCATCGCCGGGCGCGACTCCAGGACCGAGGATCGGTCTGTCTGCCCGAATACGGGTTGTACTGTTTGACAAGGCGGAGCAATTCCATGATGGAACTCAATTCAGGCGCGCAGTCCCAGCGACCTGTCAGCGAATTCGAAGAACATGCCTGGCTGCTGCAGCAGCAATTCCCCGAGCGGGTGCTCAAGCACTTCAGCGCCTGGCGGCTGGGCGAGGATATCGACCTGGCCAGGCTGCAACGGGCGATCGCCACCGTGGTCGCCAGCCTGCCGGCGCTCAATGCCCGCTACCGCTTCAATGACGACGGTGATGTGCAAAAGGTTCACGACCAAGATCCGCAAGCCTGCATCGGTGAACTGACCGTCACCTGCGATGCGCAAGCCAGCGAACGGTTGCTGGCCTTGCAGGTGCAGCCCTGGGACGCCGAAAGCCAGGCGCCGCTGATGGCGCTGGTCATCCGTGGCGGGCAGGCGCCGATCCTGGCCTTCGTGTTGCACCAGGTGCTCGACCAGACCTGCCGCGAAGACGACCTTTACCGCCTGACCATGGACGCCTACGCCGGGCGCCCGGTCGGTGCGCCGCACCTGCCCTGGCTGCAGCGCCAGGCGGCAGGCGATCAAGCCGACGCCGTGGCGGCCACTGCGCCGGCGAGCAACGACGCTGACGTCAGCGGGCTCATTCTCGACGAGTTCCGCCGTGCCCTGGGTGTGGCGAACATGACGGCGCAGGATGACTTCTTCGACCTGGGCGGTCACTCGCTGCTGGCCACGCGGATCATCGGCAAGCTGTCGAGCAACCATGGCATCGAGGTGCGCTTCAACGACTTCTTCAGTGCGCCGACCGCCGCCGCGCTGGCCGCCCGTGCACAGGTGCAAGGGCGCAAGGAGGGGGCTGACACCGCCGTGCCGGATGACCTGCAGCGTGCGCCGTTCGCCCTGGCTCAGGCGTCCCTCGGCCGGGCCTACGCCGCGTTCGAATTCGGTACCATCTTCAACCTGCCGTTCGCCATGACCTTCCTCGACCCGGTCGACGAGGCGGTGTTCGAGCAGGCGTTCTCCGACCTGGTGCAGCGCCACGCCAGCCTACGCACCACCTTCCATTTCGAAGGCGACGAGGCCTGGCAGCAACTGGTGCCGGTCAACCAGCTGGGGCAGTTCAAGTGGTTCTGGTCGAGCCGCGAAAGTGCCGGGGCGAGCCTGGCCAGCGAGGCCGGTCATCGTTTCGACCTGTCCCGTGAACTGCCGATGCGCGTGCGCTTCTTCCGTGATCCGCACAGCCAGCAGCAATCCCTGTCGTTGCTGGTCAACCACATGGCCATCGATGAGTGGTCGCTCAACGTGATGATGGAAGACCTGGCCCGCGCCTACCTCGCACGTGCCCAGGACCAGCTGCCACGCTGGGAAGCGGCCGTGCCGTCGTTCCACCAGTACGCGGTGAAGGAGCTGGCGCGCGGCCTCAATCAGCAGCACCTGGCCTATTGGACCGACATGTTGCGCGACGCCACCCGCGGCCTGGCCCTGCCGGCGATCGGTGAGCAGGTCGGTACGCCCGTGGCCGAAGCGTCCACCCGTGCGCAGTGGTTCGAGATCAAGCCGGACCAGGCCATGGTCGACTTCCTGCATGGTTTCGCCCGGCAGAACGACGCGTCGCTGTTCGGGGTGATCTACACCGCCATCGCCCTGGCCTTGCACAAGGTCGGCAACCTGTCCGACCTGGTGATCGGCACTTCGGCCTCGGGGCGTACCGACCCGGCTTACTACGAGACGGTTGGCTACTTCACCACCATGGTGGCGCACCGCGTGCAGTTCGAACCACGCCAGAACGTGGGGGCGTTGATCGAGGGCGTGAGCCGCCTGATCAACGACTCCATGGCCTATGCCGATGTGCCGATGGAGCATATCCAGCAGGCCCTGGGTATGAGCCCGGCGGATGGATTGCTATTCGACGTTTACGTGCAGATCCACGCCAACAACGCCTTGAACGGCGCCCTTGCCACGCCCGATGCGGGGAGCATCCGTTATCGACAGATCGACCCGGAGAAAAACGAGTCGATGTTTGGCATCCAGTTCGAGATCATGGACAACATGATCGACGGCCAGCGCGCGCTGCGCCTGGTGGTCACCTACCGTACCGACCGCTACAGCGCGCAGCAGATGGCGCGGGTGACCGAGGCCATCGAAGGGGTGTTTGCCCTGTATGCCGGTATCGGTGGGGCGGCGATGGCGGTTGAGGACGTGCAGGTCTAGCGCTACAACACACTACCGTTTGATTCAGCAGAGACCTTGTAGGAGCCGGCTTGCCGGCGAACCAGACGACACGATGGCTGGCACCGGCTCCGCCGGTGTTCGCCGGCAAGCCGGCTCCTACGGAATATGCGCCGTACCTGTAGGAGCCGGCTTTGCCGGCGAACAGGCCGGTACAATCAGCACGGCATCGCTGATCCCACAGGGGCCGGGCATAAAAAAGGGCCGCTTTTGCGGCCCCGGTCGTTTCTGATCACCCCTCATGCATGCCATAGCGCTGAAACGCCGAACGCTTCGGCAGGCGGTAATGCGGCCGCCCCAGCAACTGGTTGACGATGCTCGCATTGCGGATCGCGGCAATCCCCAGGTCCGGCGAGCCGACGCCATGCTGGAAGATCTCGGCGTTCTGCACGAAGATCCGCCCGGCGCCCTGGTCGCAGCGTTGCGCGGTGAAGTCTTCCCGGACAATGCAGTCGCCATGCTCGTCAGTGGCCAGCACGCTGCCCTTGAGCCGTTCGAACCACTGCGGCCAGGTGTGCCCGTAGCCCGTTGCGGCGACGATCGCATCCGCTTCGAACGCACTGGTCTGCTCCAGTTCACGGTGGCGGTAATTGATGCGCAGCCGCCCGCCGACATCCTCGACACGCTCCACCTCGCAGTTGGACAGCAGCGTAAGACCGGTGTCGGCGCCACCGACGGAACGCTCGTAGATCAGGTCGTAGATATCGCCGATGGTCGAGAAACTGATGCCCTTGTACAGCAGCCCTTGCCCGGCGACGATTTCGCGGCGCCGCTCCCGTGGCAGGCTGTGGAAGTACTCCATGTAGGACGGGGTGAAGCACTCCTGCCCGAGCTTGGAATACTCCATCGGGTGGAAGCCTTGGGAGCGGGTGATCCAGCGAATCGACGCACCCGCCGCGACGCGTTCCGGAGTCAGCCCGTTGAACAGTGCCAGCACGCATTCCGCCGCACTTTGCCCCGAACCGATCACCGTCACCTGCTTGCACTGGGCCAACTGCGCCTGGCGCTTGGCGAACTCGGCCGAGTGCAGGATCGGCGCCGTGCTCTTGACCTGCGCCCAGCGCGGCAGCAGCGGCGAGGTGCCGACGCCCACCGACAGGTGCTGGCTGTAGTACTGGCGCTTGTACCCGGACAGCGACTGGCTCTCGATCAGGAAGCGCCCGGCGTTGGCGTCGTAGCGCACATCGCAGACTTCTTCGCCGAAATGGCAGCTCGCCAGTTGCTGCGAAGCCCAGCGGCAGTAATGGTCGTACTCGCGGCGCGGCACCTGGAAGTTGTCGTAGTAGTAGAACTGGTACAGACGCTCGTGCTGGTGCAGGTAGTTCAGGTAGCTGAGCTGATGGGTGGGGTCGGCCATGGTCACCAGGTCGGCGAGAAACGGCACTTGCAACGTGGTGCCCGGCAGGATCAACCCTTCGTGCCAGCGAAACTCCACCTTGCGGTCAAGGAAGACACCGCTCACGCCAGGATGCTTGGCGAGCAGCGCGGCAAGGCCCAGGTTGAACGGGCCGATACCGATGCCAGCGATATCCACAGTGGGTAAGTCCTTCATCCGATCCATCTCCTTTGGTGCAGCAGTTCAAGAAGGCGCGGCCAGCGTTGCTGGCGCCGCGCCCTGATTCGTATCGTGTGATTCAGCCGAGCAGCCGCTCGACCTCTTGGGCGTTGCGGCAGCGCAACAGCTGGCCGGGCGAGAGCGACACACCGAACTGCGCCTGCAACTGGGCCGCGACGGCTTTCAGGTGCGGGGGGCGCAAGCCCAGGCTGATGAAGTCCACCGCGCTGTCGGTGCCGGCCTCGTTCGAGTGGCCCAGCACCTGCAAGTAGATCGCCAGCACTTTGTCCCGCACTGAGGCGGTGGCTGGCGCGCTCAGCAGCTCACGGGCGCGGCGCCGATCCGGCTTGCCGTTCTGCGACAGCGGCAGGGCGGCGACACCTAGCAGGCGCGTGGGCACATGGGAGTGGGGCAGGTGTTCACGGGCGTAGTCGCGCAGCTCGGCCATGCTGGGCTCGGCCGCCTGCGGATCGCAGACATACAGCGCGCCCAGGCACACCTCGCCCAGGCGCGGCTCGCCGTAGTCGACCACCAGCACATGGCGCAAGGCCGGGTGCTGGTTGAGCACCATCTCGATGTCCGGCAGCGAGACCCGCACCCCGCGCACTTTCACGTAGCCATTGACGCGGCTGTCGAACAGCAAGGTGCCGTCGACGCGATAGCGCCCGCAGTCACCGGTGCGGAACGCGCGCACGGCTTGGCCATGCTCGTCGTCCACCGTAATGAAGTCGCTTTGCTGCAAGGCGCCGTCCAGCAGGTAACCCAGCGCCAGGTTGGCCCCGGCCGTGTGGATGCGGCCCACCACGCCCACCGGGCAATGGCGGCCCTGGGCATCGAGCACGAAATAGCGGTTACCCGGTAGCGGCCGGCCATAGGGAATCAGCTTGCGGTCGTCGGCACCGATCTCATGCCAGATGCTCCAGATGGTGGTCTCGGTCGGCCCTCCCAGGGAAATCAGCCTGGCCTGGGGCAGCAGTTCACGCAGCCCGGCGATCACCGCCGGCTTGATGTAGTCGCCGCCCTGGGCGATCAGGCGCAGGCTCTGCAAACCGTGCTCGCCGCGACAGGCCAGGAGCATTTCCAGGATCGCCGGCACCGAGCACCACAGGGTGACCTGGTGCTCTGCCACCAGCTGGTTCCAGCGCAGCGCGTCCTTGTCTTCGCCGGGCGCCGGCAGCACCAGGGTGGCGCCGGCGGCCAGGCTGCCGAACACATCGAACACCGACATGTCGTGGTGCAGCGGGGTGACCGAGAGGAACACATCGCGCTCGGTCACCCGCCACTCGGCCAGCGTGCTGCCGATCACGTTGGCCGTGGCACGGTTGTTCAGCACCACGCATTTCGGTTTGCCGGTGGTGCCTGAGGTGTACAGGTAATACCCCGGCGCTTCGTTCAGCGACAGATCGGCCAGGTGGCCGGGCGCCGCCGCAGGCGTGGCGAGCAGGGCCGCGCAGGTGGTGCTGGGCTGCTCGAGTGTTTGCGCTTGGCCAAGCACCACCAGGTCCGGGTGGCAGTTCTCCAGCAGGTAGTGACGGCGTTCGGCCGGCGCCGCCACGTCGATCGGCACCCAGATCACCCCGGTCAAGGCACAGGCCAGGGTCAGCATCGTGTGTTCCGGGCTGCGTGGCAGGCAGATGGCGACCACCTGGCCCTGGCCGATGCCACGGGCGCGCAGCGCAGCGATGATCCGCGCCACGCCGTCGCCGAGCTCGCTGTAGCTGAGCCGTCGCTCACCGCTGATCAGGGCAGTCTTGTGGTTGCCGGGCGTGAACAGGTGGTCGGCGATCCGGGCCAGGTAGCCGTCGCGGCAGGCTGCCTCGACGGGGCTGTTCAGGCGATAGTGGTCGGTGTCGATGAGCGCTGCGGGCGCGAGAGCGAATTCGCCAGCGCCGGCGATCTGCCCGATGGCGCGCCCCAGCGTGCCCAGGAAGTCGCTGACCAGCGCCGGGGCGAGCACTTCACGAGCGTAGTCGATGTCCAGTTGCAGCGCGCCGTCGGCATCGGCCCAGAAACGGATGTCCATGGCCACTTGCGGCGTCTGGGTCAGGCCGCCCTGCAGGCGCATGGCGCTGTCGGAAGGCGCCACCGGCCAGGAGAAGCCGTTGGTGATCACCACCGGCAGCACCGGGCCGGGGCCGTGCCGCTCGAACAGCTGGCGCGCCAGGTCGACACCGGAGTAAGCCAGGTGCTGCAAGCCTTCCAGTACATCCACTTGGAGCCCGGCTGAGCGTTCGGCGAAGCTGCCGGCGGCGCGGTTCCAGTTGATGGCGAGGAAGCTGGAGCGGTTGGCGAAGGCCGCGTCGCTGGGCGGGGCCACCGGGACCGCGACGCACAGGCCGCCTTCGCTGACCCAGTGCGACAGCACTTCGAGGATCACCGCCATCAGCGTGGTGTTCTTGAACAGCCGTTGGCGAGCGCCCACCATGCAGAACTTCTTGAACGTCTCACGGGGCACGACCAGGCTTTGCCGCTCGTAGCGGGCGACACCGGCTTGGTCCAGCGGCACGCTCCAGGGCAGGCGAGGGGCGCCGTCGACTGCGGCCAGCTTGGTATTCCAGTAGGCGGCATCGGCCGTGCGTTGTTCGGTCTGGTCTGCCTTTGGGGCGCCGGTATCGACTTGGGGTGTTTCTTCCAGCTGGCCTTCGAACAGTTCCACCAGCAGCGTGGCGATGGAGCGGCCATCGAGAATCAGTGCATCGAGACGCACGAACACCACCCGCTCGCCGTGCGCCAGGTGGAACACCGTGACGTTCCAGGGCGAGCGGTCCAGCGGCGAGAGGGCATGGGCGTAGTCCTCGCGGCGTGCGTCGATAACGCCGAGGGCTTCAGCCAGCGGCAGGTGGCCGAGGTCGACTTCATCCAGGTTCAGGCGCACCTCGTCACTGACGTACTGCACGCGCCTGTCGGCATCGATGCGGGTGCGCAGGCTCGGGTGGCGGCGCACCATCGCGTCCAGACGGCTGCGCAGCACGGCGCTGTCCATCATGCCGCGGTATTCGCGGAACTCCTGCATGGCCACGCCGCCCAAGGGCATCTGCGTGGTGCGGCCCAGCAGGTAGGCCTGTTGCAGCGGGTTGAGCGGGCGCTTTTCCGGTGCGCGGGGCAGTGCCTGATCCAGTGTGGCGGGTTGGCGGGCGACCTCGCTTGCCAGGTCGACGAAGCGTTCGAACAACTGCGTCACCCAGGCCTCGGGCAGGGCATCGAGGCGGATATCCCAGTTAATCAGGATGCCGCCGTCGGCGCAGGCGATCTGCGCATCCAGGGCGACCTGCGGGCCTTGCGAGATCAGCCAGCCCAACGGGCCGAAGGCGTTCTTCACGCGTGGTGAAAAAAGTTCCTTGCCGGGCATGTCCAGCGCCGCGGTGAACACCACCGGGGCCAGCTGCGGCGTGCCGTGGTGGCGCGACAGGTCGCGCATCAGGTTCACCCCGGGGTAGGCGCTGTGCGCCATGCAGGCTGCCGTGGTTTTGGCCAACTGGTTGCACAGCGCTGCGATATCGGGTGCCGCATCGAGGTCGACATCAACGATCAGTACGTTGGCGAACTCGCCGACAATGCGTTCGACACCGTCGATCAGCGGCGCCCGCCAGAAGCTGGGCACGTTGAGGCGGAACTGGCGGTCGCCGGTCTGGGCGCCTAATGCGCTGGCGAACAGGCCGAGCATCAGGGTGGACAAGGTCACTTTGCGCTCGCGCGCCAGCTGCCTCAGCGCAATGTGCTGATTGGCATCGAGCCAGGTGGTCAGGCGCTGGCTGTGGGCCTGGGCGGGTTGCACGTCGAGCAGGGGCAGGGTAGGGGCCGGCGCGATGCTGTCGAGGCGGGCACGCCACCATTGGCGGTCACGTTCCTGCGTGGCTTTCAAGGCCGGGTCGGCACGCACGGCGTCCCACCAGGCGAAGAAACTCGGCGGGGTGGCGACAGGCGCGTCCGGGGCCTCGTAGCAGCGCGCCAGGTCTTCCATCAGAACGCGCAGGCTCGAGGGGTCGATGGCGATCATGTCAGTGTCGACATGCAGGCGTGAACGTTCGCCCTCCAGTTGGCTGACACTGAAACGTGCCGCGCAGCCATGGCGCAGGTCCAGTTGCTGGTGGGTCCAGGCTTCACGCTTGCGCAGCAGGCGCTGCGCGACTTCCGGTTCAGCAAGGCCGCGCAGGTCGTCGACCTCCAGGCGCGGCGCCTGTTCCATAGGCGCGATGCCTTGCAGGCCATCCTGGTCGATGCGCAGGCGCAGCATCGGGTGCAGCAGGGAAACCTGTTGGAGCGCTGCACGCAGCCGCTCCAGGTCAATGGCGTGGCCATCGAACTCGGCATACAGATGAGCTGAAACTTTCCCTAAAGCCGCATGAGCAGTGCGCCCGATCCAACAGGCCGCTTGCATTGAAGTTAACTCTCTCATGGGTCACTCGTATCGCGTGATTGACAAGTCCAGAAATATGGCGCCTCCTATTAAAGATGATAATGATTAAGATTAATATCATTATTTCTTTCGAATAAGCAGGAGGCTTAACCGAGATGAGAGCGAGTACGCTCATGACGACTGGCATGGATGAAGAGCAGGTCGCCGACCGTTCCATGGCCTTTTCCTTTACCTCGGGTGACCGAGAATTGGTCGTCAACGGTGCGTTGCAACGCATCGATACCCCGGCCGTCGGTGGCGAAGACGCCGACAGCCTGTTGCAGAAGACCCTCGCCCACGCCTTCGACCAGGCGCGCCGGGCAGGGCAGGCCAACCCTCTCGTGGTCGGCGCCATTCCCTTCGACCCCAGCGAACCTTCCTGCCTGTACATTGCCCGCGAGTCGCACTGGCGTGCGCGTGAAGCCACCGCAGCAGGGGGCGAGTTGCCGACGCTGGTCGAGCAAAAGCCGATTCCAGAAGAGGACGCGTTCAAGCGCTCGGTGGAGCACGCCATCGTCAACTTCCGCCACAGCGATGTGCGCAAGGCGGTGCTGTCGGTGCAGCGCGAACTGGTGTTCGCCGACGCGGTCGACGTCGATGTACTGCAGCGCAACCTGCGCGCGCAGAACCCCAGCGGCTATCACTTCCGCGTGCCCCTGGCCGATGGCGCCACCTTGCTTGGGGTCAGCCCCGAGCTGCTGGTGCGCAAGGAGGGCGCGAACTTCATCTCCAACCCGCTGGCCGGTTCGGCCAGGCGCATGGCCGACCCCGAAGCCGACAAGCGCAATGCCGACTGGCTGGTGGCGTCGGAGAAGGACCACTACGAACACGGCTTCGTCACCCAGGACATCGCCGCTCGGGTCGGCGAGCTGTGCACCCGTCTCGATGTGCCGCAGCGCCCGTCGTTGATCAGCACCCCAGCGCTGTGGCACCTGTCCACGCGCATCGAGGGCAATCTGATCGACCCACAGGTGACCGCACTGCAACTGGCCTGCCGCCTGCACCCAACCCCGGCGGTGTGCGGCTTCCCCACCGAGCGGGCGCGGCGCCTGATCCGCTTCGTCGAGCCCGCCGAGCGCGGCCAGTTCACCGGCATGGTGGGCTGGTGCGACGCTGAAGGGAACGGCGAGTGGGTGGTGACCATCCGCTGCGGCACCGTCAAGCACAACCGCGTGCGGCTGTTCGCCGGCGCCGGCATCGTCGAAGCCTCGCAACCGGCGGCGGAATGGGCGGAAGTCCAGACCAAGCTCGGCACCATGCTGCGCGCTTGCGGGCTGGCACATTAACCAAGGACGTTCGAACACCATGACCATCGAATTCACGGACTGGCCACAGGACCGTGCGCAGCGCTATCGCGACGCCGGCTACTGGATCGACCAGCCGCTCACCGAGATCCTCCATTCCCGTTGCCAGGCGCAACCACAAGCCCTGGCGATCATCTGCGGGGAACGTCGCTTCACCTACGGCGAGCTCGACACCCTGTCCTCGATCCTGGCCTCGCGCCTGGCCGAGCAGGGCCTTGGCCAGGGCGACACGGCCCTGGTGCAGCTGCCCAACGTGGCGGAGTTCTATATCGTCCTGTTTGCCTTGCTCAAGGCCGGGATCGTGCCGCTCAACGCGTTGTTCAGCCATCGTCGGCTGGAGTTGACCGCCTACGCCAAGCAGATCGTGCCCAAACTGCTGATCGCCTCCCGCGAGCACGAAGTGTTCCGCGACGACGCCTATGTGCAGGCCTTCGCCGAAGTCGGCGCGGCGCCTGCGGTGACGTTACTGCTGGGTGAGTCGGACCCTGCCGCCAGCCTGGCGCACTGGATCGAAACCCCTGGCAGCCAGCCGGTGGCATACGCGCCAACGGCGGCCGACCAGGTGGCGTTGTTCCAGCTGTCCGGTGGCAGCACCGGGATCCCCAAGTTGATTCCGCGCACCCACAACGACTACCACTACAACGCCCGCGCCTGCGCCGATGTCTGCGCGCTCAACGCCCACACCCGCTTCCTCTGCGCGGTGCCGGCGGCGCACAACTTCCTGCTCAGCTCGCCCGGCGCACTGGGCGTGTTCCATGCCGGTGGCTGCGTGGTGATGGCTGCCAGCCCCGAGCCGCTGAGCTGCTTCGCGCTGGTCGAGCAGCACGAGGTCAACACCGTCGCGCTGGTGCCGAGCGCCGTTGCCCTGTGGCTGCAAGCCGCGCCGGCGCACCGTGACAAACTGCAATCGCTGGCCTACCTGCAAGTGGGCGGCGCGGTGTTCGCCGACTCGCTGGCACGCCAGGTGCCCGGCGTGCTGGGTTGCCAGCTGCAGCAGGTGTTCGGCATGGCCGAGGGGCTGATCAACTACACCCGTCTGGACGACAGCGACGAGCAGATCTTCACCACACAGGGCCGCCCGGTCAGCCCGGACGATGAAATCAAGATCGTCGATGAACAGGGCGTGCCCGTGGCCCCTGGCGAACCTGGCATGCTCGCCACCCGTGGCCCCTATACCTTCTGCGGCTACTACAAGGCCCCCGAGCAGAACGCCAGTGCCTTCGACGCCGAGGGCTTCTACTACTCCGGCGACCTGGTGGTGCTGACCCCCAGTGGCGACCTGCGCGTGGTCGGCCGGATCAAGGACCAGATCAACCGCGGCGGCGAGAAGGTCGCCTCGGAAGAGATCGAGAACCTGCTGGTGCTGCACCCGGAAGTCACCCACGCCGGCCTGGTGGCCATGCCCGACGAGGCGCTGGGTGAAAAGAGCTGTGCCTTCGTCGTCTCGCGCAACCCCAGCCTCAAGGCCCCGGCCTTGCGCCGTCACCTGATGGAACTGGGTATCGCCGAGTACAAGCTGCCCGACCGCATTCGCCTGATCGAGGCCATGCCGCTCACCGCGGTGGGCAAGATCGACAAGAAGCAGTTGCGCCACCTGGTGAGTGTGGAGAACACCCGTACCTGGCTGCAGACCCGTCTACGCCAGCTGATCGAGGACAGCGAGGAGCTGGACCCGGAAGAGAACCTGATCTTCTACGGCCTCGATTCGCTGCAGGTCATGAAGCTGGCCGCCGAGCTCAAGGCGCGCGGCATCGAGGTGAGCTTCGAAGAGCTGGCCAGCACGCCGACCCTGGCCAGCTGGTGGGCGTTGGTGGAGGCGCGCCAGAAGGCCGCCTGATGTACTGCGGGCCGCGCTGCGCAGGGCGCGGCCCGCAAGTCAATTTAAAAGGAGTTGGATATGACTTTGTCTTCTGCCGACCAGGCCCGGCTGGATCAATTCTGGGAGCATTGCCTGAAAAACCAGTATTTCAATATCGGCTATCCGGAAAACGCCGATTTCAACTACGCCCAGCTGCACCGCTTCCTGCGTTTCTCCATCAACAACTGCGGCGACTGGGCCGAGCCGGGCAACTACCTGCTCAACTCGTTCGACTTCGAGAAGGACGTGATGGCGTACTTCGCCGAGCTGTTCAGCATTCCTCTCGAAGAGAGTTGGGGCTACGTCACCAATGGCGGCACCGAGGGCAACATGTTCGGCTGCTACCTGGCGCGGGAACTGTTCCCCACCGGCACCCTGTACTACTCGAAGGACACCCACTATTCGGTGGCCAAGATCGTCAAGTTGCTGCGCATCGACTGCCGCGCGGTGGAGTCGCTGCCCAACGGTGAGATCGACTACGACGACCTGATGGCGAAGATCGCCGCCGACCAGGAGCAGCACCCGATCATCTTCGTCAATGTCGGTACGACCATGCGCGGTGCGATCGACAATATCGCCACCATCCAGCAGCGCCTGGAGGAAGTGGGGATCCCACGTGAGGACTACTACCTGCATGCCGACGCGGCGCTCAGCGGGATGATCCTGCCCTTCGTCGATAACCCGCAGCCGTTCAACTTCGCCGATGGCGTCGACTCGATCTGCGTCTCCGGGCACAAGATGATCGGCTCGCCGATCCCCTGCGGCATCGTCGTGGCCAAGCGCGAGAACGTCGAGCGCATCTCGGTGGACGTTGACTACATCCGCGCCAACGACAAGACCATCAGCGGCTCGCGCAACGGCCACACGCCGATGATGATGTGGGCCGCGCTGCGCAGCCATTCACCGGCACAGTGGCGGCGGCGGGTGCGGCACAGCCTGAACAGCGCGCAGTACGCGGTCGACCGCCTGCAGGCCGCCGGTATCGACGCCTGGCGCCACGACAACTCGATCACCGTGGTGTTTCCGTGTCCGTCGTCGCGCATTGCCCGCAAGTACTGCCTGGCCACTTCCGGCGACACCGCGCACCTGATCACCACCCCGCACCATCAGGACAAGAGCATGATCGATGCCCTGATCGACGAGGTGATCGCCGAGCACCAGCCCAACGAGTGGCGCGCCGGCCTCGGCCTCGCGGGCCTGGACGGCGTGCCGCCCGAGCGTGTCGCCGCCTCGCATTTCGACGTTATCTGACCTTTTCCCTTTGTTGATTCGAGACCCTTTCATGCTGCAACCTAAAACCCCTGAAGCCTGCACCAGCCTCACCGACATTCGCGCCGGCATCGACTTTCACGACCGGCAGATCTTCGAGGCGCTGGTGAAGCGCCTTGGCTACGTCAAGGCCGCGGTGCAGTTCAAGGCCAACGAACAGGCGATCCCGGCGCCGGAGCGTGTCGCCGCGATGCTTCAGGACCGCCTCGAATGGGCGGCCAGTGAAGGGTTCGATGCACAGTTCATCGAGCAGCTGTACACGCTGATCATTCACTGGAACATCGACCAGCAGATCCAGCATTGGCGATCGATTCATGGCGAGAAGGCCTGATCGGTAGGGGCGTTAAGCACCGCCTGAAACATGATTGCAAGCGCTATGGCGGGGCAAGTCCGCGTCCACACCCACCTAAAGCCTTGCGCGAACCCCTGTGGGAGCGGCCTTGTGTCGCGAAAGGGCTGCGTAGCGGCCCCAGGATTTCGGTATTGAGCAAATATCGCTGGGGCCGCTTTGCGGCCCTTTCGCGACACAAGGCCGCTCCCACATGGGCTACGCCTTGCCGTACCTGTAGGAGCCGGCTTTGCCGGCGAACACCGGCAAAGCCGGTGCCAAGCCCCGCACAACCTGCTTCACGGCGAGCGACGCAACAGCGCCCGGCGCAAATGCCTGTAGGCGGCAGGTGCCTGGCGAGGCACGGGAAGCGCGACAAGGTCGCAAGGCTGCATCGTTGCCCTGACCCCATTGGTCGAAATCCGCCCGGTCACCCCGAACGACGGGCGGTCGCATTCCAATGTGCGCACCTGGTACGCAGCACGCAGGCATTTCAGGTTGAAGCGGATTACGAAGTCCTCATCGACAATCAGCGCGCCTTCGCGCCAGTCGTCCCAGAAATAGATCTTCAAGGGGCGCCTCGCCAGGCAGCGTCGGATTACGCTCGTCAGCCTGACCCCCGGCGGGAAGTCGAAGCCATCGCCCAGGTCCTGGCTTGCCTGGAAGTAACGCTTGTACCCCAACTGGATGCGGCGCTGACCATGCTCCACCCAAAACGCCCGCTCCCAGAAATGGAAGTCATCGCGCTCACCTATCAAGTCGAAGCCAGTTGTGACCAGGGCGTCGGCGGAGAAGTCCTGAAGCCCAAAGGTAGTCGCCCGCGCGATCTGGCCTGCCTTCAAGAAGCTGGCGAGCAGGGCGAAAGAATCGCAGCGGACCGTCATTGCGGCTCAAGCCCTTGGGCGGCACGCCTGGCTGCCTTTTCCCGCGCCACAACCAATCTCAGCTGGTATTGGTAACGCGCGGTCTCCACGACATCCTCGTCTTCGTCATGCAGGAGGCGTTCGAGAATGGGCAGTGGCGTTTTCTTGTTGACGGCAATCCGCGTTCGCACGTTGCTGCTCACATCCCGCGACAAGCGTTCGAACAGTTCCGGTGACAGCTTGCGCTTTTCAGCGACAAAGGTCCTGAGCCGTTCACCGAAATTGCACAGGTACTCCAGGATCTCCAGGGGGACGGTCTTGTTGTGGATCACCCATTGGCGATAGTCGGAGTATTTATCGATGACCTCGTACCAGACGCTGAGCGGGACTTCTTCCCAAGCGGAACGGTCGTATTCGCTTTTAAGGCGGCTGCTACGCAGGCGGATGAATTCTTCGGCGTCTTCGATCATGAGGGTTGCTCTTTAGGGGTATTGGCGCTCAGGTGTTTGGCGGGGAGGATGTAATTAGCTTGAGTGGTGAAAAATCAGCAACGCCCAGGGCTTCAGCCGCTGCTGTACAGCCTTCATTCGAGGCTGCCGCGTTCGAAATGAAAGTGTGCTTGCGCGGCGGACGAAAATTTCTGGATAAAAGCCGGAGATTTTTCTTTTTCGCGCTTGACGTGGAAGTGCCCGTTTTCGATTGCCCATTCGTAAACTGAAATACCCACGGGGTATTGAGTGAGCACGCCGCTAAGCGAATGCGCTTTTATCCAGTCTTCTGCGTCGGCGTACGCCGAGAAGACGGCAGACGGAAACCTACCCTCTTCACCAGTAAAAATCCAAACGGAGTTAATGATAAATGCTCATTGGCTGATTGAGTGTAAGGGCACCGAACGGGCAGTGCCCCAGGCCTTGTAATGTCTTGCCCAAGCAGTTTGGCCGTGTTTATCGGCCAGCTCCATCGGTGTACCGAAGTGAACGCAGTGGTACCTGAAACCGTGTCGAGCGGTTGTGGTTCACCTCGACATACCGCAGCGGGTCCTAGCCAACATTTTGTGTGAGGTAAGATATAACCTGGTTACCCGCTACGATAAATTAACAGGGCTTTTTCAGATGGCCTTAGGGAGTGTTTCATGTTAATTGAATTGCTTTGGTGATTTGGGCTTTTAGACTCTCTATGTTTTTTGCTGTTCCATGATACACAGGGTTCTCCCAGTCATGATTCTTGATTAGCATCACATGGAATTTTCCCTTGATGCTAAAAGAAGGTCGCCACCCCACATCTAGGATCAAGTTTCCAGGAAACTCAACTTGCAGCATGTCTTCTTTGAGGTCGTCTATATGAGACTCGATCGGTTGTGATTCTTCAATGTTGAAATCGTTAAAGGTAATGTTGCCTGCCTTGGCAGAGAAATCAATGTCAATCATTTTGTTAGCCTCTTGTACTCAGCTAGTGAGATTGGGTGCCCGTGAATGGTGCCTCCACTTTCCTCAACCCGCATCCATCTACTTTCTTTGCCTTCGCTAGCGCCTATCACTTCTCCTAAATCTTTGACCTTCCAAGACTTCCCATTGGTAACTGGCTGTCCGTCTCTGTGAACCGATCTTTCCAGAGCCTCAATGTCTGTTCCTGGCTTGTATTTTGCCGGGCCTTTTTTTGTTGACTTTACTATGTCTTTCCATGAGGAGTTTTTTGGGGCTACATGTTTGTAACCATGGGGGGTCCACTCTGGCTCTTTATCTGGGCAGCAATTTTTCTGCAGCCCCAATGGATCGACCCATCCAAGCGGGTTTGGAGCATATTCAAATAAGTTGAGTCCGCCCGAATAGCTAATAGGATCTTGGCAGATGAAGCGGGCGGCTTTCGGATCATAGTAGCGATAGCGATTGTAGTGCAGCCCGGTCTCATGGTCGTGGTACTGCCCCTGGAAGCGCAGCGGGTTGCCCAGCCCCTGCTGCTTGGCCCACGCCGAGCGCTCCTCTTGCACCTCGCCCCACGCCTTGTAGTGTCCTGACCACGCGACATTGCCCTGCTCATCGGTCAGTTCCATCGGCGTACCGAGGTGGTCGCAGTGGTACCAGGCAATCGCCTCGAACGGCTGCGGTTTCACCTCGGTGTGCCACAGCGGATCCTGATCGAAGTCGTACTCGCGCTGGCTCCAGTCCGGCTGCTTGTGCAGGCGGATCGGACTCTTGCGCAGGGCCTGGGCGACCGGCACGAAGCTGCCGGGTTCGTACAGGTAGTGCACGGTGCGGCCGGTGTCGCCCTCGTCGCGTGGCGGTGAGCTTTCCCAGGCTAGGGTGTCGCCATCCCAGCCGAACAGGGTGAAGCCACAACCGAGTTCACGTTGACGCTTGGCCCGTTGCAGTTGGTTCCAGCCGGTCCCCGCCTCGGGGCGGTCCCAGAAATGCGCCACCGAATGCTTGTGCAAACGCCGGCCCAAGGCATCGTAGCTGTAGTCGACCTTGAGCTTATCGTCGTTGTAGCTGGCCAGCCGGTCGAACAGGTTCCAGGCGAGCGAATAGGGGGTAGTTTATTTTCTCTACATGAGGCTATTAAAAATAAAGCCGTTCCCTGTTGCTCAATTATTTATATGGCATATGCGCAGGAGCTCCTCAATGTCGTCGTCATTGTGTGAGTGGTAGTACTTTCCAAGTAGCTCAATCTCCATCGCCTCTATTGAAGATAAATAGCTCTGAATTCTCCAGGTGTCGAGCTTTCTTGGGTTTTCTTCCATGTCGTCATGGGCGTCTATTAGTTCGCCTGTGGCGCACTTTTTAAAGCATACTCCTGCTCCGTGCTTGTTGAACTCCCAAGACTCCTGGTTAATTTTTATAGCTCCATGTTTTGGCCAGTTTTTTTCATTCTTTGTCAGTATCAGGTAGGCGTATACTAGTTGCTGCTGAATGTCCGAAAAGGCTTTCGTTATCTCAATGAATTCTTTTTCTGTGATTTTTTTCATGAGCACCTCGATTCATACATGTCATTCTCAAGTTTCTTTGCGGTTTCTGGATCAACTTCATGTACTATAACTGGAGCCTTGGGTATACCTGCTTTGCTCGCAGCCTGAGCTCTATGATGTCCGTCGATTATTATTATCTGGCCATTGACCTCTGCTACATCCACCGGGTGATCATGATCGTAGCCGTTCTTTCGCATCTTTGAAGCAAGTTTGTCAACTTTATTTCGCGACATTTCTGCGCGAGTCTGCCTGGATCTTAGGTTTCTTGGGTCAATTTCTTTCGGCTTGTCTGGGCAGATCTCACAGCTGCATACTGTGTCACCCATTTTTTTAGATAGACCTAGCGGGTCGATCCAGGAAATAGGATTGGGGGAGTAGACAAATAAATTTAAGCCGCCAGAATATTTTATAGGGTCGCTGCTTATAAATCTGCCAAGTTTGAAGTCGAAATATCGATAGCGATTGTAGTGCAGCCCCGTCTCATGGTCGTGGTACTGCCCTTGGAAACGCAGCGGGTTGTCCAGGCCGTGCTGTTTGGCCCACGCCGAGCGCTCTTCACGTGCTTCGCCCCACGCCTTGTACTGCCCGGCCCAGGCGATATTGCCTTGCTCATCGGTCAGTTCCATCGGCGTGCCGAGGTGGTCGCACTGGTACCAGGCGATCGCCTCGAACGCCTGTGGTTTCACCTCGGTGTGCCACAGCGGATCCTGATCGAAGTCGTACTCGCGCTGACTCCAATCCGGTTGCTTGTGCAGGCGGATCGGACTCTTGCGCAGGGCCTGGGCGACCGGCACGAAGCTGCCCGGTTCGTACAGGTAGTGCACGGTGCGCCCGGTGTCGCCTTCGTCGCGCGGCGGTGAGCTCTCCCAGGCCAGGGTGTCGCCGTCCCAGCCGAACAGGGTGAAGCCGCAGCCAAGCTCGCGTTGGCGCTTGGCCCGTTGCAGCTGGTTCCAGCCGGTGCCTGCTTCCGGGCGATCCCAGAAGTGCGCCACCGAATGCTTGTGCAGGCGCCGGCCCAAGGCGTCGTAGCTGTAGTCGACCTTGAGCTGGTCGTCGTTGTAGCTGGCCAGCCGGTCGAACAGGTCCCAGGTGAAGTGGGCATGTGCGCCGTTATGCAGGCGGTGGATCAGGTTGCCGCGTTCGTCGTATTTGTAGTGGGTTCCGGCGTACTCGCGCAGCAGGTTGTCCATCAGTTTGTTACGACGCGGATCGGCCTCCAGCGGGCGATTCAGTTCCTGAGTTTTCTGGTCGAGCAGGTTACCGGCCGGGTCGAAGGCGAAGGTTTCCACGCCCAGGCGGCTGGTGGCCTTGAGCAGGCGGCCGACGGGGTCGTACTGGTACTCCAATGGCCCGCGACGGCTGTCGTGGATGTTGCTTAGCTGGCCAGCGGCGTCGTAGCGGTACTGACGCTTGAGCAAGGTGGACTGGCCGTCATGGCTGCCCAACAGTTGCTCCTGCAAACGCCCGGCCGGGTCCCAGGCCTGGGTCTGCATCAGCTGATTGCCCTGGTGCCGCACGACTTCACGGTGCAGGTCATCGCGCTCGTAGGCCAGCATTTCGTGCTGGTCGAGGGTCATGCCCAGCAGGTGGCCGCTGCCGTAGGTCAGCCAGCTGACCTTGTGGCCATCCGGGCGAATCGTCGCGGTGCGCTGATTGAGCGCGTCGTACTCGTGCTGCCACACCGCAACCATCGGCGTGCCGGTGGCTAGGTAGTGCTGGTGCTCGCGAGTCAGGTTGCCCGCTTCGTCGTGGAACCATTGCAGCTTGCTGGCGGCGTTGATCGCTTGGATCAACTGGCCGTTGCCATCGTAGGCGAAGCTTTCGCTCTGGCTCTGGTTGCCCAGACGGGCCGTACGCTCACGCAAGCGGCCCATCGGGTCGAAGGTCAGCTCGATCCGGCGTTGGCCAACCTGAGTCGAGGCAAGGCGGCCGCTGTACGGGTCGTACTGGTAACGGGTGACCAGGCCATCGAAGCCAGTTTCTTGCAGCAGCCGACCGACCGGGTCGTAGAGGAAGCTGGCCTTGCTGGTGTTTTCGTTTTCCAGCCCGATCAAGCGGCCGAGCTTGTCCCAGCGATAACGCAGGGTGTGCTCGTTGGCGTCGATGCGTTCGGCGAGCATCCCAGCAGCGGTATAGGACCAGGTGGTGCAGCGATCGAGCGCGTCGACGTGGGCCAGCAGACGCCCTTCGGCGTCATAGTTGAAACGCTCCTCGGTCTTGTCCGGGTGAGTGACCTTGGCCAGTTGCCCGGCCTGGTATTCGTAGACGGTCTTGTTGCCGGCGGCATCGGCGAATTCGGTGAGCCGGCCGAAGGCGCTGTACACCCAGCTACTGGTCTTGCCCGAGCAGTCGGTGTACTCAAGCAGTTGTCCGGCAGCGTTGTAGGCGAGCGTCTTCTCGTTGCCCAGCGCATCCTTGATCGCCTTGACCAACCCGGCCGGGGTGTAGGCGAACTCGGTCTTGTGGCCCAGCGGATCGACGCTCTCGACCAGGTTGCCGCGTTCGTCGTAGTCACGTAGCCACAAGCCACCCTCGGCATCACGCAGCTTGATCGGCTGGTCATGATCGTCGTAGGCGTAGTGCACCGTGCTGTGGTCGGCGCGGATATGCTGCAGCAGGTTGCTGCGCTCATCGTAGGTGTAGCGGTCCTGGCTGCCGTCGGGGTGGACGTGGCGGATGACGTTCTTGCGTTCATCGCGGAACAGCCATTCCTCGCGGCCGTCCGGGTGGATCAGGCGGTAGGTGTAACCCAGGGCGTCGTAGTAGTGCCAAGTCTCCTGGCCGTGGGCGTCGGTGACGTAGGTCAGGCGGATGTTCGGGTCCCAGGCCAGGCGGGTCTCGAAGCTGCCGTCGTCGGCCCACTCGTGGATGGCCTTGGCCTGCGGGCCGCTGCCGTCCCATTCGAGGTTGATGCCGCGCCCGGTGCGGTCGGTGTAGCGGGTGATCAGGTGCTGGCGGTACTGATAGTGCCGGGCGGCGCCGTGCTCGTCCTGGGCGGCGATCAGGTCGCCGTGGGCGTTGTAGTGGTAGCCGCACAGCTGGCGCAGCGGCGTGCCGTCGACCACCTGCCACAGGCCTTGCAGGTGGCCGTGGTCGTCGAGCAGGGTGCCCAGTTGCAGGTGGACTTTTTCGGGGTCGTTGTCGGAGTAGGTGTTGATGTCCGACAACACCGGGCGACCTTGGAATTGGTGCTCGTAGTGCAGCATGGCCCCGGCGCCGCTGCGCAGCTGGATGTGCGTCAGGTAGAAGCGGTCACCCTGGCGGGCATAGGTTTCACGGCGGTCCAGGCCACGCAGCAACACCAGTTGCTGCTCGGCGGTGCGCACCAGGCTGAGGTACTCGATCGGGTCATAGTGCGGCTTGCCGACCTTGGGCAGCGGGTAGTCGTGGCTGCGGCCGTCGCTGTCGTGGAACACCACGCCCTTGTCCACGACATCGAGGCAGGTGGTGAATTCGGTGATCCAGCGGGCGCCGAGCGAACCTTGATCGAGCGCCGCCAGTCGCGAGTTGTACACCCGCGTCCAGTTGACCGGGAACGGCCCGGACAGACTGAAATCCTGATGGGCCAGCGTCTCGTCACCGAGCACATGACCAATGCTGAACCCGGTGCAGGCACAGGGTCCGTTCTTCGTAGGCTTGGGCTGCTTGTTGGCGCGAACTTGGCTGCGTACCACTTCGGTCGGCCCTTCGGGGTGGATATGCCGGGCCTGGTGGGTGACGCCGGGGCGAATGGCGACGGCCATACCCGGGCGGCGTGGGTTGGCCAACACGGTGTCGAGCAAGCGGGTCAGCAGCCAGGCGATGCTATTTTCCATACCGGCGCTGCCCAGCGCTTCCAGGCGGCGGGGCACGACTTTGGCCAGGTCCTCGAGGGTGCGCACCAGCGGCCCGAGCAGGGTGTCCAGCTCGCCGCTGAAGTGGCGGGCGACGCTGTTGTAACCGTCCTTGAGGCTGCCTTCGGTGGCGTTGGCCAGGGCCGACAGGGCCAGGCGCCAGGCGTCGGTCTCCAGGGCCGAGTCGTACAGCGCCACCTGGGCCATCTGCGCGCGGGCCAGGCGGTGGCTGCTGGCGGCATCCAGCTTGCCACGGGCGGCGGCGTCGATGGTCTTGGCCAACGAGGTGAACAACAGGCGCGCAGTGTCGGCGGCAGCGCTGAGCATGGCCGGCAACTGGGCCAGGGCCTCGCGCACGTAGTGCTCCAGGGCGCCGCGGATATTGGCGTGCAGATGGCCGTCGATGATTTCCAGGATCACCGCGCCGATGTGCGCGCCGGGGCGGCGGCGCAAGGTCTGGCGGGTCAGCTGCAGCACCGGGCGCAGCACCGTGCGGGCGCGGGACAGGCCGGGTGGATAGGGGACGATGCCGATCAGGTTGATGCCCAGGCTGACCCACACCAGCGGGTCGGGGGAAGGGCTTTCGACCAGTTCGAGGATGTCGATCAGCGCGTCCATGCAGGACAGGGCGTTGGCCATCACCGGCACGCTTTCGGCGGCCTGGCGCAGCAGTTGCAGGTCGACCAGGCCGTAGCTGATTTCCCGCAGCCAGTGGTCGACGGAAGCGGCGGCGGCGCCGAGGTCTTCGCTGAGGAGGGTGTCGAGGGGGGCAATGGCGATCTGGATTTCGCGCGTGGTGAGCGCGGCATCGGCGGGTGCGGCAGACATCGTGAAAGGGCCTTCCTAGGCGGGGGACGCGGGGTCCCGGGTGGTCCGTGAGGGCGAAATGATACTAAGGCGGGGGTGGTTCGGCCATGGGGGAAACCCTGATGCCTCTGTAGGAGCGGCTTCAGCCGCGATGCAGGCGACGCGGTGCCCGGCACCCGCTGCGCGGGTGATCGCGGCTGAAGCCGCTCCTACAGGGGAACGCGCGTAGGAGCCGGCTTGCCGGCGAACCGGTCCGACGCGGGACCGCGGTGTGGCCTTCGCCAGCAAGGCTGGCTCCTACCGGCGAGTGGGCGAATCCTCAATGCCCTTAACTGCCTTTCGCCTCCTGCGCCAGCACCGCCGTTCCCGGCATCTGTGCACGCGCCTCGCGCGTCTGCCGGTTGACGATCAGCTCCAGCCCCAGGTACATCGCGAAAGTTGCCGCCGCCAGGCCGATGGCCAGGCCGGCCCAGATGTAGCGCGGCCCCAGCTCCAAGTGGATGCCGAGGATATAGGCGGTCGGCAGGGCGATCACCCAGTAGAAGATCGCCACCAGCGCCAGTGAGGTCTTCAGCGCCTTCAGCCCCCTGAGGGCACCCAGCAGGATGTTCTGCGCGCCATCGAACAACAGGAACCACACCGCCACGGCCAGCAAACTGGCCACGGTGCTCTTGAGCAGCAGGCTGTCGGCGGTGCCGGCGTGCACGAACAGGCTGGCGATCTCGGTGGGGAACACCAGGAACAGCGGGGCGAAGATCAACGAGGCGACGGCGCCGCAGGCCAGGCCGATGCGCGCCACGCGCTTGGTCTCGGCCACGCGGCCGGCACCCACCAGCTGGCCGACCCGGTAGGAGGTGGCGCTGGAGAGACTTATGGGCACCACGAAGGCGATCAGCACCGCCTGCATGGCCACATGGTGGGCGGCCTGCACCACCACGCCGAAGTGCCCCATCATCAGCGCTGCGCAGGTGAACAGGCTCAGCTCGATGGCGAACGACAGGCCCACCGGTATGCCGAAGCGCAAGGCCTGGCGCAGAATGCCCCAGTCGATGTCGAGGAAGCCCTCGAAGATGCGGTACGGGTGGTAGCGGGGCGTCAGGGCGATGTAGCCGGCAAGCGAAACCGCCATCAGCAGCGACACGCTGGCGGTGACCGCGCCGATACCGCGCAGGCCCAGGAAGGGGATGCCGAACCACTGGTTGATGATCACCAGGTTGAGCGCCAGGTTCAGCACCGCGCCCGCCATGCTGATGACCATCACCGGCTTGGTGTCGCCCAGGGCACTGACGAAGTTGCGCAGGGCCATGAACACCAGGTAGCCCGGCAGCGCGAAGGCCACCGCGTGGGTGAAGGCGATGAACGCGTCGATGCTTTGCGGCGGCTGGCCGAGGCTGCGCAGCAACGGCGCGGCCAGCCACAGCACGAGCATGCCCAGGGCCGCCAGCAGCAGGGCGATCAGCAGGCCGCTCTGGCAGGAACGTCGTACGCTGGTGATGTCCCGCGAGCCGTGGGCGATGGCGATCAGCGTGCCGATGCCAGAGATGACCCCGGAAAACGAGAAGGTCAGGAACGAATAGATCGACGCGCCGACACCACCGCCGGCCAGGGCCTCGGCGCCCAGGCGGCCCATCATGTAGGTGTCGGTGAAGACCATGACCACCTTGGACAGCTGGGCGGCCATCAAGGGCCCGGCCATGGCCAGCAGGATCATCAGCTCGCCCGTGGGGCGGCGGGTCGTGGATTTGTGTTCAAGCATGCAACGGCCTCCGATGCCGGGTGAAGCAGTCCATTTGGCGATTCAAGCGAATGCCGTGTTCAGCGGTAAGCCCCTTTTTCCTGTACGGGAATTGGGGGTCACAACCTCATGAAGAATCATGATATCACGCGATGTTTTTATATCTTTAGGATATATGACAAGGTGATGAATAAACGAAATCGATATTTTGCACGGTTCGGCTATCTGGTCTAGTTTGTTTTATCGCACGTATATATCGATCTTTCCAAGCATAACATCCTGTGCGTGGCGAGATGATACAGGTCAATTAAACAGGCACTGTCATTCAGGATTGAGTGATGGCCAATTGATCGCAAATTTTGCGTTCACCTCTATATAGTCGCTGCAGGGAAGCAAACTGGCCAGGGATCAGGCTGCCGAGAAAATAAATATTGAGCGTGGATGGTTCTGCTCAAGTTATCTATCCGCTTGCATCTGTTTATCTGGAAACTTCTCTGCCTGCTGACGTTTTATCGGCGTGCGCCTCTTCATTGTCAGGGGCACATTGCAGTCAACAGGGAGTGGGTATGTTTGGCGAGAACCCCATAAGAAAGAAAGCGCCTGACAGCGAGACGCTCTGGGTCGAGGAAGTGTTCCGCACCTTGCAAGGCGAAGGCCCCTATTCGGGGGTGCCGTCGACCTTCGTCCGGCTCTCCGGATGCAACCTGCAATGCTACTGGTGCGACACCCAGTTCGAGGCGTTTCGCTGGTCGATGACCCCGCAGGCCATCGTCGAGATGATCCGCGGCCTCGAGGCGCCGGTGCCCGAGCTGGTCGTGCTGACCGGCGGCGAACCCTTTCGCCAGAGCATCGCGCCACTGATCCAGGTGTTCCTCGACGAGGGCTTCAAGGTCCAGATCGAAACCAACGGCACGATCTACCAGGCCATCCCCACGGGGCAGGACGTCACCGTGGTGTGCAGCCCGAAGACGCCGGTGCTGGACCTGCGCATGATCGAGATCATCACCCATTACAAATATGTACTGGCCCATGGCGAGATCGACGAAGTCGATGGCCTGCCGGGCACTTCCACGCAACGGGCCGGTAAAAAGGCCCGGCTGTTCCGCCCGCCCCAGGGCAAGCCGGTGTATGTCATGCCGCGTGATGATTATGACGAGCAACGCAACAAGGACAACCTCAAGGCTTGTATCGATGTCGCCACCCGCCAGGGTTACACATTGAATATGCAATTGCACAAGCTGCTGAATCTTCCATAAGGATATGACCATGCAAAACGATAAAGAACGTTCCCACGCCAAAGCCCGACAAGGCGTTATCGATATTCTCGAATACCTGGGTGAAGACACCAATCGCCAAGGCCTTCATGAAACCCCGGAGCGCTTCTTGAAATCGATGGTCGCGCAGACCGTGGGTTATTCCCAGGACCCGTATCGGGTACTGGAGAAGTTCTTCGAGGAAGTGGCCGGCTACAAGAACCTGATCATGTTGCAGAACATCCACTTCGAGTCGATGTGCGAGCACCACCTGGCGCCGATCGTCGGTAACGCCACCGTCGGCTACATCCCCAATGGCCGGGTGGTGGGCCTGTCCAAGCTGGCCCGGGTGGTGGACATCTTCGCCAAGCGCCTGCAGATCCAGGAGCGCCTGACTTCGGAGATCGGCCTGGCCCTGGACGAAGTGCTGCGCCCCAAAGGCGTGGGGGTGATCATCCGCGCCAAGCACAACTGCCTGTGCACCCGCGGCGCCTACAAGCCCAACGCCAACATGACCACCACCTACTTCTCCGGCGTGCTGGACAGCGACGCGATCAAGCGCGGCGAGTTCTACACCGCTGCGGCGTTGCCATGGGGCAATGGCGTTCACCACTCTCAGTAAGGGAAGACGGACATGTTCAAGATCGACCGCAAGATCGAAATCGACGCCGGCCACCGGATCCGCTCCCATGGCTCCAAGTGCCGCAACTTGCACGGCCACCGTTACTCGGTGCACATGACCTGCAGCGCCGACGAGCTCGCCACCCATGGCTCTGAGACCGGCATGGTGCTGGACTTCAGCTTTGCCAAGGATGCCATGGTGCAGTGCATCGACGAGTTGTGCGATCACGCGCTGATCGTCGACGCCGAGGACGAGTACCTGCTGCAGGTGCTGGACATCCACGGCCCGGCCCGCGATGTGCGCACCTCCGGCGTGGCGCTGCCGTTGACCAACGGCGAAGGGATGAAGATCTACCTGGTGCCGTTCTCGCCCACCGCCGAGGCGCTGGCCAAGCACTGGTACGAGTTGCTCAGCGACAAGGTCGCCACCCTCGGCCACGGCGCCGCGCAGGTGCGCGTGGACACCATCCGCGTATACGAAACCCCCAACTGCTGGGCCGAGTACCCGGCCGGCAACGTGGGAGGCGCGCAGCATGTTTAGAAAGGGCTATGTGTTCGACGACGTGCTGCTGGTGCCCAAGAAAACCCACCTGGCCAGCCGCAAGGACGCCGATATCGGCGTCGAGCTCAAGGGCCTCGGCCGCCTGAGCGTGCCGGTCATTTCGGCCAACACCCAGTGGTGCACCGAGGACCGCATGGCCATGGAAATGGCGCGGATGGGCGGGTTGGGCATCGTCCACCGCATGTGCAGCATCGAAGACCAGGTGGCCTTCGTCCATGCGGTGAAGAGCGCGCCGGTGAGCCAGCGCGAACCCGACTTCGCGCCGACCCTGGACAGCCAGGGCCGCCTCAAGGTCGGCGGCTCGATCGGCATCGTCGACGACTACCTGCAGCGCGCTGCGGGGCTGGCCGCCTGCGATGTGGACTTCCTGACCCTGGACATCGCCCACGGCCATTCCACCCACGCCATCGCCGCGATCGCCAACGTGAAGGAACGCTTGGGCGATATCCCGATCGTCGCCGGCAACGTCGCCACGCCCGAAGGCGTGCTCGACCTGGCGAAGGCCGGGGCCAGCGTGATCAAGGTCGGCATCGGCCCGGGTAGCGTCTGCACCACGCGCTCGGTGACCGGCGCCGGGGTGCCGCAGCTTACCGCCATCCTCGAATGCGCCGCGGCGGCGAGGGAGGCGGGTGTCAGCATCATCGCCGACGGCGGCATCCGCAGCTCCGGGGATATCGTCAAGGCCCTGGCCGCCGGCGCCCACGCGGTGATGCTCGGGCGCATGCTCGCCGGCACCGACGAAAGCGCCGCGCAGTTGCTGGAGGTGTCCGGCAAGCGCTTCAAGCTGACCCGTGGCTTCGTCACCTTCGGCACTAACCTCGAACTCAAGCGCCTGCAAGGCCAGAAGATCACCGAGGAGCAACTGCTGCGCTACGTGCCCGAAGGCATCGAGGCCTGCTTCGAGTACGCCGGCCCGTTGCGCGCCTACCTGTACCAACTGATCGGCGGTGTGCAGTCGGGCTTCAGCTACTGCGGCGCCAGCGACTACCAGCAGCTTCTGGAACGCCACGAGTTCATCGAGGTGTCGGTGCAGACCAGCCAGGAAAGCCGCCCTCATGCTTTGGACGCGGCCAAGCATCCCATCGACTACAAGGCCGAGGTACTCAGCCATGATTAACCTGACCTGGAACGACGTGGAGCAGCTGTCACTGGCCATCGCCGAGGCGGTACGCAAGTCAGACTACACCTTCGATACCATCGTCGGCGTGGCGCGCTCCGGCTGGGTGCCGGCGGTGATCGTGGCTCACGAACTGGGCGTGCGTGAAGTGGCCACGCTGTCGATCCGGCGCAACCTGTCCGATGGCGTCGACTCGCACAAGGCCGCCCCGCGCCTGGTGGACATCAGCCCGCTGGCGCAGGCCGGCAAGAAATGGCTGGTGATCGAGGATATTGTCGGCAGCGGCGAAACCGTGCGCTTCATCCGCGAGCAATACGGCGTGGATGGGCGTGACATTTATGTCGCCAGCCTGGTGTTCAACGCCGCCAACGGCGACCGTGCCCAGGTCAACGAGATGGTCGAGTTCCATGCCCGGGAAGTCACCGAATGGGTGCGCTTCCCCTGGGAAAGAAGGATCGACGCCTGATGAGAAGCCTACTCAGCGAGGCCCGCGTCGACGAAGTCGCGGGCCTGTTCGAGACCGACCTCGAGATCTCGCGTTACCTGCACCAGCACTACGACCTCAAGGCCTACCCGGTGGTGAAGTTCAGCAATGTCGCCTGCGCTTCTGGGGTGCCCTATGTCGACAACGCCTTCAAGCGTGAGCTGATGTTGCGCGGGCTGGGCTTGAACGAAGAGAACGTGCAGCCGGAATTCGCCCGGCGCGCGCGTGGGGTGCACGCCGACCAGCGCGCCCCCGTGCGGGCGCCGTGGGCGTTCCAGCGGATGGACTGGTCGCTGCTGGACCTGCCATTTCTCAAGTACCAGCCAGGTGACGGCGGGCGCTACCTGACCTCGTTCGTGTTCTGCGTGCAGGACAAGGCCGGGTGCTACAACCTGGGCTTCTACCGCGGCGAGATCAAGGACGGGCGCACCATCGCGGTGTTCATCGACCCCCGCACCGACGCCCACGCGATCATTCACGAGCGGCTGCGCGAGGAGGGCGAGGTCAAGGTCAGCCTGTTCAACGGCGGGCCGATCTCGGCCTATATCGGCGGGGCGAGCAAGATCCCGGCGGACGTCGACAGCTACGTGTTCTCCTCGGCCATCGCCGATGCGCCCATCGACCTGTGCCGTCTGGGTGACTACCCGGCAGTGCCGGCCGAGAGCGAACTGGTGCTGCACGCCACCCTGAGCGGCAAGATGATCGACGAAGGGCCGTTCTGCGAGTTCAAGGGCTACTACAGCGAGAAGACCGTGGGCTTCGAGCTGACCGTCGAGGCGATTCACGCGCGGGACAATCCGCTGTTCTTCGGGATCTTCTGCGGCAAGGAGTCGGGCCTGGACCTGATGCGCCTGCAGAACGAGACGTTCATGTACGGCTTCCTCGAAAGCAAGGGCATCCCCGTGCGGCGGGTGGTGTACCCGACGGCCTACTTCGGCGAGTTCGGGGTGATCGTCGAGTGCGATACGGTGAACGAAGCGACCCTGCGGCTGGTCATGGAATATGACTTGCGCAGCAAGCTGTTCTTCCTGGTGAGGAACGCCGACACCCTGTTCGCCGACCTGTCGACCTTCGCCTTCGAGACGGTGACCGACGACTACCGCAAGCGCGGGGTACGCATGGGCGGGCGGCTGGGGTTGCTGTGCGACAATGCCAACGACTTCAACTGGAAGACTTACTGATGGATCGATCGATGAGCCCCAGGCTCAGCACCCTGGTGTACTGCACCTACGAGGGGCAGGTACTGCTGCTGGACCGGCAGACTGCGCCATACCGCAGTTTCCTGCTGCCGCCGGGCGGCAAGTGCGAGTTCGGTGAAATTCCCATCGACTGCGCACGCCGCGAGTTCGCCGAGGAGACGGGCTACGAAATCACCGAGCCGCTGCGCCCGCGAGGGTTGGTGTATGACTACTCGCGGTCGCCGGACTGGAACTGGTTGATCTTCGTCTACAGCTTCGAGGCCAAGGCCCGGCCCACGCTGGTCGAGGAGAAGCACCCGCTGGTGTGGGCGGACCTGGACAACCTCGATGCCTACCGGATTCCGGAGTCGGACCGGTTCCTGATGGGGCGGCTGTTCGACGAGGGGTGCAGCTACCTGGAGCTGGCGATGGAGTATCGCCAGGCCGAGGTGTTCGTGCGCTGTAGCGCGCATTTCGAAGGGCAGGGCGGGCTGTTCAGGTGAACTGTTCAAGTGTCCGCCGATGTTAGATGCTGGCGGACACTTTTTCTACAGTGCCTAGCTACCAGTAGTTCGACTCCAGGTGCTTGGCCAATCATCGAAAGAACCGACAATGATTTCGTTATAAATCAAGGTGTAAGCTTGTTCTGTTGGGAAGTCGTTAAGTGTGATTCGGACCTCTTTTCCTGCGAGCGTGGCTTTGTAGTCAGCTTCAGGCGTAGTGCGATTCCAGTGGATGTTGGTCAAGAGAAATTCATTCAGTTCCATTTCTATTTTCCTGGTGGTGTCACGCCCAATGCCTTGTTAACCTCTTGATTTGAGCGCTGGGCTGCTTCGATAATCGTAGTCCAGACACAATCATCTTGACACGTAGTGCTGCTGTATTTTGAGACCGTTTCACTCCAGGTCAAGTTTGCCCGAGTCTTGTTCAGGGTAGTGGCCTCACTCTGGTCCAACATCGCGTACCGGGCGGCTGTTCTGAACGAGTTACGCAAGCTCCAAGCCTGGCGGGCCTGCTGCTCTAGCGTACACGCTTTTTTGTTGATCAACGATGGTATACGCCCTTCTTGCTCCAAGTACCAGATACGTACATCGACATTTGATAGTGAAGCGAATGCTGGGAAAACAACCTTTCCTAAGATAGGCGTATATACCCCGGTTTCCGGGGTGTCGCATGGCTCTACGCTCTCATTGTTTGAATTGGATTGTGCTTGGGAAAATCCGACCGCACCTGTCGACAGGCCCGTTGTCATGTCGGCTAATGATGTTACGCTTACCATGCAGGCGAGTGAAAGTAGTAAGCATTTAAGTGCGCTTTTCATGAGGGCTACTTCCATATTTGAATGGCTGGTTGAGAATCTGGTTTGTGATTTTAAGTGCCTTGAGCGATATTTATTCACTCTCGTCGAGGGCGCAACTAGTAAAAATGCTAGGTCGGCTGAGGTGATGTAGTAGTGTTCTAATCTGTCTGAAGACTTATTTGGGCGAAAATACCCGCCATTGAGGATGTGCGATGAGCAAGCGACACCGCGCCTTTACACCTGAGCTCAAGCGAGAAGCCGCAAGTCTGGTACTTGGCGAGCTACAGTCACATCGAAGCGGCCCGCGCTCTTGATGGCCGAGGAATAAGAGCGTTTGCATTGATCCATCGACAGAGCTTTGAGGGGCCGTTTGATCTGTTGTGCTTGGTATTTGAGGACACTCGATCCTGTTATTGTTCCCACTGCCGCAAGCATCGGACGCCGGACCCGCTCTTTCAGGGAAGTCCTTGTCAGCGAGCCTGGCGGCGAGCAGTCATTACCCATGGCGTGCTTCAGATGCTTGTGTCAACTCAGGTATCAGGCCGCGCTGCACCGCATTCAACAGCAGCGCATTGACCTGACGCTTGAGCGTATCGTACTCAGCCTTTTCCTCCGTATCACCCAGCCGCACCAGGTTGACGAGGCCCACCCGCTGGTCGATCGCATCGCTGTTGGCAGCCCAGGCCAGAGGCTGCTTGTCCGGGCCATGCAAGCTCAGTATCAACTTGAATTCTTGTGGCCGGCTGCTGGGGACAAGCCCCAAGGTGACCAGTGTGGCCATGCTTGCCAGTGCCTCGCCGGCACTGAACGGCCAGTAGGTGTAGACACTCAGGTCCAGTTGGTAATCACCAGGACGCACCGCTTCGCCATTCATGCTGACATGCGCGAACAACCCGGTTTCGTCGAGTATCTGGCGCACCTGTTGCGTGGTGTTCTGCTGCACGCCAACGGGGGCGAGCGGGGAAAGGGCGGCCAGCCTCTGCAAGCGTTGCGTGTCCGTCTCCAAGCCAGCGCCCTTGAGCGAACCCGCCAGTTGGTGAGGTAACGGGGAGCCGAAGTAGTGGCTGACCGAAACATGGACACTCGGCTTTTGCGCCTCGTTCACCGGTGACGGCAGGGTGACCGGTGCCACTTGATTCTGGGGGACGGCGGCGCAACCGCCGAGGGTGAGGCCAAGGCACAGGCACAGGCGTGTGAAGACAGTCATGCAGAGCTTCCAGGGAAATCGGGGCATGATTGTAGAGACTGCGCGATGATTCTAAAAGGCTATCATTCGCCATTTGTGGCCTCCGCGCACGGGAGGCCACCCGGCTTCACACCCTTGCGTCAGAACGCATAGACCAACGTGGCCGTGGCACTGCGCGGGGTGCCATACCAGCCCCGCGAACCGATTGCGGTGTAGTACTTCTCGTCGAACACGTTATTCAGGTTCAGGGCGACGCTGGTTTGCGGCGTGAACGCGTATTGCGCCATCAGGTCGACCACACTGTAGGCGCCCTGGTTGAACGTCTCGCCGTCGGGCCCTGCGTTCTTGCTGTACTCCGCACCTTGCCAGCGCACGCCACCGCCCACTTTCAACTGCGGCAGGGCCTGCAGGCGATAACTGGTGAACAGCTTGAGGGTGTCGCGCGGCACGTCCGTCAGCAGGCGCTTGCCATCGGAGTCCCTGGCCACGGCATAGGTGTAGCCGGCGGAGACTTGCCAACCGGGCAGGACCTCGCCGGCCATCTCCATCTCGAAGCCACGGGTCTTGGTGCCGGACTCGGCGCGGTAGGCCTGGTTGCCATCGGGGGCGAGGTTGCTGCCGTCCGCCACGGCCAGGTTGTCCTGGTGCACTTCGAAGACACTGAACGCGGTGGTCAGGCGCTTGTCCCAGAACTCGCTCTTGAGCCCCAGCTCGTAGTTCACGCCTTCTTCCGGCTCGATGTAGCCGCCACTGACATCCTGCTTGCTTTGCGGCTTGAAGATGGTGGTGTAGCTGGCATACGCCGACCAGTTTTCGTTGAGGTCGTAGACCAGCCCCATGTAAGGCGTGACGACGCCGGTCTCGCTGCGCGAGGTGCGGCTGGTGTCGCCGGTGGCCAGGGTGGTGTTGGCTTCGTCGCGTTTCCAGTCGATCACCCGCGCACCGGTAATCAGCGACAGGTCGTCGGCCAGGCTCCAGCGCACTGACGCCACCAGGCCGTCCTGGGTTTCGTCCAGCGCGTCTTTCGTCGACTTGGTGTGGATGGCGTCCGGGATCGCCAGCGAACCGTCCCAGGTGTGGATGTTGTCGATGGTCTGGAACGACCAGAGCGGGTAGCCGTTGTTGCGGTAGTAGGCCTTGTAGTGACTGGCACCGAGGTACGCCTGGTGTTCACGGGTGAAAAGCTCGAACGGGCCATTGGCCGACAGATCGAACGACGTCTGCCGGGGCTCGCCCGCCCAGCGCCCGGTCCAAGTGTTGATGCCACTGCCATCGGGGTTGACGGTGCCGCTGGCAGCGGTGGCGAAGGCGTCGTCGTAGCTGCGGCGGCTGTGCTCGGCGTTGAGTTTCAGCTGCCAGCCGTTGTCCAGCTGGTGCTCCAGGGTGGTGAACAGCGTCTTCGCGCGGCGCTTGTGGTAGCTCCAGTCCGAGGCCGAGTTGAACGAGCGGGACGGCTTGAAGTGGCTGCCATCGGTGTTGTACATCGGGAAGCCATGGTTGCCAGCGCCGTCGCTGTCCAGCTCCTGGTATTCCGCGCCCACGGTCAGCATCGTGCTGTCGGTGATGTCCCATTCCACCACCCCGTAGGCCACTTCCTTCTCCAGCGACTGGCGGTCGATATGGCTTTGGCCGTCGGTGGTCGACATCACGAAACGCCCACGTACATGGCCGCTTTCCGACAACTTGCCGGACATGTCCAGCTCGGTGCGGTAGTTGTCCCACGAGCCGGCCTTGAGCGTCAGCTTGCGCTGCGTCTCGACGGTCGGCTTCTTGCGGATCAGGTTGATGGTGGCGCCAGGGTCGCCGGTCCCCGACATCAGGCCCGTGGCCCCGCGCACCACTTCCACTCGATCGTACGAGACCATGTCGGCCAGGTCGTCGCGAAAGCCATAGGTGTCGGGGCGGTTGACGCCGTCGACCTGGATGCTTCCGACCTCGAAGCCACGCACATAGATATGGTTGGCGTCGCTACCGGCCGGCCCCATGCTGTTGACCACCACGCCTGGGGTCTGCTCGAGCACCTGGGCAACGTCGGTCAGGTTCTGGTCTTCGATCTGTTGGCGGGTGACCACGCTCACCGACTGCGGCGTCTCGCGGGCGGAGAGGCGCAGCCCGGTCGCGGTGTTGGCCGAGCCCGTGGTGTAGCTGCCCGTGCCTTCGGTGGTGCTGCCCAGGCCCATGGCGTCGATGCTGGTCGCACCCAGTTCGACGGCACCGTCGGTGGGCGCCTTGCTCAGCACATAGCGCTTTTCGCCCATCGGCTGCACCCGCAACCCGGAGCCCTGCAGCAGCGCGGCAAAGCCTTGCTCCAGCTCGAAGCTGCCGCGCAACCCCGAAGACTGCAGCCCAGTGGTTTCGTCGTGGCTGAAGCTGATGGTCACGCCGCTGGCGGCGGCGAACTGGCTGATCGCCGAGGCCAGGCTGCCGGCCGGGATATCGTAGCGCTGCGGTGCGGCCCAGGCGGTCGAGGTCGCCAGCGCGGCACTGCAAAGGCTCAGCGCGAGGGTCGCCTGGCGAATGCTGCAGGCTAGCGAGGTACGGCGTGCGGACATGAAAGGGGGTTCCTGTTCTGGTTGGCTTGGGCGCGGCTGATGCGCGCGTCCTCTAGAGCCGAAGCAGTGAAAGAAATCTGTCACCCCTGAATGCGAAAAATTCTCAGTGGTGTATGGGGAGGTGGCGGGCAGTTGCCTTAACCGATGCCGAGCGGCTCAAGGCGCACCCAATAGCGGGTCATGCGCCGGGCGCGGACGGGCAGGGCATCTTCCAGGCTGGCCAGGGCGACGTCGGTGTCGTCGAGGTTAAAGGCGCCGGACAGGCGCAGCCCGGCAATTTCGCCTGCGCACCCGAGATAACCCAAGCGGTAGCGCGCCAGCTCATGGGCCACATCGCCCAGGCGCCAATCGACAGTGACCAGCATGCCCTGGGCCCAAGCCTGGGCGCCGGGGGGCAGGGGACTTAGTGGCCCCGCGTCGTCGGCGCTGAAGCTCAAGCGGTACCCGGAATCGATGCGCACTACCTGCGCCGTTCGGATGGGGCGCACTTCCACGGCATGGGCGGTCACGGCCACATGGCTCAGGCCAGCGTCCTGGCGCACGCTGAACCGGGTGCCGAGGGCAAGCACCTCGCCTTCGGCGGTGCGCACACTGAGTGGGCGCGGGTCCTTGGCGGTTTCCACCAGGATCTCGCCCTGGCGCAGATGGATCAGGCGCCAGCCACTGTCGAAGCGAACATCCACACGGCTGTCGGTATTGAGGTCCAGGCGCGTTCCATCGGCCAGGGTCAGCTGGCGCCGCTCGCCGACCCGTGTCGAGTAATCGGCATGCCACGGTGAGGCCCGAAAACCCTGCCAACCGACCACTCCAACCCCGAGCAACAGGCCCAATGCTTTCACGGCATGGCGTCGATCCCGTCGGGCGATTTCCAGCGTTTGCGCAGCGCCGCTGGGGGCGTTGCCCAGGCGGCATTGCAGTTGTTCCAGCCGTGCCCAGGCGGCGGCGTGCCTAGGGTCGGCGGCGTGCCAGGCTTGCCATGCGGAGCGGGTGGCGTTATCGACATGGCTGTCATGCAAGCGCACGTACCAGTCCACGGCATCGGCGAGAATGGCCTTCATGCGCCCTCGATCAGCAGGCAATGCATCAGTGCACGCGCCAGGTGCTTGCGCACGGTGGTCACCGAAACGCCGAGGTGTTCGGCGGCTTTTTCGTAGCTCAGGCCGTCGAGCTGCACGGCGAGAAAGATCGCCCGCGTGCGTGGGCCGAGGCCATCGAGCATGCGGTCGATGGCCATCAGGGTATCAAGGACGGCGGCCCGGGTTTCGGCGGAGGGCGCGTAGTGCTCCGGCTGTTGTGCCAGGGCTTCGAGGTAGGCGTTTTCCAGGCTGCGGCGGCGGTACAGGTCGATGACCAGGCCACGGGCGATGGTCGCCAGGTAGTGGCGCGGTTGGTTGAGCGTGCCAGCGGTGCGGGCCAGCAGCACCCGGATGAACGTGTCCTGGGCCAGGTCGGCGGCATCGGCGGTGTTGTTCAGCCGCTGGCGCAACCAGCCGTGCAGCCAGCCGCTGTGCTCGCGGTAGAGCGTTTCCAAGCCAAAGTGTGCAGCTCCGTCGGACACAACGGTGGACATCGAGGTTCCCCTGACGACATATCTGGATGCAAATAAGAATTTGTCGCAAGTGTACTGGGTGCGGGCGGGATTGGGAATGGTGGGAAGTGGGGGGCTGTCGTCCTACGTGGATGGATCAGACTTTCCCTATTTCGAGTAGGGCGTTTCCGAAGCATGCTTTGGCCGCTTTTGCGCCTTCGCCGTGAGGTCTAGTCTCGCCGGGTCATTGCCAAATCAACGACCGGGTCTGCAAGCCTGCGCGGTATTACGAAGGTGCTCACCATGGGCCCCGGCGCTTTGCCGTGGGTTTCGCGCAATGGTGGCTACGTGCGGGTGACCTCTTGGTCAGCCGGGTTTTCGCCTCGTAATGCCCCGGTCTTGCAGGCCCGTACGTAGCTGCCACCCTTCACCTGCAAGTGGAGCGGCGGCGGTCCGACTTCCGCATTGCGAGGTGTTTATGCTCAAGATCGTTCCCGATCCACCCCATTCCACCGAGTCTCCTTACTTTCTCGAAGACACCCTGGTTCACGCCACTGAATACGTCATGTGTGCCTTGGCGGTGACGCATCAGTCCTTGACCCACCTGCCCAAGTCACCCGCCACGCTGGTGATGCTGACGGTGATGCACGAACTCGATGCTACCCGCACGTTGTTGGAGTCGGCGTTGGCTCAGCTACAGATGAGCGCCCGGCCACCGTCCTACACGCTGCACTGACTGGCCTGCGCAGGCCTCCTGTAGGAGCGGCTTCAGCCGCGATGCAGACGCCGCGGTGCCTGGCACCAGCGTTGCTGGTGATCGCGGCTGAAGCCGCTCCTACAGGTAGCTCGGTCACCCTTTCAAAGCTTCAGAGGAATCCCGAATGGGCAACGAAATCCCAGCAGACCACGGCCAACTCGGCTGGACCGTCGGCGCGTGCACGTTTATGGAGGGCGCCACCAAAGGCACGCGCCTGTTCCGCGTAGAACCCGGCAACTGCGCCAACCACGCCATGGAACAAGCCTCCGTGCTACTCGACAGCGCCCGCCGCGCGTCATTCATCGGTGTGATGGACAACGAACCGGTGCTGGTCTGGGCTTCGCACTACCTCAGCGATATGGCCAAGGCACTGATGGACGATGCGCATATGGGCATATTGAAGAAGGTCTGAAACGACAATCGAGGGGGAGGGCCGCTTTGCTTCATGACTCGAAGCAGAGCAACCTCCTCTGGTTCACGGAAGCCCCTTCGAGCAAGAGCACCCACGCCAGCTACGCTATTCCAGCAGACACGCAGGTCAAAGTGAGGCTAGGAATGACAGTAGGCCGTAGAGATGATCTTGCCTATTCCATCCTGTTGATTGTTCCCGGACTTTTTTACGCCAGCATGGGGGCCAACCCACTGTATATCGGCAGCGGTTACCTGATCGCCGTGCCCGTGGCGGCACTGATACTGGGCCTGATTCTCCGCCCTCCGGCCCTGTTTTTAACTGGGGCGACAGCGGCAGCGGTAGCCACCTTGCTGATCTACATGAACATCATGTCCCGCCCAGGCCGTCCCGAGGGGTTGACTGGGCTGGGGCACGTGTTCTCAGTACCTGGCATGTTGGCTGGCGTAGGTGGGGCGGCTTGGTTGCTGAGGTATCGCGTGAAGGCAAATTTGCCATGGATTGTCGCGAGCATTGGTTTTCTGGGAGCAGCATTGGGATTTATGGTCTCCCAAATGGTTCTCTGCAACACTCTGATGTTTTGTGGTTCGTTGTCAATTGAGATGTAACGCTGAATCCAGGTTTTCGCTTCTGGACGAAGGCAGCTATTTTTGAACGGCAGCTTTCGCCCCATCGCGGACGTCCCTGTTGACCTGGAATCTCTCAACATATTGGAATGCGTGCATCTCAGATCACGTAAGAGACCGAATTACGCAAGCCTTTTGGTATGCCCCGGAACTGGTGGCCAGGCAATTAAGAGCTACTGCTCGCAAAGCACCGCTCGAACTCCATCGGGCTGAGATAGCCCAGGCGAATTTTCATGAGGAATGCAGAGTCTGTGGTGCACTCTATGCTTGATAGTCAATCGCTACCTCGCCAAGGAAGACGCCATGAAGCAGATACGCTGTGCCGTTCTAGTAACCATTATTGCGTTCCTCACGATCTGTGCTTCCAAGGCGTTCGCATTTCAAGTGAACCCTTGTTATCGCGTCCTGGAAATAAAAAATGGCGTTCCAGACCAGGGCAGGATCCGGGCTTGGTTCATCAATACGTGTTGGCTGAAGAATGATTTCAACACCGTCCACGAGCACCTCACCAATTTTGCTATCAATGAGTACCTTGAGCCTGCCTACTACTTAAGGAACCCCAAGGTAGCTTTGGTGAACCGTGCTGGTGGTGACTCAGTGAATTTCATTACTGGTGCTGAGTGGCCCAAAGGAGCAAAGCCCCGGCACACCACCTATGGGATCATCTATGGCAGTTGGTGGAACGACGATCCGCTCATGTTCACTTGGGGTGAGGGCGCGAATTTCACCACTGGACTGCTCAAGCTAAGGAGGCAATTCGAAGACACCCATGCCGAGTACCGAGGCGGTGTCAGTGGCTGCAGGGTCAAGGCGGCAGACTATCTTCCCTGGCATTCCCACTACGGCAGTATGCAATACCTGCACTTTATGACAAACGAACCCAACGCTGGGGATGATCAGGCGAGGTTAAGAAAAACTACATCTGAGGCACTCCTCTGGATGGAATTCGCCTACAAGGTAGCGATCAAGAAAATCAAGGCAGACGACCCTTTGACTGAGGCAGATGAGATCAAGCTTGGGATGCCTCGGGTCGACCTCAACTACTGCCTTGAAGACAAGAAGAACGAGAAGGTTCGGACGCTCTTTGCTCCTGCCGGAACGGACTATGAGGGCCGCAACCTTCTCACACCGGATGTTGCTCTTGGGAGCATGCTGCACGTCATGCAGGACTCCTTCTCACCAGCCCATACCTGTCGGGTCGATGAGTATGTAGCCGGAAGGCCATACGCTGTGCTGACGAAGGTCTACAACTATGGCGAACAGGTAGAAGCAAACCTTGGGGACTATCACCACGACAAGGATGACTATCCGGGGTGGCTGATCACCTACACCCGAACCGGGAAGCACGTCTACGAAAACGATCCCATTGTGGTCGGAGCCTGGCTGATCAAAGCTGTCGACCAACAAATGGAATGGGACGATGTGCGTAAACACCTAGAGCAAACAATCTTTAAGCGGTCCGATAGACCTGCGAGCGAGCCTTCGCCGGCGTGCATAGGAAGCAGTAAGGCATAAACCCAGGCCCCAAGACTTTGTTCCTTGCTCGGCAAGGAGCAGCTCACTCGGGGTGTTCGTATCCGAACGCTCCGGGTTCCCCCTTGGAAGGGCGCCTGAGACACTGCGGTATTCCCCGCTTCATGATCAGGGCTTTCACTCCCCAGTGGGGCTGGCGGCGTGCCAACAGCGCTCATGCCACAGAGCTCGACTACTCCTGAGTGTCTGCTTCTGGCCGTTAGCTGCCGGTGGTGAAGGGCAGCTGACGGTCGACAACAGCCCTCGCCAAGGACAGAAAACGGCCAGTACGTGACTATAGGTTGTTTGAGGGCTACTAAATACCCCCTTGTCCTACATCAGGTTTTTTAGCAGCTTTAATCTGTTTGTTAAGATTTCTGACTAACTCGGGCAACTTGCCAAGATTGTCCCAATCCTGAATCGATGAGGCTATGACGGCAGCAATATCAACCAGAGATGCAATAATTCCAATGATTTTTGCCGCTTCCTGCAAGGAGAAGATAGTGTCCGCAGCGTCTTTGATCCCATCTTTGACTTTTTTGGCGCTACTTTGAATATCCTTTATGGCATTGGCAACGTACATATCGTAAGCGCTATTCGCGCCTACCATGATCTTGCCCGCGTCGCTACTCATTTTCAGCAAATCATCATGAGGCAACCTTGTCGCTGGAGGGTTCTCCATTTCAGCATCAATTTTGTTCCTTATGTTGTCGTGCGATCTCTTCAAATCGTCATATATTTTCTTCAAGCCGGCGGGGTCAAGCGTGTTTTCGCTCATTTGGAAGACTCTCCTTTGAAGGCTTCGTCATACTGCTTCCGTGCGGCCACGACCTTTTCCCTTGCCGCCTTCACATACTCGATAATTTGCTTTCCGGAGTCTGAATCAAGGGATCCAGATTCTGTCGCTAACTTATGGTGTGTGTTCTTGATTTCCAATAGCGCCTCAGAGTAGGCCTCTGCCGCTTTCTTTTTGCTGGATATCTCGGCTAGCTTCGCATCTCTTTCATTTTTAACATACAAGGCCCCCTCCAGTGTGTCAGCAGGGAAAGTGCTATCAGCCAAGTTGTACCAATTGCTCACGACCTTAGATTCTGAATCAATCTTGCCGGCCTGGTCGCGTAGGATACTCGCAAGAAGATTCGCAAGAGTTCCAATGCTTTCATCGTTCTCCTGAATGATCCTTTTTAGCTCATGTTGTCGCCATAGGTCGAGCGGTATGCTTATTAGCTTAACCATGGCGCCATAAGCAGCATTTCGTTTCTCCTTCTCTTCCTTTGATGCGGACTCTGCTGTATAGGGGAGCTTGTTTAGATTGCTCACCAGTTCGTCAGTGCTCTTGTCAAGCGATACGACATCACTGCCAGAGAGTACCGCTAATTTTGCCATGTAATCCGAAATGACTACGTGAAGACTTGCAATGGATTTTTTGTTGTCTTCATTAAGGCCTGCCGGGAACGGAGGGACAGTCAGCAGTGGTGGGCACGTTATTTCGCTCTTCTTCTTTTTCTGTATCCGAGCCTGCCTGCTTGAGTACTCATCGCAGTTGACTGAGTACAAAAGAGAGTTGTTTGTCTCTTCCAGTTTTGCCCGCCGGGCCGCTCCCTTGTCTAAATATCCAGTTATTTCGTTGGAGGAAGAAAGCGCTGCGGACTGCTCTGTGAACTTTTGTACTTCTTCAAGGTTCACACAACCAGCAGTAATCGAAAACAACACGACAACCAAGGCATTCCGAAACACGTTAAAGATCGCAGACATTCGCATAGCTAGATCCCTCATGTAGCCTGCGTAGGAGATGAGTGCACTAATGCCTGTGCGCTCGACGTGAGCAATTGCTCAGAGAGAAAGTCTAGACGAGTGGTCGAAAAGACAGCAAATCGTTCCAGCATATCCTGAGGTTAGCTTGAGCACTGATTGCATCTGGCTGTGGCGGCTTCACACCCACACATCAGAGAAATTGCGGTCTTGCCAAGCAACGACTGTGAATCGTTCCTGGTTTCGGAAGCGCTCGATGACCGCTCATGAGGGCTTTTGGCCTAGAGCTGTCCGCTTTGAACCACTGCTCCTGGCCATCTGCAACCCTCCACGAACGCCCGCGATGGGGCGAAAGCCGTCGTTCGCGAGTACCCGTTTTCGGCCCATAGCCCCCGCAGACAAGCGATAGAGGGCTTGCATGATGGTGAGCTGTCAGCTCGATAAGCCCCGGATTACCTGTCGGCCAAACGGTCATGGCGGATTGCCTTGCGGGGACTATCGTTGCTTCTCTGGGCACCGACTACCGACCGAGGGCGCTGCAATGAACACCAGTGATCTACTCGAACAGTTACTTCGGGCCGGCCAGGCCTCACAAGCGCAACAAGGGAGCGGCGGCCTGTCATCGCAAGACGGCCTGGGTGGTTTGGGCGGCTTGCTGGGTGGGCTGCTTGGCGGCGGCAGTGCGGCGGGTGGCGGTGGTGGCCTTGGTGGTCTACTCGGCGGCCTGTTGGGTGGCGGTGGCGGTGGCGGCGTTACCCAGGGACGCTCCACAGGTGGTACCAACTACGCAGCCCTGGCGTCGTTGGGTATGCTAGCGTTCCAGGCCTATCAAAGCTGGCAGCGCAGCCAGGCGGCAGCCCCGCAACAGGCCCTGCGTACTGTCGATCAATTGTCCGGCCCCGAGGCCGACGATCACAGCCATGCCATCTTGCGCGCGCTGATTGCGGCAGCCAAGGCTGACGGTCGCATCGACCAGCAAGAAGAACAGTTGATCTACGCCGAAATCAAACGTCAAACCAACGATCCGCAACTGCAGCAATGGCTGGACGAGGAAGTCAGCAAGCCTCTCGATGCTGCCGAGGTGGCGCAGTCGGCTCAGGACCCGGCCATGGCCGCGGAAATGTACCTCGCCAGCGTGATGCTGGTGGATGACCAGCAGGCCGCAGAGCGGGCCTATCTGGACGAATTGGCCAGTGCACTGCAAATCGATCCGACATTGCAGGTGCATCTGGAGCAGCAAGCCAAGGGAGCCGCTTGACCGGGCTGAAGTGTCCGCGCTCCTCATCAATCCGAAGCCTGTACAGGTAAGCCCTGAGAAATTGCATGCACGCTTGTTTCTAGCTCAACCATTTCAACGTCTCAGAGGAGCAAGGAGCGTTTGGAGCGGCTGCCGGGCGGGTAGGGAGGGCGCTCGGCTTTATGCAGAGGTAGTTGAACCTCCGTTAATGGAACGCACAGATATTGTCACAGGGTGACTGTTGATTAATAGCAAAGCGCAATATTCATCACGCTCTATCTGATATAAGCGGTTTAACTGGTTTGTTCTTGGTTTTTACGCATTGTCAATGCTCGGCGCGAGAACCGTCGATTCCTCTGCTCCAGCACCTGCTGGTGATTTGCCAAATGGCGTTCTAGCGCCTCTACTGTAGAGAGTTGGGTAGCATCGAGAGGGGACCGACATGGCGACAGGTAAGCAGGAGCATTCGCGTGGCGAAGCTGTTGGTGATTCGCTTCATCATTTCACAGATGCTGCGCGGTCCATAAAGAAGAGCTTTGTTGATCCGCGCCGAGACTGGTATGCGAAGCACCAGTCTTACCCTTTCTATATGTTCAGGGTGTGTGGCATCGTAACAATAGTGCTTGGAGTTATCCTTCCCGTCATTACAGTTACAGATCTTCAGCATAAAGACGTAGTTATGCCGGTAGTGAGCTTGACGATAGCCGTACTGACAGGAGTAAGTAATTTTTTTCGTTGGGAAAGAAGCTGGCGAGGGCGGGAGCAATCAAAATTTGCGATCGATGCACTCGAGGCAAAATGGGAGTTAGAGCTTGCGAAAGCCACCCATGTACTTGCGGAAGAAAAGCGTTTGGAGTACGCCTACACTGCGACCAATGATTTTTTCACAAATGTTCGAATCGTCTCTGCTGCCGAGACTGACGAATTTTTTAGTGGCATGCAATTCCCTCAGGTAGAAAAACCGGAAAAAACGGGTGAAAAATGACTGCTGGATGGTGTCGGGATAATCGACGTAAGCAATAAGGTTGTGTATCAACTGTGAAGATTGTCTGGTCGCCAATTCAACTAATAAAAATAATCTTCGAAACCAACTCCGCACTGTTCTTCGCCTGCAGCTTCTTCATCAACCGCGCCCGATGCACCTCCACCGTCCGATGCGATATCCCCAGCTGCCGCGCCACCTCCTTGCACGTCAACCCATTCACGATATGCAACGAAATCTCCCGCTCCCGAGGCGTCAGTTGCACCGTCGGCGCCGGCTGCCGATCCAGCCGCTCGAAATGCCAGATCATCAGCTCGAACGGATCCTCCGTCGTCAACGTGAACCCATGCGCCCGCGCCCAGAACACCTCGCCATTGCGGTGCTGCATGAAACGCTCATCGGTATAGAAAGCCCCCAGCCCATTGCGCAGCCAGTGCTCGCTGCGCTCACCAATGGCCTGGTAATCCGCATGGGAGGGATACAACAACAGGGTCAGGTGCCCTTGCAGTTCCTCACGGGTATACCCGAACAGCCGCGCAAACGCCTGGTTGCAATCGAGCATCCGCCGATGCCCGGTAATCAGTTGCGGCGCGGGCGACACCTGAAATGCCAGGCGCTCGAGGTCGGGGTAGGGTGGGGTGTGTACGGTCATCAGGCGTCCTGCCTCGGTGTCATGGTCATGCCCCGTAGCGCTCACTACTTACTCACGTACGTAGTTGCCCCAACTAGCGTGGGATTCGGGTGCTGACACATTGTATGGATTACCCGCTTCAAGGACAGAAGAAAATCACCATGTTTCACGATTCCGTTTCCATCGTCGCAGCCGCGCACAGTCCTTTTGGTCGCCTGGATGGCCTGAACCTCGAGGACCTGATCGTCAAGGTCACCCGCGACGCCCTGGCCGATGCCGCCATCGAGGCCGCCGAGATCGATGCGTTGTTCCTCGGCCACTTCAACTCGGGGCTGGTGGCCGATGGCTTTCCCGCCTCGCTGATGCTGCAGGCCGACCCGCAACTGCGCTTCAAGCCCGCCACCCGCTGCGAGAACGCCTGCGCCTCGGGGGCGGCGGCGATCCAGGCGGGGATCCACGCTATCCGCAGCGGCGCCGCCGAGCTGGTGCTGGTGGTGGGGGCCGAGAAGATGACCGGCAACAGCACGGTCGAGGTCACCCGGGCGCTGGCCGGCGCCGGTTACCAGAACGCGATGTCGGAGGCTGGGCTGAGCTTTGCCCAGCTGTTCGGCCAGGTGGCGCAGCAGTACACCGAGCGTTATCACAGCCCGCTGGCATCGATGGCGGCGATCGCGGTGAAGAACCACGCCAACGCCATGGCCAACCCGCTGGCGCAGATGCACCGGGTGATGGATTTCGAGCACTGCAACAACCCCTCGCCGAGCAACCCGCTGATCGCGCCGCCGCTGCGCCTGACCGACTGCTCGCTGATCAGCGATGGCGCGGCGGCGATCATCCTGGCGTCGCCGCGCCGGGCGCGGTCGATGCGGCGCCAGGTGGCGATCCGTTCGATGGTGCAGGTCAACGATTTCCTGCCGTTGTCGCGCCGCGACATGCTGGCCTTCGAGGGGCCGCAGCGGGCAATTCACGGGGCGTTGCGCGAAACCGGTGTGACCCTGAACGACCTGAGCTTCGCCGAGGTCCACGACTGTTTCACCATCGCCGAACTGCTGATCTACGAGGCCATGGGCCTGGCGCCCAGAGGGGAAGGGCACCGTGCCATCGACGACGGCACCGTGCGCCCGGGCGGGCGCCTGCCGGTGAACCTGTCCGGCGGGCTCAAGGCCAAGGGGCATCCGGTGGGCGCTACCGGAGTGTCGATGCACGCCCTGGGCTTTGCCCAGCTGGTTGGCGAACCTATCGGCCTGGGGGTGCCGGGTGCCGAGTTCGGCCTGCTGTTCAACATGGGCGGCATGGCGGTGGCCAACTACGCCAGTGTCCTGCAGGCGGTGCGGGTGTGACATGAACATCGCCAACTGGTTGTGCGACACCGCCCAGCGCTGGCCCCAACGCGCGGCGCTGTTCGAGGGCGCGCGCCAGGTGGCCGATTACCAGGCGTTCGCCGCGCGGGCCCGGGCTCGGGCCCTGCAACTGCGTCACGAACATGGCATCTCACCGGGCGACCGGGTGGCGCTGCTGATGAAGAACAGCTGCGGCTACCTGGAACTGCTGTACGCCATCTGGTGGTGCGGGGCGGTGGCGGTGCCGATCAACAGCAAGCTGCACGCCCTGGAAGCCGCCTGGATTGCCGGCAACGCCGGGGCCTGGCTGATCTACACCGATGACGGCCAGGTGTTTGATGGCATCGCCTTGCCGCTCGGCTGCCGGGAACTGGCCGCGCCCGGGCTGGGTGAACTTCGGCAGATGGCGGGCGTTGAACTGGTGCGGCCTCAGCCTCGGGCAGACGCCGACCTGGCCTGGCTGTTCTACACCTCCGGCACCACCGGGCGCTCCAAGGGGGTGAAGCTGTCCCATGGCAACCTGGTCGCCATGTCCCTGTGCTACCCGCTGGATGTGGACACGGTGGACGCGGACGATGCGGTGGTCTATGCCGCGCCGATCTCCCACGGCGCCGGGCTCTACAACTTCATCCACGTACGCTGTGGCGCCCGGCATGTGGTGCCCGAGTCCCGCGGGTTCCAGGCGGCGGAGCTGTTCGATCTGGCCCGGGCGGTGGGCAATGTCAGCCTGTTCGCCGCGCCGACCATGGTCAAGCGCATGGTCGAGCAGGCCCGGCAGCAGGGTTATGGCGGTGAAGGGCTGAAGACCATCGTCTACGGCGGCGGGCCAATGTACCTGGCCGATCTGGAACAGGCTTTGGACACCTTCGGCCCGCGCCTGGTGCAGATTTACGGCCAGGGCGAATGCCCGATGACCATCAGCGCGCTGTCCCGGGAGGTCATCGCCGACCGTAGCAACCCCGACTGGCCGCGCATCGCCGCCTCGGTGGGGCGTGCCCAGGCTTGCGTCGAGGTGCGGGTAGTGGACGCTGACGGACACCCCTTGCCGCCCGGGCAAACCGGTGAGATCGCCGTGCGCGGCGCGCCGGTGATGCAGGGCTATTGGGACAATCCGCAGGCCACCCGTGCCGCCCTGGTGGACGGCTGGCTGCTGACCGGCGACATTGGCCAGCTCGATGAACAGGGCTACCTGACCCTCACCGACCGCAGCAAGGATGTGATCATCTCCGGCGGCAGCAACATCTACCCGCGGGAAGTGGAAGAGGTGCTGATGCAGCACCCCGGGGTGTTCGAAGTGTGCGTGGTGGGTGAGGCCGACCCCGAGTGGGGCGAGTCGGTGGTGGCCTTTGTGGTGCCGCGCCGGCCGGGTTGCCTCCAGGCCCAGGCGCTCAACGACTGGTTCCTGGCGCGCATGGCCTCGTTCAAGAAACCGAAAAAATACCAGTTCTGCACCGAGCTGCCGAAAAACAGCTATGGCAAGATTCTCAAGACCCGCGTGCGGCAGTGGCTGCAAGACCCGAAAGGGGCCTTGAGCAGCCCCTGAAGCACGCTATTCATGGACAGCAACACGACAGGAGTTCCCTTGATGGGCATGTCACTCAGTACCCCCCAGCGCCAGCGGCGCCGGGCGTTTCTCGGCGCCACCACCGGCCACTTGATCGAATGGTACGACTACGGCGTCTACGGCTTCCTGGCCTTGTACATCGGCAAGGCCTTCTTCGTTTCCGACGACCCCACCAGCAGCTTGCTGGCCAGCTTCGCGGCCTTTGCCCTGAGCTTCTTCATCCGCCCCTTGGGCGGTTTGTTCTTCGGCCCCCTGGCAGACCGCATCGGCCGCCGCCGCACGCTGATCACGGTGCTGGTGCTGATGGCCGGCTCCACCTTCCTGCTCGGCCTGTTACCGACCTACGCCAGCATTGGTATCGCCGCGCCGGTGATCCTGGTGCTGATCCGCTGCGTGCAGGGCTTCTCCGCTGGCGGCGAGATCGGCACCATCACCAGTTTCATCTCCGAATACGCTGGCCCCGGGCGCCGTGGCTTCGCCACCTGCTGGCTGATGGTCACCGCCGTGCTAGGCCTGTTGCTGGGTGGCGCCGTGGCCAACGGCATGACCTGGGCGCTGGGTGCCGAGCTGATGCAGGAGTGGGGCTGGCGCATTCCGTTCCTGATTGCCGGCCCATTGGGCTTCATCTCGCTGTATATCCGCCTGAAGCTGGAGGACAGCCCGGAGTTCATCGCGCTGGTGGAGGCCGGGGAAACCTCCAAGGCGCCGCTGCGCGAGGTGTGGCAGTGGAAGCGTTCGATCGCCCTGGTGTTCTTCATCATCACCTTGCACAGTTCGATCTTCTACCTGGTGCTGACCTTCGCCTCGACCTACATGTCCAACACCCTCAAGTTCGACAGCGGCACCACCTTGCTTTACGTGTTCGTCGCCAGCCTATCGGCGGCGGTGGTGATGCCGTTTGGCGGCGCGTTCACCGACCGCTACGGGCGCAAACCGTTCCTGATGGTGATCGGCGTCCTGGCGACCCTGGCCATGTACTGGTTCTTCAAGGCGGCGCCCGGCGCCACCCCGGCCACCTTGTTCTGGCCGTTGATGGCGGTGGCGATCCTGTTCGGGCTGTATGCGTCGTCGACCTATGCGCTGATGAGCGAGCTGCTGCCGACGCGTATCCGCTCCACCGGCATCGCCATGGCCTACAACATCCCAGTGGCGGTGTTCGGCGGCAGCGCGCCGTTGATTTCCACCTGGTTGATCAAGGTGACCGGCGACATCACCGCGCCCTGGTATTTCTATGTGGCGACCGGGGTGGCATCGCTGATTGCGCTGGTGGTACTGCGCAAGGAAGATTTCGTGGCGTGTGCCCAGGATGTGCGGCAGCCGGGTGATATTGAATCGAGCCCCTTGAACCTGCGTTCGGTTTGACCCCGTGTAGGAGCCGGCCTTGCCGGCGAACACCGGCATAGCCGGTGCCAGCCACCGCGTTGCCTGTTTCGCCGGCAAGGCCGGCTCCTACAACTCCATTCGCACCTGCCTGTTGAGGCTTTGCCTGCTCTCGGCAACAATCGGTTACGATGCCGGTTGCTGAAAACGGCACAGACTCACTGGCCTGCGAAGAACAACATGAAATCAGCGCGCACCGTCATCTCGGAAAACTTCTTCCGCCGCTTCAAGCCCATCTTCGCCCCGCACCTGGACGCCCTGGGCATCGACCTGCCGTTGCTGGACCGCGCCGACATCGAGATCCCCGGCGACCAGTACGTCGCCCTGTGGGAAGCCGCCGGCACCCGCAACCCCGCCATCGGCCTGACCCTGGGCAGCCAGACCGAAGCCGACGACATCGGCGCCCTGGGCCACGCCCTGCATTGCGCGCCCAGCGTCGAAAAGGCGCTGATGACCTTGCACACCTACATCGTGGTGTTCGCCCAGGAGTCGTCCATCGACTACTGCTGCGAAAGCCGCCAGCTGCGCATCACCTACCAGGTCACCGACACCACCGTGGTCAACCGCCGCCAGGACGCCGAGTTCGCCATCGCCACGATTCTGCGCCAGCTGCAGTTGATCACCGCCAACCCGCTGCGGCCGTTGCGGGTGGACTTCGAGCACCCGCGCCCGGCGGATGTCTCGGTGCACAAGCAGCTGTTCATGTGCCCGTTGTTCTTCGGCCAGGCGACCAACCGCCTCACCTTGCCCATCGAGGTGCTCAAGCTGCCGGTGGCGCAGGGCAACGAGCGGCTGTTCCAGGCCCTGGAACCCTACCTGCAACGGGAGCGCGAGCAGCGCAGCGTCAGTGACGAACTGCTGCCCCAGGTCACCCGCATGATCGCCCTGGGCATGGCCAGCGGCGTGCCGTCGCTGGATGAGGTCAGCGCGCGCATGGGGCTGAGCCGGCGCACCCTGCAACGTCGGCTCAAGGACCAGGCCATCGAGTTCTCGGTGCTGGTGGAGGAGGTGCGTCGCGACCTGGCGCTGGACTACCTGAACCATTCCGACTACTCGATGACGCAGATCTCGCTGCTGCTCGGTTACGCCGAGTCCGGCTCGTTCACCCGAGCCTTCCGCCGCTGGACCGGGCAGTCGCCGCAGCAGTTCCGCCAGGCCGGGCGCGAGCCTGGCACGGCGTGCTGAAAATCTGGCGTCTGCAGTCAATCCAGGTGTCGTGCCGCTCGATAGGCTCGAAGGGACCGCATGTTCGTATGCGAAACCCGAGAGTCCAGCATGAATGACAACAACAATGACGCTGCGCATGAGCACCGCTCCTTCTGGCAACACGACTATGGCGCCTACGCGCCCAACACGCGCCTGACCGAAGACCTCAAGGTCGATGTGGCGGTGATCGGTGGTGGCTTCACCGGGCTCAACACGGCCTGGCAGTTCAAGCGCGACAACCCCGGCGCCCGGGTGGTGGTGCTGGAGGCGGCCTTGATCGGCTTCGGCGCCAGCGGGCGCAACGCCGGCTTCAGCACCAAGCTGTTCGGCCTGGAGCCGGAGCTGGTGGTGCTGCGCTGGGGGCGGCAGAAGATGATCGACGCCCACCGCTACCTCGAAAGGGCCGTGGCCTATACCCGCGAGGTGATCGACAGCCATGGCCTCGATTCGGATTACCGCCATGCCGGGTTGGTGCGGGTCAGCTATTCGCCGCAGCAGGTGGCACGCCTGGGCAAGACCCTGGAGCTGTACGAGTCGCTGGGGCTGGCGGCGGACATGCGCTGGCAGGACAGCGACGCGCTGCGCCAGCAATACGATTCGCCGCGGCTGCTGGGCGGCATTCGCGAAGCCGAGACCGGCTACCTCGACCCTTGCAAGCAGGTGCGCGGGCTCAAGGGCCTGGCGGCTTCGGTGGGGGTGCGTATCCATGAGGCGACGCCGGTGCTCGATATCGACAGCAGCGGTGCCGGCATCGTGTTGCGCACACCCGTGGCCAAGGTGACCGCCGACAAGCTGGTGATCGCCACCAATGCCTACTCGCGGCAGGTTCCTGGCTCCCGTCCGCTGGAGCGCCGGCAATTCCCGCTGTGGACCTACCAGGTGGTCACCGAGCCGCTGGGCGACGCGCTGTGGCAGCGCCTGGGCTGGCAGGGCAGGGAAGCGTTCGGTGACAACCGGCAGATGCTGCACTACTTCCGCCCGACCGTGGACGGGCGCATCGTCATGGGCGGCGGCGATGTACTGGCCTACACCGGCAGCGCCATGGACGAGCAACCGTCACCGGCCTGCTGGGCGCACTGCGAGGCGCACCTGAAGTGGATCTATCCGCAGCTGCGCGATGTGCGCATTGCCTACCGCTGGGGCGGGCCGGTGTCGGTGAACGCCGACATGGTGCCGGAGATCAGTTTCATCGGCGATGAGCGCATGGTCTACGCCGGCGGGTGTTTCGGCCATGGGGTTGCGCTGTGCCACCTCAACGGGCGGACCATCGCCGACTTGCTGCAGGGGCGGCGCAGCGAATTGACCGACTTCTGGATCGTCAATCGCAAGGCCATCGCCATGCCCGGCAACACCCTGTCGTGCTGGGCCGGGCGCACGGCGCGCCAGGCGCTGCGGGCGTGGGACTGGTGGGAGGAGCGCGCCCTCAAGGCCTGACAGGTTCTAGGGGATGTTCTTGTGGCGATCATGAAATCGAGCGCCGCCTGCGCGGCGCTCGGTCTGATCGGCGATGCATCTCCCCCGTCATGCCCTGGCACCGGATGACAAACACCCTGGCGCACGCGGCCAAGCCGCTGCCCACCGCCATTGAATACTGTCTGTTACGCAGAGCCGGAAACGCTTTTGGGGCCGCCCCTCGGCGGCCTCTTTTTTCCACCGCTCTGCCTGCAACGAACTGCCTTTCGATAACCACAACAATCACGCAAGGAAAGGTTCATGAAACGACGCCCCCTGTCCCTGTTGGGCGGCGCGCTGCTGGCGCTGCTCGGTACCACCACCTCGTTCACGGCCGTCGCGGCCCTCACCCCCACAGGCGCCGAGAAGGCTGGCAACGCCGACGGCAGCATCCCCGCCTGGACCGGCGGCCTGACCCAGGCCCCGGCCGGCTGGTCGCCAGGCCACGGCGACCCCTACGCCGGCGATAAGCGCCTGTACTCGATCGACGCCAGCAACGTGACCCAATACCAGGCGCAGTTGCCGGAAGGGCAGGTGGCGCTGATCAAGGCCTACCCGGGCTACCGCCTCGACGTGTACCCCAGCCACCGCAGCTGCGCGATCCCTGACGAGGTGGCGCAGCGCACCCAGGCCTTCGCCGGCCAGGCCAGCATCGGTGCCGACGGCTGGCGCCTGGAGCGTGCCGCCGGGGCGGCAGTACCGTTCCCGCAACCCAAGAGTGGCATCGAGGTGCTGTGGAACTACAAGCTGCGCTACATGGCCAAGGGCCGCAAGGCGCAGATCTCGTTCCTGCGCCGCGAGCCGGCCGGCGGCCTCACCGAGGTGCGCCAGTGGGCCAGCGAGTACTACCCCTACAACGACCCGGCGGTGAAGGCCCCGGCAGACACCGACGACGTCGAGGCCAAGCTGCTCTACGACATCCAGTCGCCGTCCTCGCGCGCCGGCGAGATGTACCTGGTGCACGCCCGCCTGGACCAGCCGCAGAACGCCTGGATCTACTTCCCCGGCCAGCGTCGCGTGCGCCAGGCGCCGACCTTCGCCTACGACAACCCGATCGCCGGCTCCGACAACCTGTACTTCGTCGACCAGATCAACATGTTCACCGGCGCCCTGGACCGCTACGACTTCAAGCTGCTGGGCAAGCGCGAGATGGTGGTGCCGTACAACTCCTACCGCCTGGTGGACAAGACCAACACCTACGACAAGCTGATCGGCGAGCACTACCTGGACCGCGACGCCCAGCGCTACGAGAAGCACCGGGTGTGGGTGGTGGAGGCCACGGTCAAGGCCGACAAGCGCCACTCGTTCGCCAAGCGCGTGTTCTATTTCGACGAGGACAGCTGGAGCCTGCTGCACGTGGACATGTACGACGCCAAGGGCAACCTGTGGCGGGTGCAGGAGGGCAGCCTGTGGGCCGATCCCGAGATCCAGGCCTGCACCAGCTTCGAGTACGTCAGCTACGACCTGATCGCCCGGCGCTACATCGCCGACGGCTTCACCCAGCAGGGCGCGGCCCTGGACCTCACCGCCGGCCTGCAAGGACGGGTCAGCGACAAGCAGTTCAACGCAGGCGAGCTACGCCGTCGCGGCGAGCGCTGACCGCCAGGAGACCAGAGCATGAACACATTCCCTTCGCGGGCATGGGCGAAGGCCGCCCCGTGCCCGGCGCTGGCCCTGGCTGCCCTCGGCCTGCTCGGCGCGCAACCTTGCCAGGCGTTCACATTCGGTAGCGAGGACGGTGTCTCGGGCAGCTTCGACTCGACCCTGTCCTACGGTTTCGCCAGCCGCCTGCAATCGCCCGACTGCCACTTGCTGGGCAACGACAACGGCGGCTGCAACACCGGCACAAACAACGAGCTGGGCCGCTATTACAACCTGGAGCGCGGCAACGGCTACGCCAACGCCGACATCAACTACAGCAACGCCGACGACGGCAACCTCAACTACCACAAGCACGACGTGTTCTCCCAGGTGCTCAAGGGCACCCACGAACTGAGCCTGCGTTTCGGCGAGGGTTGGAGCGCCCTGGGCCGGGTGGCCTGGGCGCGGGACTTCAAGATGGACGACACCCGTCGCACCGACCTGGAAGGCCCGGCCAGGCGCGATGCCACCAAGCGCTTCGACCTGCTGGACCTGTGGGTGGCGAAGCGCTTCGACATCGGTGAGATGCCGGCCAAGGTCAAGCTCGGCAACCAGGTGATCAGCTGGGGCGCGGAGCTGTTCGTCAGCGGCGGCATCAACCAGATCAACGCCCTGAGCCTGCCCAAATACCACACCCCGGGCACGCAACTGAAGGAGGTGTTCATCCCCGCGCCGATGGCCTCGTTCAGCCTGGGGCTGAGCGACACCCTGAACCTGGAGGGTTACTACCCGTTCAAGTGGAACGGCTACGACGTCGACCCGGTGGGCACCTACTTCTCCAGCGCCGACATCGCCGGCGAAGGGCGTCGGGCGATCTACTACCCGACGGGCTTCGTCGAAGGCCTGCAACCCGGCACCTGCGCGGGGACACCGACCGGCCGCTGCGGCGACCCGCTGACCAGCGGCCTGAGCCACGAGCAACTGGTGGCCAGCGGCCTGGCGGTGCCCTATGACGGCGAGCGCAAGCCCGGCAACGGCGGCCAGTACGGCCTGGCCCTGCGCTGGACGGCGGAGTCGATCAACACCGAGTTCGGCCTGTTCTACCAGCGCTACCACGACAAGCTGCCCTTCATCGGCTACACGGCGCGCAGCAACCCGGATGCCCTGGTGGTGGACGACTACTTCATCAACTACGGCGAGGACAAGGACCTGTTCGGCGCGTCGATGAGCACCCTGGTGGGGCCGGTGGCCGTGGCCGGCGAGCTGTCGTTCCGGCCCCACGACAGCGTGGCCATCGACCCGACGGTGGCCTTCGGGCAGGGCCTGACCGGCAGCCACAACCGCTACAGCGTGTTCGACACAGGGGTGAGCAAGGGATTCGTCGAGGAACGCAAGTGGCAGGCCGACGTCAACGCCACCTACACCTTCTCCGGCAACGACCCGCTGGGCTTCATCCCCAACGCCCTGGGCGCCTCGGACGGCTTCCTGCTGGCGGAGGTGGCGGTCACCCGCTATCCGGGGCTGGACACTTCGGGCCGGGTGCCCTACGTGCTGCCGGACTATTCGCTGCCGGACCGCACCTCGTGGGGCTATGTCACCGAGTTCGGGCTCAACTACCCGAACCTGTTCGACAGCGGCGTCACCGTCACCCCGCAGCTGGACTTCAGCCACGACGTCAAGGGCACCACGCCCAACGCCATGCCCTTCGTCGAGGGGCGCAAGTCGCTGACCACCGCGCTGCTGTTCAACTACCGCGACCGCTGGAAAGGCGGCCTGCAGTGGGTGCGCTACTGGGGGGGCGGCGACAACAACCTGATGGCCGACCGCGACTTCGTCAGCGGCAATATTTCCTACTCCTTCTGATCCGGCCGCCACGTGCTCGCGGGGCGCGTGGCGGGGAGGCTATTCATGCTGGCTTATCTGGTCTCGGCGCTCGAGCGCCTGGTCTTTCGCCATCGCCTGGCGACCCTCGGCCTGCTGGCCGTGGTCACCCTGGTGATGGGCCTGTTCGCCGCGCGTCTGGAGATGTCGGCGGGCTTCGACAAACAGCTGCCGCAGCAGCACCCCTATATCAAGACTTTCAACCAGTACCGTGACGTGCTGTTCGGCGCCAACCGGGTCATCGTGGTGCTGCGGGCGCGCCACGGCGATATCTGGAACCCGGCGGCGCTGACCCGCCTGCACGACTTGACCCAGACGCTGTTCTTCCTGCCGGGCATCGACCGGCGCAGCGTCACCTCGCTGTGGACGCCGAACACCCGCGCCGTGCAGATCACCGAGGAGGGCATGAAGGCCGAGGACGTGGTCGGCGGCGATGTCACCGTCGGCAACCTCGACGCCCGGGCCATCGCCGGCATACGCGAGCGCACCCTGGCCGGCGGCTTCGTCGGCAGCCTGGTGGCCAACGACCAGCGCGGGGCGATGGTGGTGGCGGAGCTGGCCGACCCGGACCCGGCCACGGGCAAGCGCCTGGACTATCTCGCCTTTAGCCGGCAGCTGGAGGAGCAGGTGAGGGCGCAGTACGCCAACACCGACTTCGACGTGCAGATCATCGGCTTCGCCAAGCAGATGGGCGATATCGGCGCCGGCGCCCGCAGCGTGGTCGAATTCTTCGCCCTGGCGTTCGTGCTCACGGCGCTGGCGGTCTATTGGTACACCCGCTCCTGGCGCCTGACCGTGCTGCCGCTGGTGTGCTCGCTGGTGTCGGTGGCGTGGCAGTTCGGCACCCTGACGCTGCTGGGCTTCGGCCTCGACCCGCTGGCGATCCTGGTGCCGTTCCTGGTGTTCGCCATCGGCGTTTCCCATGGCGTGCAGCAGGTCAACTTCATCGCCAAGGAGGTGTGTGCCGGTGCCGATGGCATGACCGCCGCCCGGCGCAGTTTCGTCGGGCTGATGATCCCGGGCACCCTGGCACTGATCACGGCTTTCGTCGGGTTTGCGACGCTGGTGCTGGTGCCGATCCCGATGATCCGCGAGCTGGCCATCACCGCCTCGGTGGGGGTGGCCTACAAGATCGTCACCAACCTGGTGATGCTGCCGGTGCTGGCCAGCTACTGCTGCTTCGACAGCCGCTACGTGGCACGGGTCGAGCGCCTGCGGGCGCGCCGAGAGGGGCTGATGACCGGCCTCGGGCGTATCGCCGAGCCACGCAACGCGGTGCTGGTGGCGCTGCTGGGTGCGGTGCTGATGGTGCTGGCGGTGTGGCAGAGCCAGGGCCGGCATGTCGGCCATGTGCTGCCTGGCGCACCCGAGCTGCACGCCGACTCGCGCTACAACCAGGACGTGGAGCAGGTGGTAGGGCACTTCGCCCTGGGCCTGGACCTGTTCACCGTGGCCGTGCAGACCCCGGCGGGCGGTTGCTACCGGCATGATGTGATGGCCTATGTCGACCGCCTGACCTGGTACCTGGGCACCTTGCCCGGCGTGTTGTCGGCGCAGTCGCTGCCGGCCATGGCCAAGCTGGCGGCCTCGGGGGTAAACGAAGGGCAGCCGAAGTGGGCGGCGCTGCCGGTCGACGAGCTGTCCCTGGGCGAGGCCGTGCGCCAGGTGCCCGAGGCGCTGCGCCTGTATGACGCCGACTGTACCGTGCTGCCGGTCAACCTGTACCTGGCCGACCACAAGGCCAGCACCCTCAAGCAGGTGACTGCGGCCATCGAGCAGTACCGCGAGCGCTATGTCCTGCCCGGGGTGAACGTGCGCCTGGCCAGCGGCAACGCCGGGGTGCAGGCCGCCACCAACGCGGTGGTGGAGGGCTCCGAGCTGCCGATGATGCTCTATGTGTACCTGACCATCGTGCTGCTGGTAGGGCTGGTGTACCGCGACTGGCGGGCCATGCTCGCCTGCTGCCTGCCGCTGACCCTGGCGACCTTCCTCGGGTACTGGTTCATGAAGGCCCTCGACATCGGCCTGACCGTGGCCACCTTGCCGGTGATGGTGCTGGCCGTGGGCGTGGGGGTGGATTACGCCTTCTACATCTACAACCGCCTGCAACTGCACCTGGCGGCGGGCCGCGACATCGTTGCCGCGTTCCAGCAGGCGTTGCGCGAGGTGGGCGTGGCCACGGTGTTCACCGCGCTGACGCTGTCGGTGGGGGTGGCCACCTGGTCGTTTTCGGCGCTGAAATTCCAGGCCGACATGGGCCTGCTGCTGACCTTCATGTTCATGGCCAACATGCTGATGGCGGTGACCCTGCTGCCGGCCCTGGCCGTGGTCCTGGAAATACTGGTTCCGCGACGGGGGCCGGTACGTGCGCCCCTGGTCGCCCATTAAGACGGAGGCATGCCGATGACGGCTGTTCGATTGCTGCCCTGGGTACTGGGGCTGATGTGCGCGGGGCAGGCCTGGGCGGCACCTGCCATTGCCTTGAATGATGTGCACCAGGCGCCGTTGGTGGCGGTCGGCCGGGCAGGGTCGGGGCTGGTGGCTGTGGGCGACCACGGTGTGGTGGCGTTGTCCGCCGATGGCCAGCAGTGGCGCCAGGCACGCAGCGTGCCGGTGGAAGGGCTGCTGACCGCGGTGAGTTTCATCGATAGCCAGCAAGGCTGGGCCGTGGGCCATGGCGGGGTGCTGCTGCACAGTGTCGATGGCGGCCAGGACTGGACCTTGCAAAAGCATCTGGAGGGCAGGCCGGTGTTGCTCTCGGTGCTGTTCACCGATGCCCGCCACGGCGTGGTGGTCGGTGCCTATGGCTATGCCGCGCGCACGGCCAATGGCGGCGTCACCTGGCAAGCGTTGCAGGTGGGCGAGGAGGGCGATGATTTCCACTTCAACCAGGTGTTCCAGGCCGCCGACGCCAGCCTGTTCATCGTCGGCGAGGCCGGCCACGCCTACCGCTCCACCGACCAGGGCGATTCCTGGCAAGCCCTGGACACGGGCGTCAGTGGCTCGCTGTGGACCGGCACCGGCCTGCGCGATGGCCGTGTGTTGCTGGCGGGCATGAGCGGGCGGGTATTGCTGGGCGACAGCCAGGGCCGGCATTGGCAGGTGCTCGACAGCGGCAGCCGCGAGGCGATCACCGCCGTGGCGCAACTGGACGACGGCCGCGTGGCCCTGGTGGGCAACGCCGGCCTGGTGGCGGTCTCCGACACGTTGGTGGCGCACTTCACCAGCACCCAGCGCGAGGACCGGCAGAACCTCGCGGCCCTGGTCGCGCAGCCGGGTCATCTGTTGCTACTCGGCGCCGCAGGTGTGGTCGACAGCGTGGCACCGGATGCCAAGCCGACTGTCACCGCGCGCCAATCCACCGAAAATGCCCCTCGATAGACTCAAGCCCAGGCCGATCGCCTGTTGCGGAGCCCCTATGTTCAAGCGTTCCTTGTGTTATCTGCTGTGTGGCCTGTCGTTGCTCGCCGGTGCTTCAACGGTGTTGGCCGGCTTCGTGCCGGAGCAGGCCCGTGTCGAAGTGCTCGGCGATCATCGTGACCAGCACTGGTTCTGGATCTGGGGCAGCAATGCGCCCAACATGGTCGATGGCCGTGCCTACCTGTTCGACGACGAGGGCCGCAACCTCGGCCAGCTGAGCACCGGCATCTGGTCCAACGGCCTGCAACTGGCGCGCAGCCGCGACGAGTTGTACGCCACCGAGATCTACTTCAGCCGGGGCGTGCGTGGCCGGCGCAGCGACGTGGTCACGGTGTACGACGCCAGGACACTGAGCCCCAAGCGCGAGATCCCGATCCCGGCCAAGCGCATGACCGCGCTGATCTCCACCGGCCTCAGCGTGCTGTCCGACGACGAGCGTTTCCTCTTGGTGCTCAACTTCACCCCGGCGCAGTCGATCTCGGTGGTGGACTTGGAGCACAACCGCTTCGTCACCGAGGTGCCGATCCCGGGGTGCGCATCGATCTACCCGGCCGGCCCCCGCGACTTCTATGCCATCTGCGGCAATGGCGGGTTCTTCCACCTGCGCCTGGATGAGCAAGGGCAAGTGGCGTTGCAGGAACGCACCCCGCCGGCATTCGACCCGTTGCAGGACCTGCTGCTGACCACCGGTGTGCGCGATGGCGACACCTGGTACTTCGTCTCCCAGCACAACCGCGCCTATGCCCTGGGCTTGGGCGCCGACGGTGTGCGGCCGCTCAAGCAGTGGTCGCTGGTCAGCGACCAGGAACGCGCCGATGGCTGGGGCATCGCCGGCAACCACGGCGTGGCCCTGCACCAGCAAAGCGGGCGGTTGTACGTGCTGATGCACAAGGATGTGCCGGAGAACTACCAGAAGCCCGGCACCGAGGTGTGGGTTTACGACGTGGCCACGCAACAGCGGGTGACGCGCCTGTCCCTCGAGGGGCAGAGCACCGCCATCGGCGTCAGCCAGGGCGACCGGCCACGGTTGTACAGCCTGGACTGGGTGGTGCCCATGCCGAGCCTGTTCACCCTGTGGGTCTACCTGACCGAAGGCGAGGCCGGGCTGACGCCGCTGCTGCGCCAGGGCGTGAACCTGTACGACGCCGACAGCGGCGAGCACCTGCGCAGTGTCGGCGATATCCCTTTGGGCTTCCTCAACGTGGTGATGCCATGGTGACTTTCGAACTGCTGCATGACCCCTTGGTGCATGTCGCCAGCGTCGGTGGGCTGACCCTGCTGCTGGGCACTGCCGTGTTGCACAAGCTGCACGACCCTGAAGCGTTTGCCGGTGTACTGCAACGCTACGCCCAGGTATTGGGCCGCTGGTGCGCGGCGCCCGTGTGGCCGCACCTGTTGCCGGTGCTGGACGTGCTGGCCTGCGCCGGGTTGCTGCTGAGCCTGTGGTGGCCGATGGCGGCGCTGCCCGCCGTGGCGTTGCTGGTGCTGTATGCCGGCGTGCTGGCGGTGGCTGCGGGCGAAGGTAGTTCCCTGGAAGACTGCGGCTGCCACTTCGGCGGCCGCCGCCAGCCGCCGTCCCGGGCGCTGGTCTGGCGCAACCTGCTGCTGGCGCTGGCCGCCGGCAACCTGCTCATACCGATGAGCGAACGCTCGCTGACCTGGCTCGACGGCTGCACCCTGGTGTTCGCCTTCATCAGCGTCGCCGCCCTGTACCTGCTGGCCAACCAGTTGATCTCCAACCGTGCAACCCCGAGGCAACGGCCATGACTTACGCACTGATCATTTCCAGCCTGCTGTCCTGGGCGATCATCCTGATGCTGACCCTTGCCGTGTGGGCCCTGGCGCGCCAGGTCGGGCTGCTGCACGAACGCATCCAGCCGGTGGGGGCGTTGTCCCTGGGCAAGGCGATCAAGGCCGGAGACACGGCGCCGGTGTTCACCCTGGCCAGCCTGACCGGAGGCTCGGTCAGCCTCGGCGGCGCCAACGGGCAAGGGCAGGGCACCTTGCTGTTCTTCCTGTCCGAGACCTGCCCGGTGTGCAAGACGCTGCTGCCGGTGCTCGATGCGCTGCGCCGCCAGGAGCGCCTGAGGGTCGTGCTGGCCAGCGATGGCGAAGCGGATGAGCACCTGGCTTTCATTGCCGCCCACGGCTTGCAGGCGTTCCCCTACCTGCTGTCCCGAGAAGTGGGCCTGGCCTACCAGATCAGCAAGCTGCCCTACGGCGTGCTGATCGACGAGCGTGGCACCGTCGCCAGCCACGGCCTGGTCAACACCCGCGAGCACCTGGAAAGCCTGCTGGAAGCGCGGCGCCTGGGGCATGCCACCGTCCAGGCATACAACGCCGCGCAACAGGGGCTGCAGCCATGACGATTCGCTGGTTCGACGAAGCCACCCAACTGCTGACTCGCCGCGTCGCCCGTGGTACCTCGCGCCGGGGGTTCCTCGGCGGCCTGGGCACCTTGCTGGTCGGCGCCGGGGCGACCACGTTGCTGCCGGTGTTCCGCGGCGGCGCCTTCGCCCAGCCCAGCGCCGGCCTGCAGGAGTCGGGCGACCCGAACAGCTGCGAGTACTGGCGCCACTGCGCCATCGACGGCTTTCTCTGCGGCTGTTGCGGCGGCACCTCCAGCAGCTGCCCGCCGGGCACCGTGCGTTCGGACATCACCTGGATCGGCACCTGCCGCAACCCCACCGACGGCAAGGACTACGTGATCTCTTACAACGACTGCTGCGGCAAGAGCAACTGCGGCCGCTGCGTGTGCCAGCGCGACCAGGGCGATACGCCGCTGTACCGCCCGCAAAGCTCCAACGACCTGAACTGGTGCTCCGGCAGCCAGGCGGACATGCCCTACCACTGTTCGCTGTCGGTGGTGATCGGGGTCAAGGAGTAGGGCATGGCCGGATACCTGTCGTGCGCGTTCACCCTGGCCCTGCTGGCGTTCGCCGGCAGCGCCCTGGCCACCGAGCCGCGCCAGTTCGACTACATGCTCAACTGCCAGGGCTGCCACCTGCCCGACGGCAGCGGCAACCCGGGGCGCAGCGTACCGGCGTTCCCTGGGCAGCTGGGCAAGTTCCTCGGGGTGCCGGGTGGGCGCGAGTACCTGGTGCAGGTACCGGGCTCGGCCTTGTCGGGGCTGTCGGACGACGCCCTGGCAGGGGTGCTCAACTGGATGCTGGCGCGTTTCGACGCCGGCAATCTACCTAGCGATTTCAAACCCTACAGCGGCGCCGAAGTGCGGCAGTGGCGCGGCTCGGTGCCCGCCGATGTCGAGGTCACGCGCAAGCGGCTGCTGCAACGCATTGCCCAACGAGAACAACAATGAGAGCACTTCAACCGATGAAGCCACGCCTTTGCGCCGGCCTGCTGGCCCTGGCCAGTACCTTCATGGCCCACGCCGAAGCCGCGCCTGCCCAGGCCGCCACCTGTGTCGTCTGCCATGGCGCCCAAGGCCAGGGCAATCCGGCGCTGGGCGCACCGCGCCTGGCCGGGCAGCAGGCCGAATACCTGCTCACGCAGCTGCGCGATTTCAAGGCTGGGCGCCGGGGGTATGACCCGCAGGACAGCCATGGCGCGCAGATGCGGGCGATTGCCGCGACGGTTCAAGAGGGGGAGCAGGAGCTGCTGGCGCGCTACTTCGCTGAACTTGACGGTGGCGCCGTTGCGCCGCCAGTGCCCGGCGCGCCGGGCCAGGCGCTCTACCAGGGCACCTGTGCCGCCTGCCACGGGCCGCAGGGGCAGGGGTTCGCGCATTTGAAGACACCGAATCTGCGGATGCTCGACCGGGCCTATCTCGACCGCCAGTTGGTGGCCTTCCGTGAAGGAACCCGGGGCAGCGAGCAGCACGGCAGCGAGCTGGCGATCTGGATGCGCGGCATTGCCCTGCAACTGCATGACGATGAACAGCGGCGGGTATTGCTCGACTATATCGCCACCCCATGACCTGCGAACCAACAACCTTTGTAGGAGCGGCTTCAGCCGCGATCACCCGCAAAGCGGGTGCCCGGCACCGCGGTGCCCGCATCGCGGCTGAAGCCGCTCCTACAAGAATGGATTTCCAATGCTTTGAATTTGAGGAGAAGTGACCCCTCCATGCCATCCCCCAAGTTTCTCAAGGGCTTTCGCCACGAACTGGCCAACCGCGCCTTCGCCCTGGCCGCCGTCCGGCGCATGGCCTCGCGCCTGCAAGGCGAGCAGGCGCACCTGTTCTGGAAAACCTACGCCGACCTCGAAACCTTCAACCAGCCGCGCTACCAGGCCGCAGCCGACCTCTGGGGGCTGGACACCACGCCTGGCGTGCTGACACGCCTCAAGTCCTGGCTGGTGGCCTCGGTGCCCCGGCCCCTGCAAGGCCTGCTGCTGCGCGTCGTCTATCGCGAGACCGTCAAGTACATGGCCTGGCTGCAGGGCCTGCGCAAGATCGGCCCCGGTGATGCGCAGCGCTTCCTGGACTACATGATCGACCAGGAGCAGCTGCAGCTGGACATGATGCGCCTGGCCCTCACGGGACGTTACCGCGATGTGGCGCGCCAGGCCGATGCGTTCTTGCTCAAGTACAACGGCGTCAAGCTGCTGGCATTTTCCCCTGAAACGATGGAGTCGAAATGAACGTCCTGATCGTCCACGCGCACAACGAACCGCAATCCTTCAACAGTGCCATGGCCCGGCTGGCGGTGGAGGTGCTGGAGGGCCAGCGCCATACCGTACAGGTTTCGGACCTGCACGCCATGGGCTTCAACCCGGTCGCCAGCGCCGAAGACTTCCAGCAGCGTGCCAACGACGATTACCTGGTCTATGCCCTGGAGCAGCGCCACGCCTTCAACAACGGCTCCCTGGCTGCCGACATCGTCGCCGAGCTGGACAAGATTCGCTGGGCCGACCTGATCATCCTCAACTTCCCGATCTACTGGTTCAGCATGCCAGCCATCCTCAAGGGCTGGATCGACCGGGTGTTCGTTTCGGGCTACTGCTATGGCGGTACGCGCATCTACGACCGTGGCGGGCTCAAGGGCAAGCGGGCGATGCTGAGTTTCTCCCTGGGCGGGCAGGCGCATATGTTCGGGCCGGATGCGGTGCATGGCGAACTCGACACGTTGCTGCGGCCAATCCAGCGCGGTGTGCTGGGTTATGTCGGGCTGGCGGTGCTGCCGCCGTTCGTGGCGTTTCATGTGCCCTATATCAGCGAAGAGGCGCGCCTGCAGTACCTGGCGCAATACCGCCGGCACCTGCTGACGCTCGATGAGCGGGCGCCGCTGGTGTTTCCGTCGCTGGATGATTTTGATGCCAATCTGCGGCCCAAGGGGGGCTGAGAGGGTTTCTCGCAAGGCTTTGTTCTGACGGCACCGTCCCATTCGCCGGCAAAGCCGGCTCCTACAGGTTAAGTGCCGATCCGCAGGCTGGCGCAGAGATCTTTGCTGAATTCACCGAATCGGCTTTTTTAAGGATGGTTGACCATGGCTGTTCATATCGAGCGTTGCGCAGGTATCGCTTACCTCACGCTGGATCACCCCGCACGCCGCAACAGTTTCGACCTGCCCATGGCCGCGGCCCTGCGTGACTGTGTCCGCAGCCTGGTGGCGGAGCCACCCAAGGTGGTGGTGTTGCGCAGCAGCGGCGAGCACTTCTCGGTGGGTGGAGACGTTCAGTATTTCCGCCAGTTGCGCGAAGGGCCGCAGGACGCCCGCACGGAAGACGTCGCGCACCTGGTCGGCGCAGTGAACGAGGCGGTACTGGGCCTTACCGCGCTGCCTTGCCCTGTGCTGGGCCTGCTCAACGGCGCCGTTGCCGGTTTCGGGCTATCCCTGGCGCTGAGCTGCGACCTGCTGATTGCCGCCGAGGACGCCAGCCTCGTATACGCCTATGGCGCCATCGGCATTACCCCGGATGGTGGCGGCAGTTGGCACCTGCCCCGCCACCTCGGGTTGCACCGGGCATTGGCCCTGGCGTTGCTCAACCGGCCACTGCCCGCTCGTGAGGCCCAGGCGCTGGGGTTGGTGGTCGACGTGGTGCCCCGCGAAGCCTTGCAGGCTTCGGGCATGGCGATGGCCAAGCGCCTGGCGGGCGGTGCCGCTGCCGCGCATGGCGGGGCCAAGCGCTTGTTGCGCGGTAGCCTGGATTGCGACCTGGCCACCGCGCTGGACAGGGAGCGTGCGTTGTTTGTGCACTTGAGCGGCAGCGACGACTTCGCTGAAGGGGTGGATGCCTTTTGTCAACGCCGCTCGGCGTCTTTTAGCTGAATGACGACCTGACCTCCTGTAGGAGCCAGCTTTGCTGGCGAACCAGGCGCGTACGGTGCCGTGCCATTCGCCAGCAAGGCTGGCTCCTACAGGAGGATTTCTTCCGTCTTGACAGGAACTTGATAAACCCTGAAAGGAACGTTGAATGTCCCTCGCTAGCATGTTCCCCATACACACTAACGAGTCATGGACATGTTCGAATCGAAATCCATCAGGAAAGTTCTCGGCGCTTCGTTCGCCTTCAATGCGATCCTGGCATCGACCCAGGCCAGCGCAAATGAAAAAAGTGCGCTGGACAGCATCTGGGGTGATGAAACCAAGGTGACCGCAGGCTTCGCCCTGCACACCGCGCCGCGCTATTTCGGCGCCAAGGGCAGCCAGGGCCATTTGCTGCCGTCGGTCACCGTGCAGCGCGGCATCTTCTTCGCCGACAGCCTGTCGGGGGTGGGCGTGCAGTACCAGTCCGACAATGGCTTCAGCGCCAGCGCCGCACTCGGCTACGACTTCGGTCGCGCCGACGGCGACAGCAAGTACCGCAATGGCTCGGACAGGCTCGAGGGCATGGGCGCGGTGGGCGGCGCGACGGTGGTCGACATCAACCTGTCGCAGCAGATCCTGCCGTGGCTGGCGGTCACCGCCGAGGCCGAATTGCGTACCGGTGGCTACAAGCGTGGCGACCGCTACCAGTTCGGCTTGCTGAGCACGCTGCACCAGAGCGACCGCGACACCGTCACCTTGAGCCTGAACGGCCATGCGGGGCAGGCGAAGTACAACCAGACCTACTTCGGCGTCACCGCCGAGCAAAGCGAGAAGACCGTGTTCGAGCGCTTCAAGGCGGACCAGGGCATCTACGCCTACTCCAGCGAACTGGCGTGGATGCACCAGTTCGACCAGCACTGGTCGACCATCGCCAGCGTGAATGTCATGCACTACACCGACCAGGTGCGCAAGAGCCCGGTCATTCGCCAGGACACGCCGGTGACCTCCACCTTCGGGGTGCAGTACGCGTTCTGATACCTACGGTGCGCGGAACGCTTCTTCAATGAAGGCCTCGAGTGCCTGGGCCTCGAGGATTTCGATCGAGAAGTGCCCGAAGCGTTTCGGTAGCCAGATGATCCGCGCACCGGCAGGAGACTGCAGGTGCTCGCGGGCCAGCGGGTTGCCGTTCTCGTCTTCGGGCTGCACGCCGTTGGTCACCAGTTGGTCATAGGCCTGCTCGATGTCCGGCGTGCTATAGCAGTGGCGGTAGATCATGCCTTCGCCATGCGTGTCCAGCAGGTCCTTCAGGTTGCCTGCCAATGGCTGGACCAGCATGAAGCGTTCCTCGCCGAGCAGGGCGATCGCGTAGCGTACGTGCAGGCCGCCGCGCTCCCACACCAATGTCCTGGAGATTCGAGCGCCCAGCACCTGGGCGTAGTAGGCGCAGGCGGCCTCAAGGTCGGTGACCAGCACATCGACATGGCTGAACTTCAGGTCCATCGCATTGCTCTCCAGTGGCGGCTGCGCTCAGGGCTGTGGCGGTGTATCGGGGGGCGGCTCGGCCTGTTGGCTGGCCTCGGCAGCCAGCTTCGCCCGGTCGGCCTTGGAAATGTAAGTGTTGCGGTTTTTCGGCGCGAGCTTGGCGCTGGCCTTCTTGGCGTGGGCTTTCAACAGCTGGTTGATTTTTTTGCGACGGTTCATGTTCTGTGATCGAAAAGAGGCGGGTGAGGACTGTACCCGAGGGCAGTGCCGCGCGCGATTATACTTCGCCTTGGCCGCTGGCTGGCCAGCTCGGGCCGACCAGCCACTGACGAATCGTCACATTCGAAGCACACCATCGCCTGGCTGGTACCCAGCACACCCGCGCATGGAGCGCATCGAACCAGACAAGGAGTTAATCATGGGAAGCCAATCATTGCGTTCGGCCTGGATGAAAGCACTGCTTTGGGGAGCACTGACAGCGTTCGCCAGCCAGGCCACCGCCGAGGAAGTCTGCGCATTGCCCGATACCGTGGAGCCCGCGCCGCCACGCCCGGTGGACTACGTCAACAAGGACCTGCCCACAGACTACCTGGCTCTGGTGCTGTCCTGGTCGCCGGAGCACTGCGAGGCCCAGCGCAACAAACCCAAGGCGCAACGTGAGAAACATGCCTTCCAGTGTTTCTCCGGCAACCGTTTCGAATGGGTGGTGCATGGCCTGTGGCCGCAGAACGGCTACGCCCGGTCCGACCGCGACCATCCACGTAACTGCCAGAGCGTCGGCTCGTTGCCGGCCGCGCTGGTCAAGCAGCACCTGTGCATGATGCCGGGCGCGGACCTGATGCAGAACGAATGGCAGGCCCACGGCACCTGCGGCTGGTCGTCCCCCGATCGCTATTTCGCCGATATCCAGCGGGTGTACGACACGCTGCGCCGCCCCACCACGCAAGAGATGCTGGGCACCGACCCTGGTCCGAACCAGCTGGTGGAGACCAAGGTGAGCACGATCAAGCAGGCCTTCCTGACGCGCAACCCGGCACTGCCCGCGCAGAGCCTGCGGGTTTCAGTGGGCTCGGGCAACCGCCTGAAGGAGCTCTGGGTCTGCCTGGACAAGCAGCTCGCGCCCATGCCGTGCCCGGCGGGCGGTACTCCCGACAACCAGCAGATCAAGGTCCGGTCGCCGTACCAGTGAGCGTTCAGACACTGAGTTGAAGAAACTCGCGCTCCCAGGCGCTGATCACTTGCCGGTAATGCCTGTGCTCGGTGCGTTTCACCGCGACGTAACCTTGCACGAAGCGCTCTCCGAGGTATTCCCGGAGTGCCTCGCAATGCTCCATTCGGGCCAGTGCCTCCTCGAGCGTTTGCGGTAGGCGCAGGCCGTTGTGGTCGTAGGCGCGGCCATGCACGGGAGCGCTTGGACTGACCTGTTCGAGCATGCCGAGATAGCCGCACAGCAGGCTGGCAGCCAACGCCAGGTAAGGGTTGGCGTCGGCGCCGGGCAGGCGGTTTTCCACGCGCATCGCCGTAGGTGCGGACGCAGGTACGCGCAGGCCGACGGTACGGTTCTCGGTACCCCATTCGACGTTCACCGGGGCGCAGCTGTCCGGCAGGAAACGGCGGAAGGAATTCACATTGGGCGCGAACAGCGGCAGCACGTTCGGCAGGTAACGCTGCAAGCCGCCGATGTAGTGCAGGATGCGTTCGCTCATGGCGCCGTCCGCCCCGGCGAACAGGTTGCCGCCGGTGGCCATGTCCAGCACGCTCTGGTGGATATGCATCGCGCTGCCGGGCTCATGGGCGATTGGCTTGGCCATGAAGGTCGCGCCGACACCGTGCCGGATCGCGGCCTCATGCAGGGAGCGCTTGAACACGATGAGCTGGTCAGCCAGGCGCAGTGGGTCACCGTGGCGGAAATTGATCTCCATCTGCGCGGGGCCCCCTTCGTGGATCAGGGTGTCCAGGTCCAGCCCTTGGGCTTCGCACCAGAGGTACAGATCCTCGAACAGGGGGGCGAATTCGTTGGCCGCATCGATGGAGTAACTCTGGCGACCGCGCTCGGCCCGGCCCGAGCGGCCGTCGGGGGCTTCCAGGGGCAGGTCGGGGTCGTGGCTGCGTCGGGTCAGGTAGAACTCGAGCTCCGGCGCGACCACCGGTTTCCAGCCCTTGTCGGCGTAGAGGCCGAGCACACGCTTGAGCACATTGCGCGGCGACAGTTCGATGGGCTTGCCGAAGCGGTCGAAGGTGTCGTGGATGACCATGGCGGTCGGCTCCGTCAGCCAGGGCAGAACGTAGATAGCCTGTGCGGCCGGGCGGCAGCACATGTCGACGCCGGCCTCATCCAGCAGTGCATAGAAGATCGGGTCGTCGACGAAGTCGCCGGTCACCGTCTGCAGCAATACGCTTTCGGGCAGCCGCATGCCGCCTTCCTCGAGGAACCTGGCGATGGAAGCGATCTTGCCGCGGGCGATGCCGGTGAAGTCGCTGATCATGCATTCGACTTCGGTGATGCCCTGTTGCTTGAGCTGACGTTCAAGGGGGTTGGCGGAAGTGTTCATACAAGTCTCGGCGGTTTCATGGTTCATCCGTGTGGCGCACAAGGTGATGGACGTCTTTCTGTAGGAGCCGGCTTTGCCGGCGAACACCGGCTGTGCCGGTGCCAGCCACCGCGTTGTCTGGTTCGCCGGCAAGCCGGCTCCTACAGGGGCGTCAACAGGGTATGGATTCGCGTATCAAGTTGCCGTCGAGTTTCCACCGAGCTCCGTAAATTCTTGATAAAGCGCTCTGGATAGGCACTCTCCGGGTATGGAACCAACGGATAAGCGCCGCCTGTGCCTGTAGGACTTCGGCTTCAGGTCGAGTAAGAGAATTATGGGTGTACTGGATATCCATCCAGTATTTGCGGGGTTTTCCTGTTCCCGCGTGCCCCAAAACGAAAAATGGCCCCGTGGACAGAAAATCCAGCTCGGTTAGTTTGAAGGCCTCTCCGCTGGAAACGGAGAGTTCTCAAACTAAATGGAGCTACAACGATGAACCAACCACAATCGCAATCCCCACTTCGCCACGGCCGCGTCATGTCCCCGGCCTCCCGCGGCGCCGTTGCCATCGACCTCGGCCTGCTCGGTGGCTGGCAGGTCAACGAGATGGAAGGCGGCAAGAACTTCCCGGCCCTGGTCGCCGGCCCGTTCCCCGCGCCGTTCGAGTCCGATAACCCCAGCGTCGCGCCACCCGCTGATGGCTACATCCTCAGCGGTGGCAAGGCCGATGCCCGTGACTGTGTCAACTTCACCGACGAGGAAATGAGCAAGAAGCTCAACCGCGCGTTCACCTGGCCGCTGCTGAACGTCGACCCAGGCCAGCTGTTCAAGGTGAACTGGGTGTACACCGCGCCTCACACCACCCGTGGCTACCGTTGGTTGATCACCAAGGACGGCTGGGACCCGAAACAGCGCATCACCCGTGCGCAGCTGGAAGCCAAGCCGTTCGCCGAGGACTTCTACCCGCAGGTGCCGTACTACAGCCACGCCGGTGAACTGAAGGCCAAGATCGATCACGAAGTGAAGCTGCCTTCGAACAAGAAGGGTCGTCACGTGATCGTGCTGATGTGGATCGTGGCCAACACCGGCAACGCCTTCTATCAGGCCTTCGACGTCGACTTCCAGTAAGCCGGCGGATATTCCACACGTTCTGAAGGATTAGAACATGTCTACGTTTGACTTCACCCAACTGAAAACGGCGGAGGATGCCGCCTCGAAGATGCCGAGCCTGGCCGGCAAGAAGATCCTCATGGGCTACTGGCACAACTGGCCGGCTGGCCCCGCCGATGGCTACCAGCGCGGGCAGTTCGCCAACATGAGCCTGGAGGATGTGCCACGGGACTACAACGTGGTGGCCGTGGCCTTCATGAAGGGCAGCGGTATTCCGACCTTCAAGCCCTACAACCTGTCCGACGCCGAGTTCCGTCGCCAGGTGGGCGTGTTGAACAGCCAGGGCAGGGTGGTGCTGATGTCCCTGGGCGGCGCCGATGCGCATATCGCGCTGAACCCGGGCCACGAACAGCCGCTGGCCAATGAAATCATCCGCCTCGTGGAAACCTACGGCTTCGATGGGCTGGACATCGACCTTGAACAGAGCGCGATTGACTTCGCTGCCAACAAGACCGTCCTGCCCGCCGCGCTGAAACTGGTCAAGGACCACTACGCCGCCGAAGGCAAGCACTTCATCATCAGCATGGCGCCGGAGTTCCCCTACCTGACCGCCGCTGGCCGCTACGTGCCCTACCTCAAGGCGCTGGAAGGCTACTACGACTTCATCGCGCCGCAGTTCTACAACCAGGGCGGCGATGGGCTCTGGGTCGAGGAGGCCAACAACGGTCGGGGCGCGTGGATCGCCCAGAACAACGACGCGATGAAAGAGGACTTCCTCTACTACATGACCGAAAGCCTGGTCAGTGGTACCCGCGGTTTCACCAAGATCCCGGCCGACAAGTTCGCCATCGGCCTGCCGGCCAACGTCGATGCCGCGGCCACCGGCTACGTGATCAACCCGACGGCGGTGTCCAACGCGTTCAAGCGGCTTTACGCCAAGGGCATTTCGATCAAGGGCCTGATGACCTGGTCGGTCAACTGGGACAGCGGGGTGAACAAGAACCACGTGCCCTACAACCAGGAGTTCAGCCGCCGCTACGGGCCGTTGACCAGCGGCAGCAATCCGGCTGGCGCCACGCAGGATGAGCTGCAAGCGCAGACGGCTGAGTAACACGCGATCAAGGCGACATCCGGCAGACGTGCCGGATGTGCCACGGATTTGATTGTCGAGGCCAATCAATCGCAATCCGATGCCGCAAGGCATCGGATTTTTGCCGTGATTGGCCAAACTCTCGAAGCGGCAGACCAGATGTCCGAAAATGGCGAGCCTCAGCCATGCTCAGGGCATAGGATGTCTCCCATGCCAAACACTATCGATATCCCTGAAAGCGACGCCTGCTACCTGGCCGTGAAGGCGCACGATGCCCGTTTCGACGGCGCCTTTTTCACGGCCGTGACCAGCACGGGCATCTATTGCCGGCCAGTGTGCCGGGTGAAGACGCCGCGGCGCGAGAATATCCGTTTCTACCGTCACGCCGCCCAGGCCGAGGCAGCGGGCTTCAGGCCCTGCTTGCGTTGTCGGCCGGAGCTGGCGCCGCGCGCGGTCGCCTGGAGCACCGAAGATGCTTCGCGCATCCTGGCGTTGCAGGCGGCGCGGTTGATGGACGAGCCGGAGGCCTTGAATGGCGTGGCAAGCTCGATGGTCACCCTCGCACGCCACCTGGGCGTGAGCGACCGCCACCTGCGGCGCATCTTCGAGACACACTTCGGTGTTTCGCCCCTCCAGTACCTCCAGACGCGACGGCTGCTGGCGGCCAAGCAGTTGATTGCCGACACACAACTGCCAATGACGCAGGTGGCGTTGTCCAGCGGGTTTGGCAGCGTGCGACGGTTCAACGATGCGTTCTCCCGTCACTACGGCCTGAACCCGAGCGTGTTGCGCCGCGCCAAGGGCTCGCCGGACGGGCAGGGCGTCAGCGTGCGCCTGGGCTGGCGCCCACCTTATGATGTGCAGGCCATGCTGGGCTTCCTGCGCCTGCGCGCCATACCGGGCGTGGAGTGCGTGGAGGGGCTGCAGTATTCGCGCACGTTGCGCATCGCCAGGGGGCCGCACGAGCACTGCGGTTGGCTGCGGGTGCGCTTCGACGAGGCGCATGCCCAGGTGCTGGTCACGATCAGCGAGTCGCTGGTGATCGTGCTACCGACGTTGATCAGCCGCGTGCGCGCCGCCTTCGACTTGGATGCCGATCCGCATGCCATTCACAGCGCGTTGCATGCTACCTTCCCGTCGAACGAAGGCGTGCGCGTTCCTGGGACGCTGGACGGTTTCGAGCTGGCGGTGCGCGCCGTGCTCGGGCAACAGATCACCGTGGTCGCCGCGCGCACGCTGGGCACACGCCTCAGCACCGCGTTCGGCGCACCCATCGAGGCCCCGGTGCCAGGCCTGGACCGCCTGTTCCCCACGCCGGCCGCCCTGGCGGCGGCCAGCGGCGATGTGCTCGGCCAACTGGGTATCACCCGCCAACGCCAGGCCGCGCTCAAGGCCTTGGCCGAGGCCATGGAGGAAGGGCGCCTGGTCTTGAGCCCCGGCGTGGATGTCACCGCGACCTGTGCCCAACTGCGGGCATTACCCGGGATCGGCGACTGGACGGCCCAGTACATCGCCCTGCGCGCACTGCGCTGGCCCGACGCCTTTCCGGCCGGCGACGTGGCGTTGCAAAAAGCACTGGGCGTGAGCAGTGCCAATGCCGCCACGCAAGCGGCCCAGGGTTGGCGACCCTGGCGTGGCTATGCGGTGTTGCGTGCCTGGTTGGGGTTGGCAGACACAGCACGATGACAGGCAAGGCGACCCACAAACGCGTGCGTCATGCGCAGGGTCGATCGCTTATTGGCGTGAGAGCGCGTTCAACACCGCCATGGCGTTCTGGGCGTCGTTGACGCCGACGAAGATATGGTCATGGTAATAGGCGGCCATCACATTGCAGCTGATACCGGCCTTGCCCAGCGCAGTGGCAAACGCCGCGGTCAGTCCCACGGCCTCCAGCGAGGAGTGGACGGTCAGGGTGATCCAGGCACACACGTAGCTGTAGGGCAGCTTCAGCGCATCGGCGCTGCTGCGCTGCAGAATCACGGTCCATCCTTCGCGTTCCTTGAAACTACCGACAACCTCCACGTCTGGCAGCGACATTGGGTCAATGCCGGTGACGAACACATATTCGCCGTCGTTGAGTTCGGGCTTCATGGACTGGAGCAGTTTTTCAAGCGAGGTTTCGCCGTTCATCGCGGGGATCCTGTGAGGGTGAGCGGGCAGTCTAGGGTGTTCACCAGGTGAGATTGAAATTAGCTTTGCAAGCCGGGTATTAGGGCGATTCATGAAGCATTGGCCAGCCCAGGACGCAATGTCATTCGGTTGGCGAATATCCCATGTACGGATTGTCGATTTTCATTCGAAACCTGGATGGACCAAGCTGGCCATCCACATCGGAATACATCACCGAAGCTCAGGAGGTGACAAGGTGACGGTTTTCACTATCCAGCAAATCGACCACATTGTGCTGCGCGTGCAGGACATGCAGCGCAGCGTGGAGTTCTATACCCAGGTACTGGGTTGCTCGATCAGCAAGCACAACGAAGAGCTGGCCATGATCCACCTGGCGGCTGGCGGTTCCATGATCGACCTGGTGGATATCGAAGGCCCGTTGGGCGCCAAGGGCGGTGGGGCACCCGGGAAGGAGCGACGCAACGTCGATCACTTCTGCCTGCGCGTGGAGCCGTTCGACGAGCAGGCGATTATTGCCCATCTGCAAGGGCACGGCATCTCGGTGGAAAAGGCCGCCAGCCGATACGGGGCAGAGGGGGTGGGGCTGTCGCTCTACTGCTTCGATCCTGATGGCAATCAAGTCGAGCTCAAGGGGCCGGCGGAAATCGCCAGTGCGTAACCAAACCGTCAGGATTATCCGGGGTTGATCCTCTGTAGGAGCGGCTTTAGCCGCGAAATGGGCACTGCGGTACCCGGCACCAGCGGCTCCAGCGAATGCCCTTCTTCGGTTTCATGCCTGTCGCCAACTTCTCAATCGAGGCGCGCGGCTACACTGACTTTGCAACGCTGGTAGGGAGGATCGCCTCAGTTCGACTGCCGATGGCAACAGCGTCGCCGACAACAGCCTTGATCGAAAGACTGGATTAAACAAAGGGAAGTCCGCGCAGTGTCCCTTATGAAGCACTACCTGCTTTAGCCACTGTGAGGACAGCGCGTCATGAACATCGCCAGACTCAACCCAAAGCTGATGGTCGTGGGTGACTCACTGCCCCAGGGCTGCAGAAGCCTGACCGTCAGGGCCTCGCTCTGTGCCCAGTCCTGGCCGGCGCGGCTTGCCGCTGCGCAAGGCTGGGACTTTGTTCCCCCTGATCACCCATGGGAAGTCTTGTTCGATCTCGAACAGGAAATCAGGCGACTGAACCCGATCCTCGTTGCACCGTCCGCGCTTTCCCTGGTCGGCTTGCCGGAACGCATCCTGGACAACCTGAACCTCTGGGTGGCGGCCACCCCCAAGTCCCTGCATCAATCCTTCGACAACCTCGCCATTGCCGGGAGCGAGGTTCACCATATGTACAGCGGTTCGTGGAACACGTTCTTCAGGCAAGTACAGGCGCACTTGAGGACAGATCTCGCGGCACAGCTCGACCATTTCTCCGATCTGCATATCGCGATCAACGGGCAGTATGTATTGAACCCACAGAAGGTCGCCGACTTCGATGACTTCGCTCCGCTGGACTGGGTCGAGCGGCGGCAACCGGAAATGTTGGTGGTGCACTCCGGGCACAATCATGGGCTTTTCAAGTTTGGCTTCCTGGGGAAAAACCAATCGATTACCCAGGGGGAGTACAACGGCAAGAACTACTTCCAGCAGTGGCAAGAGGTGGCTGAACGCATTGCCAGGCTTCCAGCGGCGGTCGAGCGCGTGGTGATCGTGCTGCTGCCCAAGGTCAGTGCGGTTGCCGCATTACAGCCTGTATCCGACCTGCGTGAAGATGGCTACCCCGAGGCCTACCGTGTCCGTTTGCTACCAACGTCGTTGAAGATTGACCGCAGTGTCGTTGTCCAGGCCGACGCACAAGTCCGTGAGGTCAACTCAACAATACGAGACCTGTTTATCGAGGCCGCGAACGCAACGCAAACGGCACACCGTCTGGTGTTTGTGGATACCTACCAGGCATTTGATGCAATCGACTATAAAAACCGGTTGAATGAGACGGCCCGTGTCAGGGTGAATGCCAGCCAGTTCATCGATAATCGTTATCTCGACGGCGAGTTGGACTTCGCGGCCCCGCAGGGTAAACGACTCAAGGCCGGTGGCTACCTGAGCATCGATGGCATGCATCCCAGTGGTGCGGGGTATGCCGATCTCGCCTGCCGGGTCATGGCCGAGCTCAACTTGCCCCATGACCGGGATGCAATCATGCAGCACGCGTTCGACCAGGATCGGTTGCTCAGCAACTACCCATTGGAACTGGATGCGCTCCTGAACTATGTCGATGTGCTCAGGCCCTTCAACGACGCCAATTGGTTCGCCACCGATTCGCCGGATCGGCTGAGAGACCATACGCATTTCAGCCAGGCCATCAAACAGCTGGCCAAGCTCTTCACGCAATAATCGGGGCTTGGCTCAGTGCGTTTTCCAACCGTCAGGTGCCTTGGCTGCAAGCCAGGATCGCGTCCCTGATCCAGCGGTTCGCCGGGTCTGCATCCTTGCGCGAGTGCCAGGCTTGCTGGTACGACAGCACCGGCAGGCCCAGCGGGGCATCGAAGGTGCGCAGCGTCGGGTAGCGGTCGAGGTCCCGCACCGCCCAACTCGCCACCGTCAGGATGAGGTCGGTGCCGGCGATGAGTTCGATGGCGGCGCTCCAGTGCGGCAGCGCCACGGCGATCCTGCGCCGTACCCCCATTCGCGCCAGCACGCGCTCGATTTCGTCATTGGCATCGGGGCGCAGGGCGAGCATGACGTGCGGGCGCTCCAGCCACTCCTCGAGCGACAGGCAGCCGCATGCCGGCAGGGCGCTTTCATCGGCCAGGCTGACGAAGTGTTCGGGGAACAACTCCTGCACCCGCACGCCTTGGGGGTATTCCGGGAAAATGCCCAGCGCCACGTCGAGCTCGCCATCCGCCAGTTGGGCCATCATGGTCTCCCGGCTGGCCTGGCTGACGGCCAGGTCCACCCCGGGTGCGACGCGGCGAACATGACGAACCAGCCTGGGCAGCACACGGCGCGCAGCGTAGTCGGAAAGTGACAAGCGAAAGCGCGCCTGGGATTGGCCCGGGTCGAAATCGGAAGCCCCCAGCAGATCATTGAGATGCCTCAGGGACTGCTCGAGCGGCCCCAGCAGGCTTTGCGCGCGGGCGGTCAGCACCAGCTGGCCGTCACGGCGGATCAGCAAGGGGTCGTCGAAGTGAACGCGAAGTTGGGCCAGGGCATGGCTGACGGCGGGCTGGCTCTTGTGCAGGCGCACCGACGCACGGGTCACGTGCCGTTCCAGCAACAGCGCGTGGAGGGTCAGCAGGAGGTTGAGGTCGATCCGTCGTAGTGCTTCCAGCATGTGCTCGATTCTGTCCGATGCGTCGGGGCAGGGTAGCAACATGTCGAAGGGGATGACAGCTGCGGCACTTATGGATGGCGCGGTCGGGTAGTGGCGTGTGATGCTGGTATCAAATGGACTTTGAGCCGTGGAGGCAGCTTGGGAATGAATGTTTCACGTATCGCGATGCTGGGGTTCTTGTCACTGCTGCAAACGCCGCTGTCCTTGGCGGAAAACACCAACGGGAAAAACCTCTTCGTGCAGCGGTGTGCCGTGTGCCATGGCGCGGATATCAAGGGGACGGGGCCGTTGGCCAAAAAGAGCAACCCGCCAACGCCGGACCTTACCAGCGCTGCATTCAAGAAGCGCTTGAACGACTATCCAGGCGTTATCGTGTCTTCGGTCATCCTTCGCCCAAATGGAAACCTGATTCCGAAAACGCTGCAGGAGAATGGGGTGAAGATTGCGCCGCATGCCTGGAGCGTCAAAGATTTTCGCGATCTGCATGAATACATGAGTGGCGTGATTTCGAGGAAATGAAAAGCTGGGGATGAAGTCCTACATGGGCTAATCAGACTTTCCCCATTTCACGTAGGGCGTTTCCCAAGCATGCTTTGAGCACTTTTGCGCTATCGAAGTGACGGCTAGTCTCGCCGGGTCGTTGCCAAATCAACGACCGGGCCTGCAAGCCCGTCCGCAAAAGATTCACTGCCAATACAGCAACCTGTAATCGTGTTGCTTGTTGTGTCATGGCGGCTGCGTATGGGAGGCCTTTGGGCCTGCCGGTTTTCTCTTTTGCGCCGGTCTTGCAGACCTGTACGTAGCTGCCACCCTATCCATTGCAAGGGTGGCGTGGTGGCTTTGATCCCATGCAAAAGAGGATTCACCATGCTCAAGATCGTGCCGGATCCACCGGCTCCAACCGAATCTCCCCATTTCCTCGAAGACACGCTGGTGAGTGCCACTGAGTACGTCATGTGCGCGCTGGCGGTCACTCATCAGTCCTTGACCCACCTGCCCAAGTCACCGGCCACGCTGGTGATGCTGACAGTCATGCACGAGCTCGATGCCACCCACACGCTGCTGGAGTCGGCATTGGCTCAGCTACAGATGAGCGCCCGGCCGCCGTCCTACACGCTGCACTGACAGCCCTTCGCTGGCCCCTGTAGGAGCGGCTTCAGCCGCGATGCAGACACCGCGGTACCTGGCACCAGCGTTGCTGGTGATCGCGGCTGAAGCCGCTCCTACAGGTAGCTCGGTCACCCCTTCAACGCTTCAGAGGAATCGCGAATGGACAACGAAATCCCAGCAGACCACGGCCAACTCGGTTGGACCGTCGGCACGTGCACGTTCATGGAAGGTGCTACCAAAGGCACCCGCTTGTTCCGCGTAGAACCCGGTAACTGCGCCAACCACGCCATGGAACAAGCCTCCGTGCTGCTCGACAGCGCCCGCCGCGCATCATTCATTGGTGTGATGGACAACGAACCGGTGCTGGTCTGGGCGTCGCACTACCTCAGTGATATGGCCAAGGCGTTGATGGACGATGCGCATATGGGGATATTGAAGAAAGTCTGAAATGGCAACCCAGCCACGGCGTTTCAAATAGGTGCGCAACCTCGGGGAATCGATGCCTTCGTCTGGTGATTAGCCCGGCTGTGCCGGGCATCGCCAGCAAGGCTGGCGCCTACGGTTCTTGGTGCAGCATTGGCCTCTGTGGGAGTGCCGGGCCCGGTTCATCACCTTGACGCGCACCGCACCGAATGTTCACATGCCGCCCAGTTTCAGGTGCCCCAAGTCGCCGCGCTTGGGGTGAAACGGGAAACCGGTACGCGCTTAGCGCCAGTCCGGTGCTGCCCCCGCAACGGTATGCGAGTGATGCCCTCAATCAGACCACTGTGGCCAGCCGGCCATGGGAAGGCGAGGGCATCCAGCCTCGCGAGCCCGGAGACCGGCCTGGAATCTTTTGGCGACAATCCTGCGGTGGGCAGGCATGGGCCGGTCTGGGCCCATGCTCGATGCCTGCCTGTGCGTGCTTCTGCGAAATTCACTTCGAGAGAGCATGTGATGACTTACCAGCGCGTCTTGTTTGTCGGGCCAGGCCTTGCGGGCGGTTCAGCGGCCGAGGCCTTCGGCGCGGAACTCTGCCAACTGCGGGGCGAAACCGCACGGGACGATGTCATTGACACCCTGGACGGGTTCGAGGGCTTGTGGGCGGTCTTGCGCAAGGCCTTCGCCGACGGGCTGGAGTGCGTGTTGGTGGTGGACCTGGAACCCACCTCCGACGGCGCCTACCTGGACTGGCTGCGCGATGAACTGGGGTGCATCGCGCGTGAACATGGGCATCAACCGCAGGTCTGGGTTACCGCGCAAGCGTTGGGGCGCCGTGGCCTGGATGCGCGAATGGCCTGTGCGAGCATCGAGGACCCCACACGGCACCTCGCCTGTGATCAGGTCAATGCAGTGGCCGCCGACCCCGACTGGTCGAGCATCCCGGATCATGCACGCCAGGTGTTCCTCTGCACCGGCCCGCGTTGCGTCCGGCGAGGCGCCTTGCCGTTGTGGAAGCAGCTGCGCCGCGAGTTGCTTCAGCGGCAACTGATCGAGGTGCCGGGTGGCGTGCTGCTGACGCGCACGGCTTGCCAGTTCCCCTGCAACCTGGGGCCGGTGCTGACGGTGTATCCCGACGCTTGCTGGTATCGGGTGCGCGACAATGAAGAGGTGCAACGCCTGGTCGAGGTGCACTTGTCGGGTGGCGAGGTCGCGACCGAGCTGCTGGTTCACGGGCGAGAGTTCAATAGGTAGGGAAGGGCTGTTCGCCTCCAACACAGATGGTTCTATGCCCGCTTTCGACCCTTTGCAGCCGTTCGAGGTGTCTACGAAACCGATGTCGATTCAGTTCGACATCTTTCGAGGCCGCAGGACTCATTCATAGGACACCTGAAAACGAACTCACTGACGTCCGTGGAAGCGAGTTACCTGTAGTGACTCCGAGTTCATGTCGCCAAGCCCCTTCACCATGTAGACCGCAGACGTCGGGCAGAGGCTGTTGAACTCCTCCGAACTGGAAATTGCCTTTGGGGCTTGGGATCTGTCTCCCGGATGACCCTGCTGACCGCCCGTGAAGGCGAACTCTGTGTCTGCGAACTTACCCACGGCCGGAGCTGAGCCAGCCGAAGATCTCCCGGCAGCGAGGCTGGATTCCTGATAGATCGCCGCAAGGGTCAATGGGTGTACTACCGACTGCATCCCGAACTGCCGCAATGAGTGGACGCGATGCTCAAGGGAGTAGTCGATGCCAACCAGGAATGGTTGAGCCCCGATGCGTTGCGCCTTGCCGAAATGGGCGGGCGGCCGCAGAACCCTGTTGCTTGTACTTGAGACTTCCCTTCGCTGATTGAGTTGTAGTCATGCTAATCGCATTTTTGATTTTCCTGGTGACGATCGTTCTCGCCATCTGGCAGCCCAAAGGCCTGGGCGTGGGCTGGAGCGCCGCACTGGGGGGGCGTCGTGGCGCTGCTGGCGGGTTTTTGTGAGCCTTTCCGATATCCCCGTGGTCTGGCAGATCGTCTGGAACGCTACCGCCATTTTCATCGGCGTCATCATCATCATCAGCCTGCTGCTGGATGAGGCGGGGTTCTTCGAGTGGTCGGCATTGCACGTGGCCCGCTGGGGCGATGGCAGCAGCCGCTATCTGTTCGCCTTTATCATCCTGCTGGGCGCCGGCGTCTCGGTGGTGTTTGCTAACGACGGTGCGGTACTAATCCTGACCCCGATCGTCATCGCCATACTGCTGGCCCTGCGCTTCTCCCCGGCAGCGACGCTGGCATTCGTCATGGCGGCGGGCTTCATCGCCGATACCGCGAGCTTGCCGCTAGTGGTGTCCAACCTGGTGAACATGGTTTCCGCCGACTACTTTGGCATTGGATTCAGCGAGTACGCCTCGGTCATGGTGCCGGTGAGCCTGGCCAGCATCGCCGCCACCCTGTGAATGCTGCTGTGGTTCTTCCCCAAGCACCTGCCGCGTACTTATGAATTCGACCAACTGAAGGCACGAAGCGCTTCCAGAAGTCGCTCAACGGTAAGTGGTCGACCAGGTGCCGCGAGAGACGCAGCAGATATGCAGCTCCGTCTCTCGGTTGAGCACGGATGTGCCGGTTAGTGGGTCAAGAACCTGATGCCGAAAGTGCCGGCGTCATCGACGATATGACCGGCATGAGGGGCCTCGAAATGGCCGGGCAAGAGAAGTGCGCCATGCTGTTCGCAGAACGAGAGCAGGTCGTGACGGCTACGCGCGGCCAGCGCAGGGTCTTCGCAAACTTTGCTGCTCCACTGCCAGAATGGAATTTGGATCGGCGAGTGCAGCATGTCGCCGCTAAACACACCACGTGCGCCCCGGGAGGAAAGTTCGATCCGCACATGCCCGGGCGAATGACCCGGTGCATGGCGGATGAGAAAGGTATCATCCAGTTCATAGGTGTCGGCGAACATCACACTCTGACCTGCCTCGATCACCGGCAGAACACTGTCGTTGTACATGGGCGCAAACCAGGCGGGGCCGGCGGCACCTTCGCCGCGAATGGCGCGCAGCAAGTGGTCGTGCTCGACCTGTGAGATCACATAGCGGGCATTTGGAAAGGTCGGTACCCAGACGCCGTTGACCAGTTGGGTGTTCCAACCGACATGATCGGCATGTAGGTGGCTGCACATAACGTAATCGATGTCCTGAGGCTGGATGCCCAGTGTTCGCATCCTGTCCAGGTAACGTGTGCAAAGACGATGCATTTCCGGCAGGCCGGGGCGCTCTTTGTGGTTGCCGATGCAACTGTCTATAAGCACAGTATGGCGGCCGGTGCGTACGATCCAGCTGTGCACCGGCATCGGAATGCGACCGCTTTCCGGATCGTAATGGGTTGGAGCTAACCAGTGCTCATGGGCTGCCACGCGCTGGCGGTCGAAGTCCGGCAGCCAGCTTTGCGCGGTTTCGCCCAGCAGCGAAGTGTCGTACAAGCGAATCACCTCGACCTCGCCCAAGCCGATACGGAAGACGTTGCGGTCATGCTGGATGATGTGTGCGCCATGGGGACGCTTACAGTTGTGGGTCATTGCAAGCTCCTGGCAGATTGACGCGAGGTAAGTGGGGAACTGGCCGGCTGCTGTTCGCGTAGTGAGGCCTTGCCCGCAATAAAATCGGCAGCGCGCTCGGCCATCATCATGATCAGCGCGTTGGTAGGGCCCCGGATGATACGCGGAATGGCAGAGCCATCGACCACTCGCAATGCCCTCACGCCTCGCACACGCATCTGATTGTCGAGCACCGCTTGCGGATCTTCATCAGGCCCCATCCGGCAGGTACCGACCGGGTGATGCAGGGTGATGGCTTGGCTGCGGATGAAGGAGTCGACCTCGGTGTCGCTTTGGAGCCCGAGACCGGGCGCGAGCTCTTCGGCGATGAAGGCTTCAAGACCTGGTTGTGCGCCGATCTCGCGCATGCGCCTGAACATCTGGCGTACAGCGATGCGGTCGTTCTCGCTGGTTAGGAAATGCTGCTGAATGCAAGCTGGTTGCTCGGGGTCGGCCGACTGCAGTGTGACCTGGCCGCGGCTTTCAGGAGTCAGGTAAACCCCTTTGATGGCGAAGGCATCGCAATAAGCCTGCTTGAACGGCTCAAGATAGGGCGCTGCGTTCATCGGTCCGGCTGCCAGGATCAGTTGTACGTCGGGATGCGCGAGGTCTGCTTGGCTGCGAATAAGCCCCACCGCCGCAGCGGGTATTCGACTGGAGAAGCCGTTGCCGCCAAGCAGTGTACGCAGGACATCTAGGACAATTCTGTCGGCGCGCATCATGCGGTGTAACGGGCCGGGAGTGCGCCGCCGCCAGCGGAGATCGAAGACAATATGGTCGTGCAGGTTGCTGCCCACACCCGGCAGGTCCACCAAGCTTTCGATACCATGCGCCTGCATTTGTTCAGCAGGGCCGATGCCCGACAGCATCAGCAATTGTGGCGAGTTGATTACCCCGCCGCAGAGGATGACCTCTCTGCGGGCCTCTGCACGATGTAGCTCGCCGTTGCGGGCATATTCGACCGCGACGGCACGCGGCGTGGCTTGGTCGTTGTCGAATAGAATGCGTCTGGCTAGTGCGCCGGTCACTAGGGTGACATTGCCACGGGCCAAGGCCGGGCGCAGGTAAGCGACTGCCGCGCTGCAGCGGAGTCCATTGCGAATGGTGGCCTGCATCGGTCCGAAACCTTCATTTGAGGCTCCATTGTAGTCGGGGTTTTCGGGATAGCCGCATGCCCGTGTCGCTGCTAGGAATCCATCGATCAAGGGGTCCTGATAGTCGAGCCGGCCAACCGTCAGCGGACCGCAGCCCCCGCGCAAGGCGCTTTCGCCCCCTTCCCAGCTTTCGCTGCGCTTGAAATAGGGCAGCACATCATCATAAGTCCAGCCCTCCAGGCCCAGCTCATTAGCCCAGCCGTCATAGTCCTCCCGCGCTCCCCGAGCATAAGCCATGCCATTGATCGATGAGGATCCACCGACTACCTTGCCCCGGGCACATTCGATCCGGCGGCCTTGCATGCTGGCTTCTGGCTCGGTGAAGTACCCCCAGTCGAACAGCCGGTTCTTGAGGATCACGCCCCAGGTCAGCGGTACCTTGATGTAGGGGGAGCGGTCCTGGCCACCTGCCTCGAGCACCAGGATGCTCACCTGCGAATCTTCGCCTAGGCGATAAGCGAGGGCGCATCCGGCGGAGCCGGCGCCGACGATCACGTAGTCGTAACTGGAGAATTTCATTTCAGCACCTCGCAATAGGTGACTGTACGTTCCCATGGCCGGGAGAGGGTGGGAGTCAGAGAAACCATTTTGTCTCCTGTTAGGCAGGCTTGTTGTTGGTTACGGAGATCATGAGTAATGCAAATCATACCTTCAAATACGTATTACACTTTGTTCGGATAGCCATTCGGATATAGGAGTGCAGCCGTGCGTGGTTTTGATTCGTATCTCACATTCCAGAAGCTTGAGGTGTTTTGCACCGTTGTCGAGTTGGGCAGCGTAACCCGAGCCGCGGACCGGTTATGCATAGCCCAGCCGGTGGTCACTGCCCATGTACGCAGCATGGAGGCTCGGCTGGGCTATGCCCTGGTTAGGCGTTCGGGCCGCAACATCGCGTTGACCGAGGCGGGCGAGCGCATTTATCGGTGGGCGGCGGAGGTTATTACGCGTACCCGCGAGGTGGAGCGCGAGTTGGCGGGACTGGAAAGTGGCGAAATGGGCAATGCTGTGGTGGCTACGTCAATGTCGGTGGGGTCCTATGCGTTGCCGCCGCTGCTACTGGACTTCCACCGGCTGCATCCCGACGGGCTGGTGACGGTAGATATCTCTAATCCGCAGGGTGCTGTCGATGCCACGCGTATGGGGGCATGCGATTTCGCGGTAATTCTCTTAGCTGTTGGACAGGATCTTGATGGCTTGACGACTTTGCCCTTGTGGGAAGACGACCTAGTGCTGGTGTGCTCGCCCAGCAGCCCATGGGCAAACTTGCCGCTGGCCGATCTCGACGTGCACCAGATGCCTTTCGTCAGCACGCCGCGCAATATGCCGCGTAGAGAATTGGAGGAGTCATTGCTGCGTCGACAGGGGTTTGAGCAGCGGCGAGTAGTCATCGAGCTAGGCCATCCGGAGGCCATGAAGCATGCGGTGCGACAGGACGTCGGCGTGAGCTTCATGTTCGCCTCGGCGGTGCGCGCCGAAATTGCCCGTGGCGAGCTGCAGGTGCTGGCACGCCCCGATCTATCCATGAAGGTACCGATCTATCTGGTGCACCGCGAGGACAAGCGCTTCTCAGCTTTCCAGACTCAATTGGTCCAGTTCATTCTCAGCCGTGCGGTGCCGGGCTCCACGTCCTGATCTCATAGTCATCTGGCTATGGTTGGTTGTGGCAATAGCTAATGGATATATGGTAAGGCCGCTCCTAATCTACGAGTGTGTATGGCGAGCCAGCCAGGTCATGAAGGCTCGCACTGAAGCCTAACCACTCAGGGAACATGCCTACCATGCTTAACCATTCTTGCCAGACCCATGGCAGCGCAGCGTTTGCTAACGATTCTGGGCATATCGGCATCACACCGGATCCCGCGCTGATCGAAGACCTGGTTCGTGCCAACCATATTCTGTTCGATCAGGGCATTGTCGATGCCTTCGGTCATGTCAGCGTCCGTCACGACAAAGATCCCGAACGATTCCTGCTGGCGCGCAACATGGCCCCAGGTACCGTGCGCCCCGAAGATATCGTCCAGTTCACCATGGACGGAGCGCCGGTTGATGCCGGCGGACGAGCGGTCTATCTCGAGCGTTTTATCCATGCAGAGATTTATCGGCTGCGCCCTGACGTGCAGGCGATTGTCCATAGCCATTCACCTACCGTCCTGCCGTTTAGTGTCTCGCGTGCTGTTGCGCTGCGACCGGTATGCCACATGAGCGGCTTCCTGGGGGCGGGTGCACCGGTTTTCGAGATCCGCGAGAGCGGCGGCGATGCAACCGATCTGCTGGTGCGTAACAACGCCCTTGGCGCGGCGCTGGCCCGCAGCCTGGGCGACGCGTCATTCGTGCTGATGCGTGGGCATGGCTCTACGGTGGTGGCACCGACCCTTAAGCAGGCCGTGTACCGGGCCGTATATGCCGAGGTCAACGCACGCATGCAGATGGAGGCGCTGAACCTGGGTGATGTGGTCTACCTAAGTGAAGAGGAGGCGGCCACCGCCTGCGCCAACATCGAGACCCAGGTCGACCGGCCATGGGAATTGTGGAAAAAGCGTGTGCAACGCCTGCACGCTTCCGATGTCCATTGAGCGACTGGAGAGGATGGGAGCATGCAAGACTCATTGATCACTGGGCGCCTGCTGATCGACGGCGAGCTGGTCGAGAGCGAAGGAGCAGGCTGGGTGGAATCGATAAATCCCGCCAACGAACAGGTCATTGGCCGCGCGCCCGCCGGTACTCGACGGGATGTTGAGCGGGCGGTGGATGCTGCCCGCCGTGCGTGGCCGGCCTGGGCCGAGCGTACCGGTGAGGAGCGCGGCGAGCTGCTGCGCACCTTCGGCGAGCGTATCCAGGCGCGTGCCGAGGAGCTGTCTCGGATCGAGGTGCTGGATTCGGGCAATACCTACTCTCCTACCCTGGCCAGTATGCACGAGACCGTGCGTAGCCTGCGTTACTATGCGGGTCTGATACACGGGCTGCACGGCGAAACGATTCCCGCCACTGGCAGACATCTGCACATGACGGTGCATGAGCCATATGGCGTGGTTGGCCGTATCGCCGCGTTCAACCACCCGGCAATGTTCTCTGCTGCGCGCACCGCCTCGGCACTGGTGACCGGGAACACGGTTGTGGTCAAGCCCCCGGAAACCTCGCCGTTGTCAGTGCTGCTGCTGGGAGAAATCGCGCGGGAAGTGTTGCCGCCCGGCGTATTCAACATCGTCAACGGCACTGGCCAAGAGGTTGGCGATGCATTGGTGCGTCACCCCGAGGTCAAGCGCATTGCGCTTATCGGCTCGGTACCGACTGGCATGGCGATCCAGCGCAGCGCCGCGCAGGTCGGGATCAAGCACGTGACCCTGGAGCTGGGCGGCAAGAACCCAATGATAGTGTTCCCCGACGCTGATCTCGATGCCGCAGCCGACAGTGCGGTACGCGGAATGAACTTCTCCTGGCAGGGGCAATCTTGCGGCTCCAATTCGCGGCTGCTGGTCCACGAATCGATTTACGAAGCCCTGCTGCAGCGCGTCGTCGAGAAGGTGGCGGCGATAAAAGTGGGCGACCCCATGGCCTTGGATACTGGCATGGGGCCGATCAACTCAGCCAAGAGCTATGCCCATGTGATGAGCTTCCTTGACCCGGCGCAGACGAAGGGGGCTCGCCTGATGACCGGCGGCCGCCGCCCGACAGGCGCGGCCTTCGCCAAGGGCTTCTGGGTCGAACCGACTGTTTATGCCGACGTTCTCCCCGGTATGCGGCTATGGCGCGAGGAAGTCTTTGGGCCGGTGCTATCGGTCAGCAAATGGCGCGGCTTTGAGCAAGTTATCGACATGGCCAACGACACCGAGTATGGACTGTCCGCCGCCATCTGGACCCGGGATATCCAACAGGCATTCGATACTGCCCGCCGGGTGCGGGCTGGTAGCGTCTTCATCAACGGCAGCAACACCCATTTTCTCGGCGTGCCCTGGGGCGGTTTCAAGAACAGCGGCGTGGACAGGGAAGAGGGCATTGAGGAGCTGTACAGCTACGTGGAGAAGAAGGTCATCAACGTCATGCTGTAAACGTTTGATGTACTGACAGGCCCGGCGCAGCGAGGCGCGGGCGTCACGGTTGTCGAGGGACCAACTGTAACGGAAATGGCGCTGGCCCATGAGGGCGCGGTTCGCCCTCTGGTGCCTGCACGACACTGACCCAGCAAGAGGTTTCTTTCATGAGCGAAACAAACAAAGTCGCGTTGATCACTGGATCATCGCGCGGGATCGGTGCGGCCCTGGCCCAGCGCCTGGCTGGCGAAGGTTTCCGGGTAGTTGTGAACTACGCCGGCAGCGCCGGCCCGGCCGCGGCAGTGGTCGCCTCCATTGAGGCTGCCGGTGGTCAGGCTCTGGCCATTCAGGCTGATGTGGCAGATCCAGTGGCGGTTGGAGTGATGTTTGAAGAAGTTGAGAGAGCGTTCCAGGGCATCGACGTAGTCGTCAACTGTGCCGGCGTAATGCAGCTGGCCAGCGTTGCCGACAGCGACGACCAACTGTTCGATCGCACGGTGGCCATCAACTTCAAGGGCACTTTCAATGTCTGCCGTGAAGCCGCGCGACGTCTGCGCGACGGTGGCCGGATTATCAACTTCTCATCCAGCGTGATCGGGATGCGTAGCCCTACCTACGGCGTCTATATCGCCACCAAGGCGGCCGTGGAGGGGTTGACTCAGGTGCTCGCCCAGGAAATGCGCGGGCGCGGCATTACTGTCAATGCGGTGGCGCCAGGGCCTGTGGCCACTGCGCTGTTTCTTGACGGTAAGAGCCCGGAACTGATCGAACGCATGTCCCGAGTCGCGCCGCTGGAGCGCCTCGGTGAACCCGGGGATATCGCTGAAGTGGTCGCATTCCTCGCAAGTACACAAGGGGGCTGGGTTAACGGACAGGTCGTGCGAACCAATGGCGGCCTATGCTGAGCGGCAACACTGAATAGAAGGAGCCTTTCATGAAACAGATCGTTCTGGTAACCGGCGCATCGAGCGGCTTCGGTCTGCTCAGCGCCCAGCGACTGGCTCAAGCGGGCCATACCGTTTACGCTTCGATGCGGGAAACCCAGGGGCGCAATGCGCCGCGGGTGACCGAAATCGCGGCCTATGCACAAACGCATGGCGTAGATTTGCGCACCGTCGAGCTCGACGTGCAATCGCAAGCGTCTGTGCAGGCCGGCATAGACAAGGTCGTGTCGGACAATGGCCGGCTCGATGTAATCGTCCACAACGCGGGGCATATGGTGTTCGGCCCCGCCGAAGCCTTTACCCCCGAACAGTACGCGCAACTTTACGACATCAATGTGCTGTCGACCCAGCGCGTGAATCGCGCGGCATTGCCTTATATGCGTAAGCAGGGGCGCGGGCTGCTGGTATGGGTGTCGTCGTCCTCGGCTCGTGGCGGTACGCCGCCGTTCCTGGCGCCATACTTCGCCGCTAAGGCAGCGATGGATTCCCTCGCCGTTTCCTATGCTTGCGAGGTTTCACGCTGGGGCATCGAGACCTCGATCGTGGTGCCCGGCGCGTTTACCAAAGGCACCAATCATTTCGCCCATGCCGGCAGTCCTGCCGACGCGGCGGTTAAGGCGGCCTACGACACGGGGCCCTATGCCGACGTGGCGGTCAAGTCCCTGGAGGGTCTGGCAGCACAGGAGCCGGAAGACGCCGACGCTTCGTCCGTCGCGGTGGCCATCAACGAGATCGTCGATGCGCCCTTCGGAAAACGGCCGTACCGGGTGTACGTCGACCCAGCGCAGGATGGTGCAGAGGAAGTATTTCGGGTTGGTGATCGGATCCGTCGCGAGATGTTCCGCACGATTGGTCTTCAGGATCTGCTCAAGCCTCGCATCAACGTATGACCTTCGATCACCCTGCCCCCTAAGTTAAGCTTCGCAACAGGAGAGATACCATGACCGACCACAGCATCAATGGCAAGATCGTCATCATCGCCGGCGGCGCCAAGAATCTCGGTGGCCTCATCGCACGCGATCTTGCTGCGCACGGCGCGAAGGCCGTCGCCATCCACTACAACAGTGATTCAACAAAGGCTGAGGCCGATGCTACGATCGCTGCGATCAAGGCTGCGGGTGCCCAGGCGGTGGCGTTCCAGGCCGACCTAACCCGTGCCGGGGCCATGGAAAAGCTGTTCGCCGATGTGGTTGACGCCGTCGGCCGTCCCGACATTGCCATTAACACGGTGGGTAAGGTACTCAAGAAACCAATCGTTGACATTAGCGAAGCTGAGTACGACCAGATGAGCGATGTCAACGCCAAGTCGGCATTCTTCTTCCTCAAGGAGGCCGGCAAGCACCTCAATGATAACGGCAAGATCTGCATGCTGGTTACCGCCTTGCTGGGGGCCTATACCCCATACTACGCCGCGTATGCGGGCACCAAGGCTCCAGTGGAGCATTTCGTGCGGGCAGCGTCCAAGGAGTTGGGTGAGCGGGGGATTTCGGTCACCGCGATCGGCCCAGGTCCGATGGACACACCGTTCTTCTATCCAGAGGAGGGTGCCGATGCAGTGGCGTACCACAAGACGGCCGCCGCGCTGTCGAATTATTCGCGCACGGGCTTGACCGACATCGAGGACATCGTTCCATACATTCGCTTCATGGTGTCCGAAGGGTGGTGGATGACCGGGCAGACAATTCTTGTAAACGGCGGTTATACCACCAAGTGAGCTAACGGAGGCCGCTTCCCCATGGGGGAAGCGGTCTTGTCCTGCGATCAGCGTGCCCACCAGTGCGGTACGCTACTGTTGGGGTGGAGTATTATGACCGGCGAATCCGTTTCACAGACTGCCGAAACGGCGGTCCATCAGGGGTTCGGCCTGCTACCCGTGGTCGTGCTGTTGGGAGCTGCGGTGATCGCCGTACCGCTGTTCAAACGTCTGGGGCTGGGTTCAGTACTGGGCTATCTGGCGGCCGGGGTAGTTATCGGGCCATTCGGCCTGGGCTTTTTCGACGACACCCACTCGATCCTACAGGTCGCGGAACTGGGGGTGGTGATGTTCCTCTTCATCATCGGCCTGGAGATGCAACCGTCGCGCCTACTGTCGATTCGCGGGGATATCTTTGGGCTTGGCTTGGCGCAGGTTCTGGTCTGTATCGGGCTGCTCACCTGCGTCGGGCTGCTGCTCGGCTACCCGACTGCGCAAAGCTTCGTCGCCGGCACAGGCTTCGTGCTTACCTCCACCGCGATCGTCATGCAGATGCTGCAGGAGCGTCGACTGTTGGGGCAGCCCAAGGGGCGGCGGATCGTTGCTGTCCTGCTGCTCGAAGACCTAGCCATCGTTCCGCTCCTGGCGCTGGTCGCCTTTCTCGCGCCGGGGGGCGAGCAGATCAGCCAGGGCGGTCGCTGGATCGAAGTCACCACTGGGGTAGGTGCCATTGTCGGCCTGTTGGTGGCGGGGCGCTACCTGCTCGATCCGCTGTTCCGCGTGCTGGGTAAGGCGAAGGCTCGTGAAGTAATGACAGCGGCAGCCCTGTTCGTCGTGCTAGGGGCGGCATTGCTCATGCAGTGGGGCGGGTTATCCATGGCCATGGGCGCGTTCTTGGCCGGGGTATTGCTGTCTGAATCGTCTTTTCGCCACCAGTTGGAGGCCGATGTCGAGCCATTTCGCGGCATTCTTTTGGGGTTGTTCTTCCTTGGCGTGGGCATGTCGCTTGATGCCGGCATCGTGGCGGGCAACTGGCGGCTGATTGCGGTGTCCGTGCTGGCCTACATGGTGTTGAAGATGCTTGGCATCTTCTTGGTTGCCCGACTGATGGGGGCCGGCAACCGCGAGGCTCTGGAGCGGGCGGTATTGATGGCCCAGGGCGGAGAATTCGCTTTCGTGCTGTACGCCGCCGCCATGGCGGTGGGGCTGATCGATCGGCACGGCAATGCCATCCTGACGGCGACCATCATCCTGTCCATGGCGCTTACTCCGATCCTAGTGATGGCCCATGACCGCTTGATGCCCAAGGTTTCTCCGTCGCTGGAAGGCGTCGAGCCTCCGGACAACCTCACTGCCAGCGTGCTGCTGATCGGTTTTGGGCGGTTTGGGCAAATTGTCAGCCAGCCACTGCTTAGTCATGGCTGTTCGATCTCGATTATTGAGACTGACCCAGATGCCATCCGCGATGCCGGTGATTTTGGCTTCAAGGTGCACTACGGTGATGGAGCTCGCCTGGATATTCTCCAGGTTGCGGGAGCGGCGAATGCACGGCTGATCATCGTCGCCGTTGATGATCGCGAGGCCAGCCTGAAGATTGCCGAACTGGTTCATACCAGCTTCTCGCAGGTCCCGTTGCTGGCACGTTCGTTCGACCGGGAGCATGCCATCGAACTGCTTAATGCAGGCGCTACCTGGCAAGTCCGGGAAACTTTCGAGTCGGCGCTAACACTGAGCGAGCACGCCCTGGAGCTGATGGAAACGCCGGAGCAAATGCGCCGTCAGATTATGGACGACGTGCGGCGTCGTGACGCCGAGCGCTTCGCCCTGGAAACGGCGCAAGGAATCTACGCTGGGCGCAGCCTGATCCATGGCAACCGGAGTGCACCATGAATTCCCCAGGTACCGAGTTGATAGACTTCTGGCGACGGGCTGGAGACCAAGGTCTATGGTTCGCTAAGCAGGCCTCGTTTGATCGAGCCTTCCGACGACGTTTCCTCAATCTGCACCTGGCCGTTGTGGACCGGCATTACGATGACTGGATCGAAACGCCACTTGGCGCGCTGGGATTGCTATTGCTGACTGACCAGTTCCCCCGCAATGCTTTTCGCGGTTCCGCACGGATGTATGCCACTGATCCACTGGCTCGACATTTTGCTCTCCAGGCCCTGGAGGCTGGACACATGCCTCACGTTGACGCGCCGTTGCGCGTGTTCTTCTGCCTACCATTCGCCCATTCCGAGGATCTAGCCGACCAAGCGCTGTCGATACAGTTGAACAAGCAACTCGGTCAACCCTGGCTGGCGCATGCCGAAGGACATCGCGACATCATTCGCCGTTTCGGGCGATTTCCTCATAGGAACGCGATTCTAGGCAGGATCTCGACCCAAGAAGAAGAGCGTTTTCTTCAGAGAGGCGGTTTTGGCGGTTGACTGCGATCTGTCGACCTGCCTGAGCGTGAGCTTATAAGTTGCTGACAAGTGTCAGCCATGGACATGATTTCCTGATGAGTGGGTGACGAGGTCCATGCTGCTTTTAGGCTGTTGGAGGCGCAGTGTTAAGCTGCAAGCGGACCACAACACCTCCTAATGGCGCCCTTGGCAGCGCCCCACTTGGCCGAAGGCACCAGTGATCCTGTCGGTAACTGGGAATAGCTTCGACTGGACAATTGATTGAGTCGGCCACCTGTACTATTGACGGCGCCATACCAACGAGGTCGCCATGATTGAGTATGCGTAAACCAAGAGACTGTAATTAAATACACCGGGTAAATCGGAAATGACTGTTGGATCAAGGGATAATCAGGCCGGCCATTGCCATGCAGCGATAGTCATCGGCCAGATCGACACGAGCCCTTCAACTTGGATCATGGCCGATTTCGCTCGCGGCTGGTGCTGCCCGACGGATCGGATACTGCGCTGCCTCGCGCAGGCTATCGAGAAGATCCAGGACGGCGCTATCAGGATGAGCTTCGTCACGCCAGCACATACCTATTGCGCCCTCTACATCCAGCTCGAAGTCCAGGCGTCGCACCAAGCCTCGAGTATGGAAATGCTCAGCAACTCGACCGGACACAGCGGATAGCATGTCGCTGTTTTGCATCAGCCAAAGGTTGGCCATCAGCGAAGATGATTCCACTCTGCAAGGCAGCGGCTTGAGACCAGCATTAGTTAGAGCTGCATCCAGGCGGTTGCGTATCGGCGACCCCGGTGGCCACAGCAGCCACTCATATTCGTAGAGATCGTGCCAAGCCAAATCATGGCGCTGCAACAGCGGATGTCCTTGTCTTCCTACCACTTGCATAGGTTCACGGAAGAGCATCTCACTGTTGAGATCATGACTGGGATGGTAGTTGTCGATCCGTCCTACCACCACATCCAGATGTCCAAGTCTCAAACGCTCGAGCAGCACGTCCATGGTGCTTTCCTGAAGCGAAATCTGTGCCTTGGGATGTCGCTTGAGGAAGTACAGGATGGCATCAGGCACAAGACTGGGGGCCGCCGCTGGAGATGTGCCGATTGCGACGCTGTGAGTGTTGCCTTCACGCAGCGCATCCAGATTCGATTGCGCCCGCTCCATTTCGCTAAGGATGCGTCGCGCATGGTTCACCAGCATGGCGCCTTCGGTGGTTGGGCGTAGCCCACGAGCGAGCCGTTCGAACAAGAGTGTTCCCGCATCCTCCTCAAGATCCTTCAAGAACTTTGAGAGTCCCGGCTGGGTGGTGAACGCCCGACGCGCCGTATCGCTGAGGTTTCCTGTTTCTGCAAGGGTGACTAACAGCTGGAGGTGGCGTGGGCGTAAGCGTCGAGTCCAATGCATGCTGGATCCCCATCAATATTTTTGTATGGATGCATATGAAAATATCATTTTTTTTGTATATGGAGTGAGCGTTTAATCGCATCGTCATAGGGGATTAATTGATGCCGTTAGCCCCAAATCACAGCCCACCATAGGTGAAGCGATGAATAACAAAGACAACATCGGCTCGGCCCGCGCCGACTTTTATCAACGCATTGGCACTCAGGCCTTGTTCCCCCTATGGGAACAATTGCATAACCTGGTGCCGGCGCAGCCCACCACTTCGTGCGTGCCCGCACTCTGGCGCTTTAGTGAAGTGCGCCCGTACCTCATGGAAGCCGGCCAGTTGATCAGCGCCGAAGAAGCTGTGCGCCGGGTGCTGGTGTTGGAGAACCCGGGCATCCGTGGCCAGGCGTCGATTACCCCGAGCCTATACGCCGGCCTGCAGTTGATCCTGCCAGGCGAGATCGCTCCAAGCCATCGTCACAGCCAGTCGGCCATGCGTTTCGTGATCGAAGGCAAGGGCGCCTACACGGCGGTGGATGGTGAGCGCACTACGATGCACCCCGGCGACTTCATCATTACCCCGTCCATGACCTGGCACGACCACGGAAACCCCAGTGAAGCAGAGGGTGGTGAGCCGGTGATCTGGCTCGATGGTCTAGACATTCCCACCGTACGTTTCTATGGCGCCGGTTTTGCCGAAAACTACCCCGAAGTGGTGCAGCCCGTCAGCCGGCCAGAGGGTAATAGTCTGGCCCGCTATGGCGCCAACATGCTACCGCTGCGTCACGAAGTGCAGGGCACCACGTCACCGATTTTCAGCTACCCCTATGCAAGTACCCGCGAAGCGCTGGCCACCCTCAAGCAGCAAGGCGAAGTGGATGCCTGGGACGGCGTGAAACTGCGCTATGTCAACCCAGCCACTGGCGGCTGGGCCATGCCCACCATCGGCACCTGCATGCAGTTGCTGCCGCGCGGCTTCGTCGGCAAGACGGCTCGTTGCACCGACGCCACCGTGTACTCGGTGGTCGAGGGCCGTGGCCGCGCCATTATTGGCTCGCAGACCTTCCACTTCGAACCCAAGGATACTTTCGTGGTGCCGAGCTGGGCGCCGTTGAGTCTGCTGGCCGACGACGAGTGTGTGCTGTTCAGTTATTCCGATCGGCCGGTTCAGGAGGCTCTCGGCCTGCTGCGTGAGACCCGCGAAGACCATTGATCCAAGGAACCCCTGCCATGACCTACCTGTTCGAACCTGCCGCCGTCACTAGCCTGTCGATTGTCGGCAGCGCCAAGCGCTTTCCGGTACGCCGTGTGTACTGCGTGGGCCGCAACTACGCGGCTCACGCCCGTGAAATGGGCTTCGACCCCGACCGCGAGCCGCCCTTCTTCTTCTGCAAGCCAGCTGATGCCGTGGTGCCGGTGGCAGATGGCCAAACTCTGGAGCTGCCCTACCCGGAAGAAACCAGCAACTTCCACTACGAAATCGAGCTTGTCGCGGCCATCGGCAAGGGCGGCCGCGACATCCCGTTGGAGCAGGCTAACGATCACGTGTTCGGCTACGCCGTGGGTCTGGACATGACCCGCCGCGACCTGCAGATGAAAATGCGTGAAATGGGCCGGCCGTGGGAAATCGGCAAGGCCTTCGACGCCTCCGCGCCGATCGCTGCGTTGTACCCGGCCAGCCAGGTCGGCCACCCGGCCCAGGGGGCCATCTGGCTGAAAGTCGAAGGCCAGGACCACCAGCGCAGTGACATCGACCAACTGATCTGGTCGGTGCCGGAAATCATTGCCTATCTGTCACGCTTCTTTGAGCTGCAGCCGGGTGACCTGATCATGACCGGCACTCCGGAAGGCGTCGGTCCGGTTGTGGCCGGCGAGCTGATGGTGGGCGGCGTCAATGGACTGGGCGAGCTGCACGTCCTTGTCGTCTGATTGCCTCGGGGTCGGCATGGTCGACCCTTTCCTCCTTTACCCTGGGCGCGGTCATGGGGGATGGGCTGTAGCTTCAGTGGCTTCGCAGTTTGAGGCAACGCCCTGGCTGCCGCCCATTACCTCGCCAGCAGCCGTGCCACAGGCGTCAGCTGTGCACACGGATTAGGTCGAATCGGTTCGATCTGCGGCACCTTCGCTGGCACATTCCTGATGGGGGCCGGACTGCCCTTCGAGATGTGTTCGCAGTGTTGATGCTGCCCGCCGTCGTAGCGGCGGTGGCGATCCTTTTCAATTCAATAGCGTGCAGGCGGGAGCTCAGCTGCGCGCAAAAGCACCGATTCCACTCTGAAGAACCAGGATGACTGCCATGCAGCTTTACAGCTTTTTCAACAGTTCCACCTCTTACCGCGTGCGCATTGCCTTGGCGCTCAAGGGGCTCGAGGTGGATTACCACGGCGTCAACTTGCGCGCTGGCGCACAGCGGCAGGCGCAGTACCGTGAACTCAGCCCAATAGGCGGTGTGCCGGTATTGGTTAGTGACGATGGCATCAGCCTGACTCAGTCGCTGGCGATTATCGACTACCTCGATGCGCTGTACCCGCAGGTACCGCTGGTGCCTAAAGAATGGCTGGTTCGCGCGCGGGTACTGGAAGTCGCACAACTCATCGCCTGCGATATCCACCCACTGAACAACGTGCGTGTTTTGGGTTATCTGCAAAGCGTGCTGAAAGCCGGCGCTGAGGAAAAGGACCGCTGGTACGCACACTGGGTTGCTGAAGGCCTGTCCGCCCTCGACGCCCTGTTGCAGCGCCACGGTAGCGGCCCGTATTGCTTCGGTGAGGAGCCGACCCTGGCTGACTGCTGCCTGGTGCCCCAGGTGGCCAACGCCGAGCGGATGGGGTGCGACTTGAGAGCCTATCCCCGGGTGATGGCCGTCTACAGCCATTGCCAAACCCAGCCTGCCTTCCAGCGCGCAGCCCCTGGCCAGCAACCTGATTTCATTCATTAAGCAGTAAAGGCTTAGGTCTGAACGGAGATCCGAATCATGACTGAAAAAAAACAACAAAAAATCATTATCGTCGGCGGTGGCATTGGTGGACTGGCTGCAGCCCAAGCCCTCACCGCCCAGGGTATAGAGGTTCTCTTACTTGAGCAGGCCGACCATATTGGTGAGATTGGCGCCGGAATCCAGCTTGGCCCCAATGCCTATGCTGCGTTGGATGCCTTGGGCGTCGGACACGCAGCGCGAAACCGCTCGGTCTTTACCGACCAGCTGATCATGATGGACGCCATCGATGCCAAAGAGGTAGGACGCATCGAAGTAGGTGCGCGTTTCCGCCAACGCTTCGGTAACCCCTACGGTGTGATCCATCGCGCCGATATTCACTTGTCGATTTTGGAAGCAGTCCAGCAGAACCCACTGATCCGCTTCCAGACCTCGACTCGCATCGTCAGCATGGAGATGGACGATCATGGCGTGATTCTGACTGACTGCAAGGGCAACCGGTACCAAGCCGATGCTGTAGTAGGATGTGATGGCGTGAAATCAGTAATCCGCGAGCGTACGGTGGGCGACCAGGCTCGGGTCACCGGTCATGTGGTTTATCGCGCAGTGGTGGATGTCGAAAACATGCCCAAAGATCTTCGGGTCAACGCCCCAATGCTGTGGGCGGGGCCACGTTGCCACCTGGTTCACTACCCGCTGCGCGGTGGCAAACAGTACAACTTGGTGGTGACTTTCCACAGCCGCAATGAAGAACAGTGGGGCGTCACTGACGGTAGCAAGGAAGAAGTGCTCTCATACTTCGAGGGTATACACGAGCGCCCGCATCAAATGCTTGACCGACCAACCTCATGGCGCCGCTGGGCCACTGCCGACCGTGATCCTGTGGAGCAGTGGGGTGAAGGGTGTGCGACCCTCCTTGGCGATGCTGCTCATCCGATGACCCAGTACCTAGCCCAAGGGGCGTGCATGGCGCTGGAAGATGCAGTAGTGCTGGGTCAGGCGGTCAAGGCTTGCGAGCATGACCTGCAGGCTGCATTCCGGCTGTACGAGTCGATCCGTATTCCACGTACGGCGCGGGTTTTGTGGTCTGCGCGAGAAATGGGGCGTCTGTACCATGCAAAAGGGGTCGAGCGTTTGGTGCGTAACCAGCTCTGGGCTGGTCGAAGCCAGGACCAATTCTATGATGCTGTTCAGTGGCTGTATGGATGGAACATAGAAAACTGTCTTGAGCATCAGCTTGCAGCGCAAGCTTAGGTTCCGACGCCTCAAAGTCGGTATGCGTTGAGCAAAGCACATTACAGGAATCTAACTGCGAGAAGCGATACAGTAACGCTTGGGGTAGCCACGAGCTGAAGTTGTGATCTTCACCAGGGATGAAAGCAACATATGGATGACCTCATTTCGGCCGTTAAACAGGCGCGTACGGCAGCTTTGGGTTGCAATAAGTCATGCTCGAATGACCGCTTGCGACCCAAAGCGGCCCCAGTGCCTTTCGTCATACTTGACTCTATGTTCTAGCCTTTCGTGACGTCATAAGCGTTTGGCACATAGTCGCCACTTCTGGGATAGCCACAGCCAGCGTGGACAATACCTGATGCATTTCCTGGGCATCTGGAAATGGATATACATCCAGGCTCATGGCAATCCTAAGCTTGCGCGGATCTTGCTGTTCTCTGAGCCACGTCTCGACCTCACGCGTCATTGCCGCACCGTTATCGTTTGTTTGCCAAGCCAACAAATTGAAAAGTTCGGCCACCAGCTCTTCGGGCACTGTTCGGGGTATTTCTGCGAAGAGGCGATTGGCTAGGTCAAGCTCGCCAAATACGCTTACCACGTCATGCACCGCGTCAAACGCCTGGGTGTATTCGGCTACGTTGCGCTCGATATTAATGATGTCGAGCGCTTGTTTTAGCGATGGGTGCATCTAGTCATTCCATGGTGTTGCAGGAGTGTTTGACTATGCGGCCATACAGACCCAAGGCATCGTCAGCGCGTTGAGCCTCGGTGTCACAACATCTCACACCTTAGAGGCAAGCGTTCAGGACGAAAAGAATTATCTTTTTACCTTTTTCAAGCGACCGATTCTGGCCGTTAGGAGCCTATCCTGACGGGCCGCTATGGGTCGAAAGCAGACACTCCTCAGGTGCCAGTCGAGCGCACTTGCCTAGCGCGACCCACTGTCGATCTGGTGCTGCTTGCCAGCCACATGGCGCTCCCCCCCAGGCCCCACGGATGAACATTTCCAAAGAGGTATCTGCGGGTTCATTGCGCCGCTCACCACTGAGTAAGCACTTGCATGGCCGCCAGATCGAGCTCGCCGGGCGTCTCATCTACCCGCCAGCAGTCGTCATGTGACATTCACCCCACCCGTCGTTCATTCGGACGCAAACGACGGTCGCTCCGCGAACCATGCCACCGCCAGCTCCTTGAACGCCTCGGCCGAAGGCGTCAGCGGATAGCGCTGATCATGCGCCAGCACGATGCTGTGGGTTGGCAGTTTCTCCTGAGTCGGCCGACATACCAGCGCTTGACCATCGTAACTACGGTCACCAAATGGCCGGGTATAGATCAGCGCCACGCCAAAGCCATTGGCGACGAGGCTGCGCTGCAACTCAAAGGTGCGCACACGGTGCACAACGGCGGGGGAAAGGTCGTAAAAGCTGAACAGATCCAACACATGCTGCCAACTGTGGACCTGATCGGTGACGACCAGGGTGTATTCGGAGAGCGCCTTGAGGCTGACACGCGACTCTTTGGCCAACGGGTGATCGGCCGACAGCAGCACCTGGGCGGTCAGCTGGCACAGCTGGGTGCAATGCGTGTTCGGCGGTAAACCCAGGTCGTAGGTGATGGCCAGTTCTATCGCGCCCTCACTGAGCCGCTTGCCAACATAATCGAAGCTGCCATCGCGCATATCGACCGTGACCCTGGGGCAGGACTCCTGCATCCGTCGCACGATTTGCGGCAGGCAATAGGGCGCCAGGTCTTCAAAGCAGCCGACCACCAGCTCGCCGACACATTCGCCGGCATTGGCATGGATCTCGGCAAAGGTCTGAGCCTCTGCCAGTACGCGACGGGCCTGGACCATGACGGTACGACCGAATGGGGTCAGCGATATGCCGAGGCCACGTTGGCGTATGAAGATCGATTGGCCCAGCACCTCCTCCAGTTCGGTGATGGCCGCCGAGATGGAAGGTTGTGAAACATGAAGCTCCATGGCGGCAGTGGTCAGGTTTCCGTGCTTGGCCGCTGCGAGCGCGTAGCGAAGCTGCCTGAGTGTGAACTTCATAGGTTTTTCCGTGGTGATGCATCAGGACTTATTATTTTATCCTTTTTTAAGGTTGTGAAATATTTCTCCTGCGCAGTGATCATCTTGTTTGGGAGCTTCACAATGACAATTACAAAGGCTCTGCTGACCACGACACTTTCTCTAGGGCTCTTGGCGTCCGCTGGCGCCAGCCAGGCGGCCGGTTGGTGCGAGTCCGGCAAGCCGGTGAAGTTTGCCGGATTGAACTGGGAAAGCGGGATGCTGCTCACCGAGGTGATGCAGTTCGTGCTGAAAAATGGCTATGGCTGTGACACCGACAGCCTGCCGGGTAACTCCATCTCCATGGAAAACGCCCTGGGCAGCAACGATATCCAGGTTTTCGCCGAGGAGTGGGTAGGGCGCAGCGAGGTCTGGAACAAGGCTGAGGCCGCCGGCAAGGTGGTCGGCGTCGGCTCGCCGGTGGTTGGCGCGGTCGAAGGCTGGTATGTGCCGCGTTATGTGATCGAAGGCGATGCCAAGCGCAAACTCGAAGCCAAGGCACCGAACCTCAAGAGCATCGCCGACCTGGGGCAATACGCCCAGGTGTTCAAGGACCCGGAAGAACCGGACAAGGGGCGTTTCTACAACTGCCCGGCCGGCTGGACCTGCGAGCTGGACAACAGCGAAATGCTCAAGCGCTATGGCCTGGAAAACACTTACACCAACTTCCGCCCGGGCACCGGCCCGGCACTGGATGCCGCCGTGCTGTCGAGTTACAAGCGTGGCGAGCCGATCCTCTTCTACTACTGGTCGCCAACCCCGCTGATGGGCCAGGCCGACCTGGTCAAGCTGGATGAGAAGCCAGGCGTGGATAAATCCGTGACCATCAAGGTGGGTGTGTCGAAGACGTTCCACGAGCAGGCGCCGGAGCTGGTGGCTGTGCTGGAAAAGGTCAACCTGCCGATCGATCTGCTGAACCAGAACCTGGCGCGCATGAGCAGGGATCGTATCGAGTCGGCGGAACTGGCCAAGTTGTTCCTCAAGGAGCACCCCGAAGTTTGGCACCGCTGGGTCAGCGAAGACGCAGCCAAAAAGGTCGATGCGGCACTCTGAGGGTGTGGGCGGGTCCGGCGCCTGCCGGACAGGCCACATAGCAGTCCGCTTCATGCATTGCTCGAGAGAACTCCATGTTTCCCAAAAACTTCACGTTTTCCATTGCCGACTGGGTCAATGGCTGGGTCGACGCGCTGGTCACCAACTACGGTGACGTGTTCCGGCATATTTCCGACACGCTGCTGTGGGCCATCGTCAACCTCGAAGGCTTGCTGCGCGCAACACCCTGGTGGCTGATGCTGGCCATCGTCGGCGGTATTGCCTGGCACGCCACCCGCAGAGCCGTACCCACGGCGGTGATCGTCGGCCTGCTCTTTCTGGTCGGTGCGGTCGGGCTCTGGGACAAGCTGATGCAGACCCTGGCGCTGATGCTGGTAGCCACGCTGATCTCGGTCCTGGTCGGCATCCCGCTGGGTATCCTGTCGGCGCGCAACGATCGCCTGCGGGCGGTGTTGATGCCGCTGCTCGACATCATGCAGACCATGCCCAGCTTCGTGTACCTGATCCCGGTATTGATGCTGTTCGGCCTGGGCAAGGTGCCGGCAATCTTTGCCACCGTCATCTATGCCGCCCCGCCGCTGATTCGCCTGACCGACCTGGGCATTCGCCAGGTGGATGGCGAGGTCATGGAGGCGATCAACGCGTTCGGTGCCAATCGCCTGCAACAACTGTTCGGCGTGCAATTGCCACTGGCGTTGCCGAGCATCATGGCCGGTATCAACCAGACCACCATGATGGCCCTGTCGATGGTGGTCATCGCGTCGATGATCGGTGCCCGTGGCTTGGGTGAAGACGTCCTGGTCGGCATCCAGACCCTCAATGTGGGGCGCGGCCTCGAAGCGGGCCTGGCCATTGTGATCCTGGCGGTTGTGATCGACCGCATTACCCAGGCCTATGGCCGGCCACGGCATGGGGTGGGCAAATGAGCAGCAAGCAGACGATGAACAAGATCGAAGTCAAACATGTGTTCAAGATCTTCGGCGCACGTACCGACGATGCCCTGAAACTGATCCGCCAGAACAACAGCAAAGAGCAGGTCCTGGCCGAAACCGGCTGCGTGGTCGGGGTCAACGACCTCTCGTTGTCCATCGGCAGCGGTGAGATCTTCGTGATCATGGGCCTCTCGGGCTCGGGCAAGTCGACCCTGGTGCGTCACTTCAACCGCCTGATCGACCCTACCAGCGGCCAGATCCTGGTCGATGGCGAGGACATTCTGCAGTACGACATGCAAGCCCTGCGCGAATTCCGCCGGCGCAAGATCAGCATGGTGTTCCAGAGCTTCGGCCTGTTGCCGCACCGCACCGTGCTGGACAACGTCGGCTACGGCCTGAGAGTCCGTGGCGAGAGCAAAACCCTGTGCACGGAGCGTGCGCTGCATTGGATCAACACCGTGGGCCTCAAGGGTTACGAGCGATCGTACCCGCACCAGTTGTCGGGCGGCATGCGCCAGCGCGTGGGCCTGGCGCGTGCCTTGGCTGCCGACACCGACATCATCCTGATGGACGAAGCCTTCAGTGCGCTTGACCCGCTGATTCGCGCCGAAATGCAGGACCAGTTGCTGGAACTGCAAAAGACCCTGCACAAGACCATCGTCTTCATCACCCATGACCTGGACGAAGCGGTGCGCATCGGCAACCGAATTGCCATTCTCAAGGACGGTCGCCTGATCCAGGTCGGCACGCCGAAGGAAATCCTCTACCAGCCTGCGGACGAATACGTCGATCGTTTCGTGCAGCGTCGCGTAGCTTCGCTTTAAGGAACCGCGTGTATGTCGTTTGCCGAAAAAATCATCATCGCCGAGGCGCCCGTTCGCTGGCAGGACGTGGTGGCTGTGGCCCGGCATGGCGCGAAGCTTGAGCTGGCCCCATCGGCCTGGGCGCGGATCGAGAACGCCCAGGCGATTGTCCAGCGCATCGTTTCCAGCGGTGACCGCGCCTATGGCGTCAACACCGGGCTTGGCGCCTTGTGCAATGTCTCGTTGCAGGACGAACAACTCAGCCAGCTTTCGCACAACACCTTGCTCAGCCATGCCTGCGGCGTGGGTGCCGCGCTGTCGGACGAACAGACCCGGGCGATCATGTGCGCGGCGATCATCAACTTCTGCCAGGGCCGTTCCGGCCTTCAGCGCAAGGTGGTCGAGGCGCTGCTGACCCTGCTCAACCAGCACATCACGCCGCAGGTTCCAAAACAGGGGTCGGTGGGGTATCTGACCCACATGGCCCATATCAGCATCAGCTTGCTGGGCGTCGGCCAGGTCAGCTATCGCGGCCAGATCGTGCCGGCGCAGCAAGCCTTGGCCGAGGTCGGCCTGGCGCCGATCAAACTGGGGGCCAAGGATGGTCTGTGCCTGGTCAACGGCACCCCTTGCATGACCGGCCTGAGCTGCCTGTCTCTGGATGACGCCACCCGTTTGAGCCAATGGGCGGACGTGATCGGCGCCATGAGCTTCGAGGCCCTGCGCGGCCAACTCGATGCCTTCGACCCTGAAATCATCGCGCTCAAACCCCACCCCGGCATGCAGCGTGTGGGCAGCAATTTGCGTCGCCTGCTGGACGGTAGTGAAATCATTGCCAGCAGCCAGGGCATTCGCACCCAGGACGCCTTGAGCATTCGCTCGATCCCGCAGGTTCATGGCGCCGCGCGCGATCAGTTGGAACACGCGGCAAGGCAGATCGAAACCGAACTCAACTCCACGACCGACAACCCGATGCTGCTGGGTACACCCGACGCATATCGGGTGGTTTCCCAAGCGAATCCGCACGGCCAGTCCGTGGCCATGGCGGCCGATTTGCTAGCCATCGCGGTGGCCGAGATCGGGGCGATTGCCGAGCGTCGACTCGATCGCCTGATAAACCCGTTGGTCAGTGGTTTGCCGGCCTTTCTGGTCAGTCAACCGGGTGTGAACTCGGGGATGATGATTGTCCAGTACGTGGCCGCTTCACTCTGTGCCGAAAACCGTCAGCTGGCCCAGCCGGCCGTCATCGACAACTACGTTACCTCCGGCCTGCAGGAGGATCATCTGAGCATGGGCACCAATGCCGGGTTGAAGCTGCACCGCGCCCTGGAGAACTGTACGCAGATCCTCGCCATCGAGTACCTGTTGGCGGCCCAGGCATTCGAGTTCCTCAAGGAGCAGCGCTTTGGTGCAGGCACCCACGTTGCCTGGCGGCTGTTGCGCGAACGGGTCCCGGCCTATGCCCAGGACCGTTGGCTGGCCCCGGATATCGCCAGCAGTGCATCGATCCTGAAGGACCCTGGCCTGCTTGGCGCTGCCTTCCCCGAGCTGCTGTGACGGGTGCGGCCCTATTCCGAAGGCCGCGTTGGGTTGCCGCCGGCCTGACAAATGCTCTACCGTGCTGCTCATTTAATTGAAAACAAGGGCGTTTCCCGCCCTCAAAGCACATCGGGCGAACGCATGGAGCTATTTCGCATTTACAGTGGTTCAACGTTGGTGGGGTGGTCAGCGCTTGAGGACGGCGACCCTCCGATGGGCGTCGTCTCTGGCGAGTTCAAGCCAGCCGATGGCTACCCTGCCATCCAGGCTGAGTGCCAATCCAGCTGCGGTGACCAATCTTCCCTGGGGCTTTCCGTCAGAACGGCTGTGGGTGTCATGATCCCATGCGCTGGCATCAATATTTCGGATTATTCTCAGGAACTGGCGGATGGCTGTATGGAAGTCAGCATTCTGGGGATACCTTATCCCGTCTACGAAACGTTGTTTCCCAGCCTGGTGCAGATGTACGCCCGTCAGTTTGACTGAGTGAGTGCTGAAGAACAGAGCCCGCTTGAAGTATCGCTTCCGCTCAGCCCCAGCTGCCTTCTACGCAAAGCAGACAGTCGTGGCGGGTAGCTTTCCGATCGACCATTAGTCAGCGCTCAGGGAAGTAGCCGCCAAATGCCGAAGGCAAACCTCACTCACCTGCAAGTCATCGCCGCCCCCTCCAACCTGGGGCTCAGCCCCCTGCGACCGAACCATGAACCCGGCACATGGCGTGCCCCGGCCGCATTGGTGGCTGCCGGCCTGCTCGAGGCGGTCAACGCACGGACCTTCAATGCCTTGCCGCGCCCCACCTATTCACCCGCGGCGCAACCTGGAACACGCTTGCGCAATGGCCACGCCCTGCGTGCGTTCAACCTCGCACTGGCGGACCTGGTCGCGCAGGCCCATCGACAGGGCGATTTACCGCTCGTGATCGGCGGCGATTGCTCGGTGCTGCTGGGGGCGCTTGCAGGCGCGCGACAGGCGGGGCCGCTTTCACTGATTCATATCGATGGGCACAGCGATTTTCGTCATCCCGGCAACTACAACCCCGAGCAGACGCTGGGTGCCGTGGCAGGCATGGACCTTGCCCTGGCGACCGGCCGTGGCGAAGCGCTGGCGACGCATTGGCCGGGCATAACGGCCCCGCTAGTTGCCGATGCCCATGTCGTGCAGTTGGGTGAGCGTGAAAACCGCGACGAGGATTTCGCTTGGCCCGATATCAACCACACCGCGATCAACCGGATCGATGTTTTCGAGGCGCTGGCGATCGGCCCCGATGCCGTTGTGCGGCGTATAGGCGACGTGCTTGATCAAGCGCCTGGCCAAGGGTTCTGGATTCATCTCGATGTCGATGTGCTGGATCAAGCCACCATGCCCGCTGTCGATTCCCCTGGTACCCCAGGGCTCGCGCCGGACGATCTGGTGAAGATCATGACACCCTTCGTGGTCGATCGACGCTGCCACGGCATGACGGTGACCGTCTTTGATCCTGACCTGGACCCTGACGGTCGATACGCCGCCATGATCGTCGGGATCCTGGCGCGACTTCCGTTTCCGAGCGGTCCCGATTGAGGTCTACAGCCACTCGCTGCCGCTGACGCTCGTCAGCGGCAGGCTTCGGTCGACAATTCGGCGTGCTAATGCGTAGCGCTTACTGGGCGGCCAACGGCGTCTCGGCCTGAGACTCGGCGCTCGGTGCATATTGCTCGATCAGGCGCCACAACAATCTACCCATGGGAAGGCGGTAGATATCACTATGAGCGCCCCCGCCCGAACCCGGTGAGTTGAATTGGGTAATACCGTCGGATGCGTCGATGTAACTGACCTTGCCCCGGCTCAACGTCGATGCCGTGCAATGGTTGTCACCTACCTTGCACAGGCTGAACTGGCCATCCGGGGAGGCGGAGGTATCGCTGGCTTTCAAGCAGTCGAACGTGGCGGACTTGGCCGGGGCTGCCGGTCCACAGACCAGGTTCCAGGATTTGATCGAACCGGAGGGGTCGTACCAGAACACCGGGCCACCGGCAGCGCCGTCATGCTCCGAGGCGGTGAGCGCGATATGGGTATTATGGAGTTTTGCGAAATCCCGATAGGGCGCGCCTTCCTTGCCATCGCCAACGGTGAAACGGTTGATACTGACCGCTCCCTGGAGGCCCACGGCCAGGTTTACAGGGCTTTGCGGATAGGCCTGCTGTGGTGTCAGCGCGGGCGAGCTGAACAGCGCACGCATCATGGCGCGTGCACCGAAGCTGTGGCCGATGGTGACAACTTTGGCCTTGCTCTTGGACGCCGCGAGCGCGTTGGGCACAGTCACGTTGACGAGCATGTTCAACCACGTCAGGCCGATCTCGTCGGCGTCATTGGCCTTGTTGCCATAGCTGAAGAAATTGGTGAACGAGTTGGACCAGAACGATGGCCAAGTCACACCGATGACAAGTGGGCGAAAGCGAGTGGTGTCGAGGACGTCCGTCTTGGGACGGGTGGCGATGGCCTCTTCGCCTGATGGCTTGTAGACCTGGAGGCTCTGCAGGGCCTTGGCCTGATCATGCGTTTGCTTTTGCGCCTGGCCAACTTCATAAGCAGCGGCCATCAGGTTGCCCGTGATGTCGTTGATATTGCGTATGGCCTCGTCCTGGGCGGTGTTCCAGCCCATGACTACGACGATGACATGGGTGTAGCGAGAGCCGTCAAGGTCTTCGGTCAAATTTTTTTCGAGTAACGCCAGCGCTTGCTTGCTCTCTCGGTACAAACTCTCGAGTTTTGGTTGGGTCTGCTCTGCTTTGGGCGGGGTTTTGCAGGTATTCCAGTCACTGACTTTTGTCAGGTTGTAGTCTTTGCGGATGCCAGCCAGCGCGTCACTTACATAAGCGTTGTAAACAAAGCAATGGGACTTGGCCACGTAGCCTGTGGCCTGATCAAATAGCGCGCCATTCTTAATTATGTGCGAGACGTACATTGCTTTGGTGTTCCATCGCTGGAAGTTTTCGATTTGGTGGGACGTATTGGTGCGGGTATCTTCCTCCTCCTTGAAATAAGCAGCGTCGGCGTGAAACAGCTCCTTGCTCTCTTTGATGCCCTTGGGCCCACCGATGATCGGCTGCGGGCTCTTTTCTAGCGCGACCACGTAACCGGGGTAGTGGAGGGCTGTTCCGGAGGGGAAATAGAGCATGCTGTGGAATTTCACTGCATTGACGCTATCTACCTCCAGTTTTTTCTCGTAGGGCGTCATGACGCGATCCGTCGAGGTGCAGGCGATCATGGTCATGGACATCAGAAGCGCGGACAGTGTCGTCAAACCTGCTTGCGGGAGCCTGAGCATGGAGTCCTCCGTGGAGCGGTGTATTCCATATGGTCGGGGTGATATCAAAATGACTCTAGCCGCTTTCGCGCATTCCGCATTCACCGTTTCCAATGGTTTCAAGACCGCTGAGCGGCGAGTCGCGCCATGAACTTGACACTCGAACGTTCGAGACTTTACTGAAGAGGTCAGGTCATTCATTTCTCAGCAGTTTGCGATGGGGGCGCAAGCGGACCGGCGACTCACCGGTCAAGGATCCCCCACATGCCCAACGCCAACGATGTGAAGTGGTTCAAGAACCAGTTTCAGCGCCAGATGTCGCCTGCGTTAGCCAATACGCCCCTGACGGTGGATTTCATGGCCGCGATCGCGTGTCAGGAAACGGGTGAAGTCTGGCCGGTACTGCGCAACAAAGGCCTGCCGGTACCCGAGATCCTGGAACTCTGTGTCGGCGACACCCTGGATGTGAACAAGCTGGATGCAAAGAAGGGGCGCCAGGCCTTCCCCAAGAACAAGGCGGCACTGCTGGCTGCTCCCAACGGCCAGGCCATGTTCGACATTGCCCATCAGGCCCTGGTGGACATGGCCAAACATATTGACGGCTACGCCAAAGTCGCCAGCAACCCGGACAAGCTTTGCCATGGGTTCGGGATATTCCAACGTGATTTACAGTTCTTCAAGACCGACCCCGATTACTTCCTGCAACGGCGCTACGTCAACTTCGACGATGCGTTGCAACTGAGCGTTGCCGAATTGAAGCGCGGCCTCAAGCAACTCGGTCTGAGCAAGCGACCGTCCCTCAGTGACATGGAACTTGCGGCCGTCGGCATTGCTTACAACACCGGCGGCTTCAATCCCCGCAAAGGGCTGCGCCAGGGCTTTTTCGACGGTAAGCGGTTCTATGGCGAGAACCTCTTCGACTTCATCCGCCTGGCTCACACCGTTGCCGTGGAGGGCCAGCCGCCACTGTTGCCTCAGCCTGCGCCGGGACTCTCATTGGTGCCCCCTCCCAGCGAACTGACGGCACAAGGCGAATTCTTCCGGGTCGACACGCGCGAGAGCCCGTTGCGCATGCGCAGCGAACCGCGCAAAAGCGACCCGCCGCAAGCCAACGTGATCGCCAACCTGCCGGACGGCCAGCCAGTGCGAGCCGTCACCGGCAAAGTGCGCAATGGTTTTGTGGAGGTGGAGACGTCGCTCAACGGTGCCTTGCTGCGCGGTTTCGTTGCGCAGAAATTCCTGGTCGCAGATTCGACAGTACAGGACATTCCGGTTGTCAGCCCGTCTGCGTTACCCCCTGCCAGCGGTATCGTCGCCGTTTCCATGCCACGCAAGCCGGGTGTGATGACGCGTCGGATCGATTTCGCCGGTGCCCACTCACTCAACGAAGCGAACATGCCACAGCGGCTTGGTGATTCGGCCGACAGTTTGCGCGCTGAACTGGCGGCCATCGTTGACTGGCTGGCGGTGGAAAAACCAGCGCACAAGCGCTACCAGCCCAGGGACGGCTTGACCTTCTGCAATATCTATTGCCATGACTACTGCATGCTGGCAGGTGCCTACCTGCCGCGGGCGTGGTGGACGGAGAAAGCGCTGATCACGTTGTCGCAGGGCAAGCCGGTCGAGCCACTGATCGGCACGACCCTGCGCGAAATGCGGGCCAACGATTTGTTCCGCTGGCTGCGCGATTTTGGCCCCGACTTCGGCTGGCGCCAGACGGGCACCCTGAGCAAATTGCAGCAGGCCGCCAACCAGGGCGGCGTGGCGCTGATCGTCGCGCGGCGCAAGGCGGAAGGGAAGTCCGGGCACATCGTTGCCGTCGTCCCTGAAACGGCGCAGAAGAGCGCGAGGCGTGATGCCAATGGCGAGGTGGTGGCGCCATTGCAGAGCCAGGCTGGGGCAAGGAATTTCCGCATGGAGACGGGAACGGCCAACTGGTGGAACGGCGAGCAGTTTGCCGAGAGTGCGTTCTGGATTCATGGGTGATTCGACGCCGTCGAATGGTTTGGCGAGCGGCCAGTCGGCACTGGCTGCTCGCTTCCTCGCTCAACTGTCCTGCGCCGACGAGGCTGGCGCGACTGCGACTTCCCGCCTGAACCACCACAGGCTGGCGCCTGCGAACAATACCCCCAATACGCCGTAAAGGCTCCAGCTCAGCGTGAACCCGACGCTGGCGATCAACGAGGCGCCCAACCCCACCGAGACCATTCTGGCGGTCGCCAGCAGGATGGGGATCAGGGAAAAGAGACGGGCCTGGGTCTGCAATGGGGCCTCCTGGGAGATCAACGCGGTGATATGGGTGATGCCGAGAATCTCGCCCATCGTCCAGAACAGAGTGAACGACAGGATCAACGCTGTTTGCTCGAACAGCGCATAGGCACCGAAGCCGATGCCGTAGCACAGGGCAGCCAGCGCCAGGTTGGTGAGCGCGCCGAAGCGCGCGGTCAATGCGATCAGTGGCTGTGTCAGCAAGACCACCAGCAAGGCATTGACGAGCCCCACTGCGGCAAAGGTGCTAGCCGCCTGCTCGACGGCGATCGCGTCGAGCCACAGCGGCAGTTGGTACTCACGCTGCGCATCCAGTACCGCCGTGGCGAAGAACATCGCGCCGGCGATGATCACGAGCCGTGGCACGTCGAGCAGGTTGCGCAAGCCCGCACCCCTTGCCGCAGAGGGCTGGACCTGCCGCTCGGGCAGCGTCAGCAAAAGGCTCGAGACGAAACACAAGGTGCTGATCCCTGTGGCGAAGACCATCAGGTAACGGCTATCGAGGCCCAGCAGGTACCCACCAATGACAAACAGCAGCGCGCCCCCCAGGTTGTGGGCCAGGTGCAGGTAGCCAAAGGACGCGATGCGGTTGCCGTCATCCGCCGCCAGTGATGTCAGCACGCTGAACACGGGCGTGACCAGGCCTGCGCAGAGCATGAACATCAGCACCATGGCGATGGATGCAGTCGGAGTGTCGAGCATCATCGCGAGCAGCAGAAAGACTGAAGCGCACAATGATGTGCCCAGCAACAGCAGGCGAATGGAGCAGCGACTGGCCAGGGTCCCGCCCAACAAGTTCCCCGCCAGGTAGAACGCCGAGATCAGCGTGATCACAAGCGCCACCGCCGAGCTGTCGAGCGCGTAGTGCCGGTTGAAGAACAGGGCTGCGAAAGGCCCCAGCGCATTGGCCATGACGAACAGCAGGCGCAGCACGATGATGTTGCGCATCGCCGTCGTTGGTCCTGTGCCTTTCAAATGCCTGTCCATTCCATGCTTCATGGCGCCTGTGTCCCTGTCCTTGGCGGTTCAGGTCGGAACATACCTTGGCTGGAGAAAATGCACTACAGGCTTCCTTGTGCAACGCTCGGGCCTCACGTAGGGCACATGCATTGGACGGCAGCGAAATCACCTTTATGGCCCGCACAAAGCGTGCCTGGGCTGTCAGGGGTGCTCATGCCGCCATCGGGCCGGCGTTACCCCCACTTCCTTGCGAAAGGCACTGGTGAAGTGAGGCTGGCTGTTGAAGCCAAGATCCAGGGCCACTTCGATAATGGGGTTGTTCGTGTGCCGGAGCATGTCCTGGGCACGCAGTATCTTGCGGTGCAGGATATAGGCGTGGGGGGTATATCCGGTGCATTGCTTGAAGGTGGCGGCAAAACGACAGCGGCTGGCACCGAAGACGTTGCTCAGCTCGGTCAGGGGCAGGGCGGTATGCAGGTTCTCGTTGATGTACCTCAGTGTCCGCTGGAGGCAGGACCTTTCAGGGTGATGCCGTGCGCCACCGTCTCGGGTGTCCAGCGGGTGTTCAATGACTGTAGCCATATCAAGTTCCCCCCATGTTCAGCAGGGTTTGCAGGCAGTCACGCTCAGTGGCGCAACGAGCGTGTGAACGAATCAATATAGGCGAAAACCAAAGCGATGGCCTTTCGGTGCCTGGGGGCGAGGGCAGGGCGCCCAGGCACCTGCCTGCCACTCGATCCCGTCGGGCGGCGCTCAGTGTGCTCGGTCAGTCCATGACAGATTTTGTAAAACTGCGTTCGAGGTTGCGACCACACTGACGAGCGGTAAAACGTCGGGCAAGGGTCGATTGTCGTTCGGCAAGCCTCGGAGTGCGCTATCGAGCGCCTGGCGCACCCAGGAGGGTAGGTCGGGGACGCGGAGAAAAATCAGCTTGTTGTTTTATACTATAGGGGGGTATAGTATTTTCACATTCACGGCACAGACAGCAATGTCTCGATGTCTTGAAGAGCAGGAAAACAGCACTTCGCCGCTTGGGCGGGCGCAGTGCGATCCACGGCCTGATGGTGGCCGTTGCGGATAACCATCCTCGGGAGGAGTTTCCTGAAAGAGGGGCGAGCAGCGACTCGCGCAATCAGTCCATCAACGAAACCATCTCCATCGTTCGGTCGATTCACCTAGTGCCACCCCCGAAAGGGTTGGCGACGGGGACCATCCAGAAAGGGAAGTGACATCATGAAATCACGTGCAGCAGTCGCCTTCGGGCCAGGAAAACCACTGGAAATCGTCGAGATCGACGTCGAGCCGCCGCGCAAGGGCGAGGTACTCGTCAAGATCACCCACACCGGCGTTTGCCATACCGATGCGTTCACCCTGTCGGGTGACGATCCTGAAGGCCTCTTCCCGGTCGTGCTGGGGCATGAGGGTGCGGGTATCGTCATGGAGGTCGGCGAAGGCGTGACCAGCGTGAAACCCGGCGATCACGTTATCCCGCTCTACACCGCCGAATGTGGCGAGTGCCTGTTCTGCAAGTCCGGCAAGACCAACCTGTGCGTGGCGGTGCGCGCCACCCAGGGCAAAGGCCTGATGCCCGACGGCACCACCCGCTTCTCGTACAACGGCCAGCCGCTGTTCCACTACATGGGCTGTTCCACCTTCAGCGAGTACACCGTGGTCGCCGAAGTCTCGCTGGCCAAGATCAACCCGGACGCCAATCCGGAGCACGTCTGCCTGCTGGGTTGTGGCGTGACCACCGGTATCGGCGCGGTGCACAACACGGCCAAGGTACAACCAGGTGATTCGGTGGCGGTGTTCGGCCTCGGCGGTATTGGCCTCGCGGCGATCCAGGGCGCGCGCCAAGCCAAGGCGGGTCGCATCATCGCCATCGACACCAACCCGGCCAAGTTCGAGCTGGCCCGCCAGTTCGGGGCCACCGAGTGCATCAACCCCAAGGACCATGCGAAGCCGATTCACGAAGTGCTGATCGAAATGACCGGCTGGGGTGTCGACCACACCTTCGAGTGCATCGGCAATGTCAATGTCATGCGCTCGGCGCTGGAAGCCGCCCATCGTGGCTGGGGCCAGTCGATCGTCATCGGCGTCGCCGGCGCCGGCAAGGAAATCTCCACCCGTCCGTTCCAGCTGGTCACGGGCCGGACTTGGAAGGGCTCCGCCTTCGGCGGCGTCAAGGGGCGCACCCAGCTTCCAGGCATGGTGGAAGACGCGATGAAAGGCGAGATCGACCTGGCGCCGTTCGTCACCCACACCATGGGGCTCGATGAAATCAACGAAGCGTTCGACCTGATGCATGAAGGCAAGTCGATTCGCACTGTCATTCACTACTGATCTTCAAACACCACACATCAAGGAAACACTTCAATGGCTACTCCAGTAATTTCCGGTAACGACATCTTCTCCCACGTCTTCCTCGGCGCCGCCGATATGCAGAAGTCGGTCGCATTCTACGATGCCGCCCTGGGTGCCCTCGGCATCAAGAACCTGGGGCCTTTCGGTAACGACTGGGTGCTGTACGGTCGCGACAAACCTGCGTTCATCATCGCCCGTCCAGGCAATGGCGCGGCACCCACCAGCAACGGTGTGACGGTAGGCTTCGCGGCCGCCACCCCAGCCGAAGTGGCTGCGTTCCATGCCGCGGGCCTCGCCGCGGGTGGTACCGATGAAGGCCAACCAGGTCCACGTGGTCACCTGCCGGGTGCTCATGCGGCCTACCTGCGCGACCCTGCCGGCAACAAGGTGTGCGTCTACGCCTTTGTCTGAAACCAAGGAGGCGTGAGGTCGTCTTGAAAGGGCTGCAGCCCGTCTGAGCGACCCCTCTCTGCACCCAAGCCGCGACCGTTCCGGCATGCCGACCGGTCAGCGGCACTCGGCGCCCGGTTCGACCGAGCCGGGCTCCGGGCCCTGTGTTGTTTCGCTTGCCGCAACGAAGGCGATCCGACACGGGGCCGACCATGACGAGCGCGCTGGATGTGGCGCTCATGCCCCGATCCTGAACCAGACGATCCGTCGTTTCGAACAACGACTGGGTACGCCTTTGTCGAAATGTGGAGACGCTCCATGGAACGTATCGAGCATCACGCCAGCTTCGAGGGTTGGCAGGACGTTTATCAACACGAATCAACCATGCTCGGTTGCACGATGAGGTTTGGCATTTACCTGCCGCCCCAGGCCGAGCACAAGAAACTACCGGTGCTGTACTGGCTTTCCGGCCTGACCTGCACGGAACAGAATTTCATCACCAAGGGCGCGGTACAGCGTTACGCCGCGGAGCACGGGATCATTGTCGTTGCTCCCGATACCAGCCCCCGCGGCGAGCACGTCGCCGACGATGCCGCCTATGACCTTGGCCAAGGGGCGGGCTTCTACGTGGACGCCACGGCTTTGCCCTGGAGCAACCACTACCGGATGTACTCCTATGTGGTCGATGAGTTGCCGGCCTTGGTAGAGCGCCACTTCCCGGCGACGCAGCGACGTGGCATCAGCGGGCATTCGATGGGCGGCCACGGCGCGCTGGTGATCGCACTGCGCAACCCAGGTCGCTATCAAAGTGTCTCGGCGTTCTCGCCGATCGTGGCGCCCACGCAGGTGCCCTGGGGGCAGAAGGCATTTGCGGCCTACCTGGGCGAACACAACCCGCAGGCCTGGAAGGCTTATGACACGGTCGAGCTGATTCGCACGGCGAAAGAGCGCTTGCCGTTGCTGGTCGACCAGGGGTTGAACGACGAGTTTCTCGAGCATCAGCTGCGCCCCGAACGGTTGCGTACCGCTTGTGCGCAAGCGGGTCATCCATTGACGCTCAATCTGCGAACGGGGCATGACCACAGCTACTACTTTGTTTCCACTTATTTGAGCGAGCACATGGCCCACCATGCGGCCGCACTGAATCGCTGAACAATGGGAGACCCTGATGATGAAAAAGACCTCTGACAAGCGGCATCATGTTGTCGTCGTAGGCGCCGGCTTCGGTGGGCTGGACGTCGTCAATGGATTGTCGGGCGCCGACGTTGATGTAACGATCATCGACCGCCGCAACTACCACCTGTTCCAGCCCTTGCTTTACCAAGTGGCGGGGGCCTCTCTCTCGACGTCCGAGATCGCCTGGCCGATCCGCTACCTGTTCCGCAATCGCCAGGATGTGCAGACGCTCATGGCGCACGTGCAAGGCGTCGACGTCAAGGCGCGGCAGGTCATCCTCGATAACGGTTCGACCGTTGGCTATGACACGCTCGTCCTCGCCACAGGCGCCACCCATGCCTACTTCGGGCACGATGAGTGGGAGCAGCACGCGCCTGGCTTGAAGACCCTGGAGGATGCCGCCACCCTTCGCGGCAGGATCCTCAGCGCCTTCGAGGAGGCCGAGCGCAGCAGCAACCCGGCGGAACGTGCCGCCCTGCAGACATTCGTGATCATTGGCGGTGGCCCGACGGGCGTCGAGCTGGCGGGCACTATCGCTGAACTGGCCAAGGGTACGTTGGCGCGTGATTTCCGCGCCATCGATCCGCGTGCCACGCGAGTTGTGTTGATCGAGGCGGGAACACGCTTGTTGCCGGTGTTTCCCGAGAAGCTGTCGGACTATACCCGCCGGGCGCTTGAGAAGCTCGGGGTCGAGGTGGCGCTGGGGGCTCCGGTAACGGACTGCTCCGCCGAGGGGGTCGTGGTCGCTGGCAAGCCACTCCAGGCCAGGACCATCATCTGGGCCGCCGGGGTACAAGCTTCACCGGCAGCCCGGTGGTTGGGCGCCGAATCGGATCGTGCGGGGAGGGTGCTCGTCAGGCCGGATCTCAGTGTGCCGGGGCGCCCCGAGATCTTTGTCATCGGTGACACCGCGGCCTCGGCGATGGCCGACGGAAAGTATGTGCCAGGTATCGCGCCCGCGGCCAAGCAGCAAGGCAAGTACGTGGCCAACCTGGTCAAGCGGCACTTGAAGGGCAAGCCCGTCGACGAGCCCTTCAAGTACAAGCACCAGGGCAACCTTGCCACCATCGGCCGCAGCCTTGCCGTGATCGACATGGGGCGGATTACGCTGCGCGGCGCCATCGCCTGGTGGATCTGGAAGCTTGCGCACATCTATTTCCTGATTGGCGTGCGCAATCGACTGAGCGTTGCGCTTAGCTGGGTATGGAACCATAGCGTCGGTTATCGCGGTTCACGCCTGATCATGCGTTCCGCCGACCCGACCAGGCAGCCTCCGAACCGATAGTGCCTGTGACAGGGCCGTGGATTGGCGTGTCGTTTTCAATACGGGCGACTTCGGAATCGGAGGATGCGCTTCAAGGGGGAATTGGACTAGCATGAGTGGCCCTCGTTCAAGCGAGGATTTCCACCCATTAGCATGCTTTTTATACTACACGGCAGTATAGTATGACGGCTGCTCGTAACCCTTGAAGGTGTTCGATGCCCCACAACCCACGCGAGAAAAAACAGGCGCTTACCCGTGTACGACGTATCAAAGGCCAGGTAGGCGCCCTTGAACAAGCACTGGACGATGGTGCCGAATGCGCTGCGATTCTTCAGCAACTGGCGGCTGTCCGTGGTGCCGTCAACGGCTTGATGGCGGCGATCCTGGAGAGCTACCTGCGTGAAGAATTCCCGCAGACGGAGGCCAGGAGCGATTCGCAGAAGCAGACGATCGACGACACGATTTCCATCGTGCGCTCCTATCTACGCTAGTCGTCGTACCTGGGCAGGTTCGACGGGCTCGTGAGATTCAGCGTTGCCGGCGGCGCTGATAGCGTGTTGGGGCATCAAAGGGGCGCACCCAACTGCCTGGCGGGGTGGAGGACGCAGCGAAGGGGGAGGCCGACCCAACACCTTTCGCATCCATTTCCCTGAGCTTGAAGCGTTCGTTCCAATGAACGCAGGCGAGCCTATTCGCTCAGTGACCAATGACTGAGCGGCAAGAACCTAATGCCCGGTGTGGGGTTCCCTGCGCCGTGCCTACCCTTTGACGTGAGCGCTTGTCGCTGTTCTCGCACCGATCCGCCCGAAGGCGTCGAACGCGAAGCGCGGCATGCCTGGACAGACGAGAAACGAGGCCGCTATGAAACCGCCGCCCCTGAACGATACGACAGCCGCCGTTACCCGCGTGTACGGTATGCCGGCCCATGCCGGTCGAAACCTGGCCGTGGACGAAGTGCATGCGCGCCCACACCTGCTGGTGCAGGCACCGCGAACCTTGCTGCAGTTGGCGTTCATGACTGAAGGCGACCCCGCCAGGGACCAGGAGGCAATGACCGAGCTGTCTCGGCGCCTGGGCGTTGCGCAGCCCGACAATGTGGCTGCGCTGCACGGCCTGACGTGGGACGAAGGTGATCTGCACTGTGAAAAGCACACGGAGTTCTCGACCTACCTCTGGAGCGCTTCGCTGGACCCCGAGACCGGAGAACCCTGTGGCGAAAACCCCTTCAAGCATGGCTTCGTCCCGCCCGGCCCGGTGATTGCCGGTATCCGCTTGAATCTGCTGCCCTGGACCTCGGTAACCGAGCAGGCGCTCGAGCGTTTCGACCCCGTCAGCCTGTGTTACTCGGTGGTGGAGAACGGCGCGGCCGCCATCGTGACCGACTTTCGGCAGGATGCGGATGGCCTGACGAACATCCTGGTGCTCGACCGTGGCCTGACCCAGGCGCGGGCAGGGGCGCTCGTCCAGCGCCTGCTGGAGATCGAGACCTATCGAACCCTGGCCTTGCTGGCCCTGCCACTGACACGGTCGATGACGGTGGACCTCAGGCGTATGGAGTCGCAGCTCGCGGCCATCACCAATGAGATGCGCAGCGGCAAGGGGGCTCGGCGGGACAATGACCTCCTGCTGGCCGAACTCACGACGCTGGGTGCCGACCTGGAGGCCGGTGCCGCGGCGAACCTCTATCGCTTCGGTGCCAGCCGGGCCTACTACCAGATCGTCGAGGAGCGGCTGGAAGCATTGTCGGAGACGTCGGTATCGGGGTATTGCACCTGGCGCGATTTCCTCAATCGCCGTATCGCGCCGGCCATGCGCACGTGTCAATCGGTCAAGGAGCGCCAGGCAAAGCTGTCCGACAAGCTGACCCGGGCAATCGCATTGTTGCGGTCCTGGATCGACGTTGAGCTGGAACGCCAGAACAGCGACCTGCTGGCTTCGATGAACAATCGCGCCAAGTTGCAGCTGCGCCTTCAGCAAACCGTCGAAGGCCTGTCCGTGGCCGCCATCTCCTATTACGTGGTCAGTCTGCTGGCTTACCTGCTCAAAGGCATTCCCGGCGTTCACGACAAGGTGGCACCTGAGTTGGTCATTGCAGGCCTGGTGCCTTTGGTGATCCTGTCGATCTGGTGGACGGTGCGGCGGATCAGGCATGCGCACGGCGACCCGGCAGCGGAAGATGCCACGCCCTGATGCCATGACTCGAACCTTGAGCACGTTGCCATCCACCAACTGCAGGACTCGTACACATGCCAGACCCAACATACGGTGAATCCTCGTGCGGCGCCGCGGCCAGTGGCCTGGTGGAGGTGCGCGGCGCTCGGGAAAACAATCTCAAGGACGTGGATGTCGCCATCCCACGCAATGCGCTGGTGGTGTTTTCAGGCGTTTCCGGCTCGGGCAAGTCCTCGCTGGCGTTCGGTACGATCTACGCCGAGGCGCAGCGGCGCTACTTCGAATCGGTCGCACCCTATGCCAGGCGCCTGATCGACCAGGTGGGCGTTCCCGACGTCGATGCCATCGACGGCCTGCCGCCAGCGGTGGCGTTGCAGCAGCAGCGCGGGGCGAGCAACGCGCGTTCTTCCGTGGGGAGCGTGACCACGCTCTCCAGCCTGGTACGCATGATGTACTCGCGCGCCGGGGCCTACCCGGCTGATCAGGCGATGCTGTACGCCGAGGACTTCTCGCCGAACACGCCGCAAGGGGCCTGCCCGGCGTGCCATGGGCTGGGCCATGTGTACGAGGTGACGGAGGCCAGCATGGTGCCGGACCCCTCGTTGAGCATCCGCGAGCGCGCTATCGCCGCCTGGCCACCTGCCTGGCATGGCCAGAACCTGCGCGACATCCTGGTCACCCTGGGCTACGACGTCGATCGTCCCTGGAAGGACCTGCCGAAGCAGGACCGGGAGTGGATCCTGTTCACCGAGCAAACCCCTACGGTGCCGGTATACGCGGGCCTTACGCCCGCCGAGACCCGCGAGGCGCTCAAGGATAAGCGCGAGCCCAGCTACATGGGGACCTTCACCGGCGCCCGACGTTATGTGCTGCACACCTTCGCCAGCACGCAAAGCGCGTTGATGAGAAAACGGGTGTCGCGCTACCTGGAAGGGAAGCTGTGCGCTACTTGCCACGGTAAGCGGCTCAAGGCCGAAGCCTTATCCGTGACCTTTGCTGGCGTGGACATCGGCGCGTTCATGCAAATGCCCCTGGACCGCTTGGCGGCATTGCTGGCGCCTATCGCCCAAGGTGATTTTCGCGCTCACTCGGCCGGGCAGGGAACCGATCGGCAGGCGACTCGGCGTGACCGGGCCGAACGCGCTGCAACCGGTCGTGCGGTTCATGCGGTATCGCCGGACGTGCGGCGTACCTGCGCGCTGTCGGAGGAAAAGCGCCTCGCCGCGCAACGCCTGGCCGGCGCCGTGATGGCACGTCTGCAACAGTTGCGTGGACTGGGCCTGGGGTACCTCACGCTGGACCGGGCGACGCCGACCCTGTCGGCCGGCGAACTGCAGCGCTTGCGCCTGGCCACGCAACTGAGTTCCCTGCTGTTTGGCGTGGTGTATGTGCTAGACGAACCCTCGGCAGGCCTGCACCCCGCTGACAGCCAGGCGCTGTACGACTCGCTGGACACATTGCGCGACGCCGGCAATTCCGTGTTCGTGGTGGAGCATGACCTGGATTTGATGCGCCGCGCCCAGTGGCTGGTGGATGTGGGGCCGGACGCGGGCGAGCGCGGCGGACGCGTACTCTATAGCGGCGTACCGGACGGTTTGCGCGAAGTGGCCGAGTCGCGTACCGCGCGTTATCTGTTCGATGAGCAACGCGCGCCTGCCAGCCATGGGCGCGCAGCGGCGCGATGGCTGGAGCTGCGGGGTATCCGGCGGCACAACCTGCACGGCGTGGACGCGAGCATTCCGCTCGGTGTGCTGACGGCGGTGACCGGGATCTCCGGGTCGGGTAAGTCCAGCCTGGTCGCGCAGGCGCTGCCGGAGTTGTTGCTGCTGCACCTGGGGCATGAGCCTGAGGACGATGCGGCTGACAACGCGAACGCCGAAGGGCCATCAGTGATCGAGGTTACCGGTGGCCATCTCGCGGGTGATCTGCAGGCTGTCCAACGCCTGGTCCAGGTTGACCAGAAGCCGATCGGCCGCACGCCACGGTCCAACCTGGCCACCTACACCGGTTTGTTCGACCACGTGCGCAAGCTGTTCGCCGGCACGCCAGATGCGCGCCGCCGTCGTTACGACGCGGGCCGGTTCTCCTTCAATGTGGCCAAGGGCCGCTGCGAAACCTGTGAAGGCGAAGGCTTCGTCAGCGTGGAGCTGTTGTTCATGCCCAGTGTCTATGCGCCGTGCCCGACCTGCCATGGCGCCCGCTATAACGAGGCCACCCTCGAAGTGCGCTGGAAGGGGCGCAACATCGCCGAAGTGCTGCAGATGACGGTGGAGCAAGCCCATGACTTCTTCGCCGCAGAAGATGCCGTGGCAAGGCCACTGCTGCTACTGCGCGAGATCGGGCTGGGCTATCTGCGTCTGGGCCAACCCGCCACGGAACTGTCGGGAGGCGAAGCGCAGCGCATCAAGCTCGCCACGGAGCTGCAGCGCAGCCAGAGAGGGCGCAGCCTGTACGTGCTCGATGAGCCGACCACCGGGCTGCACGCCTCGGACGCCGACCGGTTGCTGGTGCAGTTGCAACGCCTGGTCGATGCCGGCAACACCGTCGTGATGATCGAGCATGACATGCGCGCGGTGGCCCAGGCGGACTGGGTGATCGACGTGGGGCCGGGTGCGGGCGAGGCGGGAGGGCGCATTGTCGCGGCGGGTGCCCCTCGACAGGTGGCGAGTGCGCGAGGCAGCCGGACGGCACCGTTTCTTGCAGAGGCAATCTCGCGAGCCGGGTAGGGTACCGACCTAAACTGACCTCCTGACGAGGCTAGACCCAGTCTTGAAAGGAATTCGCCTTCGAGTGGCCCTTTGGCTTTGGCGGGCAATACTTCTCTGTACAGCCGAGCGCGCGGCGATCAGCGCGCTGAGAGAGGTGTGAGGTGAACAAGCTATCAATCGTGGGTGCCGGCATGGTCGGTGAGGCGGCGGCGCAGATCATCGCCCGGGAGGAATACTGCCGTGAGTTGATGCTGGTCGATGTGCAGGGCGACCTGGCGCAGGGCAAGGCGCTGGACATCTGGCAGGCCGCCGTCGAGTCCGGTTCCGATACCCGGGTTCACGGCGGCGCCAATGCCGAGATGCTGCAGGATTCCGACCTGGTGGTGATTACCGCGGGCGTGCCGCGCAAGCCCGGCCAGTCGCGCCAGGACGTGCTGAGCATCAACCTGCCGATTCTCGACGGCATCATGCAGGACATCAACCGTCACGCCCCGGCGGCAACGGTCCTGGTGGTGTCGAACCCCGTCGACGTGCTGACCTACCGGGCCTGGAGCCTGAGTGGGCTGGGGCGTGGCAAGGTGTTCGGGCAGGCGGGGGTGCTGGATACCGCGCGCATGAAGTGCTTCATTGCCGAGGAAACCGGTTTTTCCGCCCGGGATATCACGGCGCTGGTCCTGGGCGGGCATGGCGACAGCATGGTGCCGTTGATGCGCTACTGCGCGGTCGGCTCGGTGCCGCTGTCTCACTTTCTCTCCAGTGAGCAGATAGACCGGATTGTGCAGCGTACACGCCAGGGCGGCGGCGAGATCCTGGGATTGAAGAAAATGGGGAGCGCCTGCGATGCGCCGGGTGTGGCCATTGCGCAGATGGTGGATGCCATCGCCAACGGGCGCAATCGCATCCTGCCGACGGTCGCGATTCTCGAGGGCGAGTATGGGCGGAGCGACATTGCCATGGGTGTTCCCTGCGTGCTGGCGGCAGAGGGGCTTGCACGGGTGATCGAGTTGCCCCTGGATGCGCAGGAGCAGGCGATGTTCGACCACTCTGCGGACGCGGTGGTGCGAGACATTGCTGAAATGAAGGCGTTATAGAAGGAGGGCGTTTTAAAGGTGGTGGCGGGAGCGTTGCAGCGCATTCGAGATCGAGCACTGCAAGGCCACCGCCAAGCATCAGGACGGTTGAGCCGCCAGGCGGTTGCTGACGCTACGTCCCAGCACAAGCACCGTGACAAAACCGCAGCCAACCAGCGCCGTGGCCAGGCTGAACAGCACCGCGCTGCCCATCTGGTCGACGATCTGCCCGCCGAAGAACGAGCCCAGGGCGATGATCACCTGGAACATGGCGACGAACAGCGGCATGCCGCGTTCGACATCCTTGGGCGCCACGACGAACATCCAGATGCTGGCGCAGGCCGGGAAGGCGCCGAAGGCGAAACCCCACAGCGCGATCAGCATCGCCGCGCCGGTCAGGCTGGTGGCGAAGTAGGGGAACAGCGCGGTGCCGACGCCGATCATCAGCGCGACCAGCATCAATGTGTGGCGCACGCTCTGGTTGGCGGCGAAACCGGCGAAGATATTTCCCAGTACCCCGGCCACGCCATAGAGCAACAGCAGGGAACCAATGGTTGGCCCGTCGAAGCTGGCGTTGTGCTTGAAGAACGGCGCGACATAGGTATAGGCGGCGAAGTGCGCCAGGCCGATCAGCAGGACAGCGATCAGGCCGACCCGAGCCTTCGGGTTGACGAACAGGGCAGGCAGGTCACTGATGCGGATGGCCTTGTCCGGGTTGAGCCGCGGCAGCAGGAAGACCTGCGCCAGCAGCACCGGTATGCCCACCAATGCAGTGACCAGGAAGGTCGTGCGCCACCCCATCAAGCCGCTCAGCCAAGTGCCCACCGGCACGCCAAGCACGGTGGCCAATGTCACCCCGACCATGATGATCGAGGTGGCCTGGGCCACGCTCACGCCCTTGGGCGCCAGGCGGCCGCTGAGGGCAATGGCGGTGGCCCAGAAGCCACCGATGCTGATGCCCAGCAGTACCCGGCCAAATAGCAGCAGGCTGAAGTCGGTGGCGTAGGCCACGACCGCGTTGGCGATGATCATGATCAGTGTCAGGCCGATCAGCAGGTAGCGCCGGTCCAGGGCGCCGATGCCCACCGACAGCAAGGGGGCGGCGAGGGCCGCCATGATGCCGGGCAGGGTCACCATCAGCCCGGCGTGGCCGGCGCTGATGCCGAGGTCGCTGGCGACATCGTTGAGCACTCCGACCGGGAGGAACTCGCTGGTAACCAGGGCGAAGGCACCCACGGCAACCGAGAGAATTGCCAGCCACTGCTGGCTGACGCTTTGCTGATCATGTTCGGGACGGCCGTGAGGGGCCTGGCTGGCGCTTGGCATGGTGTGGATTCCAAGGGAGTGTCGCCTGGAGCAGGCGAGAGGAGCGGGGAGACAATTCGGCGGCGATTATAGGCGGCGGTCTTTGCATTCAAACAGATGCGCGTTTCGATAGTCATCATCAGCGTGATCGATGGAGTGCCCTGAAATAGAGCGCCTGCTGTTGATTACAAGCAGGTGGTCGTGAGGGCTACCCTTGGACCCAAGCGTTCGACGTTGGAGGTGCAGCGCCCTTGGGATCGAGCGCCGCCCGCGCGGCGCATCGCGGATGAATCCGCTCCTACCTCTATTGCAACGTACCGTACCTGTAAGGCCATGGTCGCTCGCCTCGGCGCCCGTCGACATGCCGTATCGTGCCAAACCTGTAGGAGCGGATTCATCCGCAAGGCGGCGCTCGATCCCAAGGGCGGTGCAGGTGCTGAGCACACGCCCGGCAGCCCTGACGCGCTCTTTCCGCTAATTATTTGAAATTAAAGGTTGACGGGGTTTCAGATCCCCTTATAATGCGCCCCACTTCCAGCGACAACGGAACGCGAAACTCCTTGAGAATCAACGAGTTAAGCGAGTTCGAAGGTGCTGAAAGGGCTTCGGTTTCACATCGAAAGCGGTGAAAAAGGTGGTTGACAGCAAGTTGTAACGCTGTATGATTCGCCTCCCGCTACGAGAGATCGCAGCGAGTTAAGCGGTTGAAGTTGAACGAAAAACTTCGAAAATAACGCTTGACACGAAATGAGGTTAGCGTAGAATGCGCGCCTCGGTTGAGACGAAACGCTCTTAACCAATCGCTCTTTAACAAATTGAATCAAGCAATTCGTGTGGGTGCTTGTGAGTACGGGCTGATAGTCACCAAGATTATCAGCATCACAAGTGGCCATGCGAGAAATCACATAGTCATTTGAGATTGCTGAGCCAAGTTTAGGGTTTCTTAAAAACCCAAGCAGTATTGAACTGAAGAGTTTGATCATGGCTCAGATTGAACGCTGGCGGCAGGCCTAACACATGCAAGTCGAGCGGATGACGGGAGCTTGCTCCTTGATTCAGCGGCGGACGGGTGAGTAATGCCTAGGAATCTGCCTGGTAGTGGGGGACAACGTTTCGAAAGGAACGCTAATACCGCATACGTCCTACGGGAGAAAGCAGGGGACCTTCGGGCCTTGCGCTATCAGATGAGCCTAGGTCGGATTAGCTAGTTGGTGGGGTAATGGCTCACCAAGGCGACGATCCGTAACTGGTCTGAGAGGATGATCAGTCACACTGGAACTGAGACACGGTCCAGACTCCTACGGGAGGCAGCAGTGGGGAATATTGGACAATGGGCGAAAGCCTGATCCAGCCATGCCGCGTGTGTGAAGAAGGTCTTCGGATTGTAAAGCACTTTAAGTTGGGAGGAAGGGCAGTAAGTTAATACCTTGCTGTTTTGACGTTACCGACAGAATAAGCACCGGCTAACTCTGTGCCAGCAGCCGCGGTAATACAGAGGGTGCAAGCGTTAATCGGAATTACTGGGCGTAAAGCGCGCGTAGGTGGTTCGTTAAGTTGGATGTGAAAGCCCCGGGCTCAACCTGGGAACTGCATCCAAAACTGGCGAGCTAGAGTATGGTAGAGGGTGGTGGAATTTCCTGTGTAGCGGTG